>WGBG01000068.1 GCA_015494395.1 Deltaproteobacteria bacterium
GTATGGGGCCTGGGATCAATTTTTGAAAGAACCGCCTTGCGCTGGCATCCTCCAATGTCTGATGCGCCAATATAAGATGAACGGTCGCCAAGCTCTCTTTCGGTATGCTGTGCAGAGAGTTCTGAAAGAGCGTTTTCAATAAGGTCAATCATTGCTGCCTCCTTCAATAATCTGTTCCAGAAAGGAGACAGGCCACCCCAAAGGGAGTTTCTGCCTCCCTCTAGAGAATCATTATTTTCCTAAGTTGAGCGATTGCTCGAATTTAGGATTTGTTATCTTGGCATTGCAGGTATGGAGCGGTCCCGGCACTCCATGCAGTGCTGTTGGTAGGCCATCTCGCTTTCAACCGTATCCATGAGCAAGTTCAGTTTCCTGTGGGCCCTGGATACAGTGAGCAGGTTGCCGTTTCTGGTAAGAAGCTCTGTTGCTGCCTCGTGCTGGCCCCAAAGGGTCAGGGGATCATACCTGTTCTCCACATAGAGAAGATCGTGAAGGGCCTTGAATGAGCGTCCAGGCAGGATGCCTTCGGACAATATGCGCCAGGTAACAATATATGCCTGGTCAGTGGTGAGATGCACCAGGGCAAGTGATTCGTGCCATGCCATGAAATCCTTCATGCGTCCCCTTACCTGCCCCACGGCATTTACCAGCATTTCAATGAGGCTGTCCATGGTAAGGCCTGCTGTATGACGCCTGAAGGCTATGAAATCACCGGATATGGCAAGGTTATCACATACAAATACCCTTGTTCCCACGGTGATTCCAACTGCCATGGACTTGTCTGTTGCATTCCTGAACCCGATGGCGCTTCCAATGCTGCCGTTGCCACCTGCAATGTCCCATACGCCAAAGAGCCTTGAGCCAGCAGAGTTCATGGCATACTGCCTGCGCATGACCTCCATGTCATGTTCCCTTACTGCTATTTCAAGGGCGTCAATGAGATCGCAGTGGGCAACCGGGTGCCAGGTCCTGGTCCATGCAGGTACTGCAACTGAACGGATTTCGGATTCTTCAACGTAATTAGTACCGCGATGGGCAAGAAGTGTTGATTGGTTCATGTCGTGTCTCCTTTCAAAATGGTTTTGTTCAAGAAGAGGAGACGGATTCCACCTGCACAAAGGGGATCAGCATCTCCCCTTCGTGAGGGTTATGATGGGTTATTCAGAAGCTTTTATGCAGCCTTCCTGTACCAGTACTTCTTCTGCTTGTGCCAGACAAAGCCTGCGGCCCTAAGGGCTGCACTCTTGCCATAGGTCTTGCCCCTGGCAATGATGTCAGTGCCCCGGTAGTCATAGACTATGCCGTCAAGCTTCGGGACCTTGAATTCTGGTTCCTTATTGCTTTTTTCATTCTTAAATCCGGAATCTTTCCTAGTGTCATCACGGGAAGAATCACCCGGCCCCTGCTCATATACCTTCTGAAGCAGGCCCCTGTAGGCATCCTTTCCAATGGACCACAAGGAAAATCCCTTCTGGATTGCATCGGTAATTGCGCCCTTCATGGCATCACCAAGGTTCCTGACACCAGTCCTCTGGGTGGTGACAATCTGGCTCTGGCCATACTGAACACCCTTGGAAAGCCACTGATCCCCTATCCTGAAAGAGACCTCAACGCACGCAATTACCTGGTTGTCTGTTTCCTGCATCTCGCCTACAAGTTCATACCGCCAGTTCTCCGAGCCTATCACCTCGTTTGCGGCATCAAAGACATACTGGGGCTTGTAGCCGTATTGAACGTGGCCGGTTTCCTTTTTCTGGATCACCTCCCTGCCACCGTTTTTCAGAATTGCATTTACCTGTTCTATCTTATTTGAGAAATCCCGGTTATCCATAATCACATCCCTCTCTTCCGGCAGGATCAGCGCTCGTCATCCAAGCGCATCACGATGTTGAAATCCGGCTGGTTGTCCTTTTCTTTCCTTGAGTTCACAAAGATGGAAACACTCCTTTTGCCAAGAATTCCAACATCAACATAGCCAGCGAGATATACCACTTCCTCGCCATCGTCATTCTGAAAGGTATTCTTCCAGAAAACGCCTATGTTTTTCTTCTCACTGTCCCTGCCAGTCACCATCTCAAAATCAGGTGCCTTGTCTGACTTTGGATCGCAATGAAACAGGGTTACCTGCTGCTCTCCCAGCATACCAAAGTCAATACAGCACTGATAATAGGGAATGGTCTGGCCGTCTTTCTCATAGGATTTTGTCCACAATGCTCCTGTCTTTCTGTTCATGTTCTACTCTCCTTTCGTTGTTTGATGATTAAAAAACACCTGTGACCGGACGTAACCGCGCAGAAAAGGCCTTTCCGCCAGTACATCCTCATTTAAAAACGCGATTCAGCATCCACCAAAAAGGAGAGCGCTTCCCCATGAGGAGAAAAGGCTCTCCCCTGCGGGGTAGCTGAAAGAATAAATTTGTAAAAATGGATTTATGAAATATGTGATGACACTGCCATTAGCTGCCAATGGCAAAATTCATGCATTGGATTGAATGGCGGGAGTGGTAAAAGATGAAAACGATGAATTGATTTGAAGAAATCATGCTGGAGCCGTCGGCGTGAAAAATTACGTCAACTGGCAAATGCCTGCCTTTAAAAAGGATTCAGACATGAAGAATATCATAGAATGTCCTGTAGATTATGAAAGAACTGACAATATTATAAGTCAGTAACCCATTATAATCAATGGGAGATATCAATATTTTTCCACTACATATTGAAGAAGAACGAGGAAACGGGTATTAGGTTAAGGGTGAGATCTTAATTTCAGCCGAATTAAAACAAGTCAGGAGCAACCCAATGCAGATCAGCAGTATTAAAGAAGAAGCCTATAAAATCTTAGATAATCTTCCCGAAGAATCAACATGGGACGATCTCATGCATCAAATTTATGTACGCCAGGCAATTGAAGCAGGCATCAAGGATAGTAAGGAAGGAAGAACGGTAGACGTAAAAGTTGTTAGAGAAAAATTTGGGTTGACCTGATGGAAATTCATTGGACCCAAAATGCCATTAACCATCTTGCTAACATTTATTAATATATTTCCATAAATTCTCCTACATATGCATTACGGATGGTTGATAAAATTATTAGTCGATCAGAACAAATCGCTGACCAGCCTTATTCAGGGAGGAAGGTTCCTGAATATGATAGTGACGACGTAAGAGAACTGATAGAAAAGCCTTACAGAATCATATACCGCATCAAGCCTGACCAGATCGACGTAGTTGCCGTAATTCATGGAGCTCAACAATTGCGGGGCAATATATGATTTCAGAACCTCGCCAAAGAAGAATGCATTAGGCCCTAAAAAGACTAGGCTTTCATGTAGGTAAGAAAACGGCTTGAGAACTTATACGGCATAAGAACGTATATGGCAAAGACCAACATAAAATTTTTCTCTTCTCTGATGTCAGGAAAAGTATTAGCAAGGTTGCATATACAGATGATTTTGCAATAATTTATCAGCCGCAAGGCAAACCCCCAAATAATTTTATTGGGACTGCCATAATAAAGTTGATGGACCCGTAAAAAGTCAGAATCGAACATGTCTCATACAATATAGTCTGTATCACTGTGATTATATATAGCATATATTGTGTATATTTTGCGCCTTAACTCAAAACTAAGACTTTTTACGAGAGCATCAAGGTTGGTGGAGTGAGATTTTTTAAGAAACTTCATTTGCATAAACTTTCAGCGGGATAGTGATATGCGTAGCGGCCCATTTAACTCCCATACAAGAAGCTGCATCTTTTTCCTGCGCTGTCCTGGATAGAGAGCGGAAGCACGCAGAGGGTTTCTTTTCATTTCATCAGGTAGAACAGCAAATCCGCGGTTTAACATTCTCCGCTGGACAATAATGAAACGCCTGCCGCCTCCCGCTAAAAAACCTGCTACCTCTTCTCTGCTCTTCAGTACCCGCACAGGCCCTTCAAACCCGAGATAAAAAATTACATTTGCAGTGTCCTTGCTGAGAGCTAACCTGTCGGGAGAGATATCTCCCATCATGGTTCGAACCTCCTTCAAAAATGGACGTGTGGACCTGTATTCCTCAAGAACAGGCTGCTGCCAGCAGAAAAAACCAAGACTAAAAATCAGGGCTAAAAATATAGAGGCTGGCAAAGCCCAGGATGAACAAGAGGATGTATGTCCTGACGCGGATGCGGACCACTGGCAGTCAGACAGGAAACGTCTGCAGAGAAAAATTCCCAGAAGGGACAAAGCTCCGGTACAAAAAAGCGAAAAGGAAAGCCCTTCAGGTGGGATAATTCCTGTGAAATGTATAACTCCATAAGAGATTAACGGAGCAAAAAACGCCAGTACACCTGCCGCAATGAAAAACCATAGTTGAACTTTCAGGCAAAACTCATACAGTCTGTTTTCCACCCTCCGGGAAAGAAAATTTCCGGCAGCAATGGAGAGAAATGGCATTATGGGTAATATATAGTAACTGCGCCTGGAGGAAGAGAGTGTGTATATCAAAAAGACAACCAGGCATGCCTCTGCCATCCACCTTGAGGCAGAATCCATCGCCCTGTAATTCTTTATACTTTCAGCAACTGCGCCGATGACAACAGGCGACCAGGGAATAAATAGCAGGGGAACATAATAGAAATAGACATAAAATGGCTCTTTATGGTCAAATGCATTAAAAAATCTGAGAATATTCTCCCTGAAAACCAGATAGAAACCACTTTGCCCATACCCTTCCGCAGAGAGGGACGCGTACCAGAACGGAGCAAGGTAGAGTACAGCACCGGCCATGAAGGCGGCAATGTGGGCCAGGGAAATATAGGACCGCCACCTGCCCTTTCTCAACATATCAGGGATGCAGATAAGACATGGCAACACCGCAGCCGGAAGCCCCTTGAACTGTGCGCCTGTGGCACAAATGGCATAAAATACGAAATAGGAAACGAACCCGGGTCTGTCCCGTCTCACACTGTACCAGAGAACAGCAAGGACAATAAAAGCTACATTTTCAACATCAGCACATGCAGTTCGTGACCAGAAAAGAAAACCGAACGAGGTAAGAAGAATCCATCCGGAAAGATAAGCGGCCCTGTGGTTGAAAAGCCTTTTTGCCAGCGTGACAGTAGCCCATAAAGAGACAAGCCCTGCAACTGCTCCGGGAAAGCGGACCACAAATTCGTTCATGCTTCCGGTAATCCAGGAGGTTGCAACAATAACCCAGTATGTAAGAAGCGGCTTATCAAAATAGGGCGTCCAATTTATTGTGGGATGAAAGTAGTCACCCTTTAACATCATCTCCCTGGCCACCTCGGCCCAGCGCCCTTCAGATCCCCAGAAAGACCGGTATCCAAGCATGCAGAACAGAAGAAAAAGAGCACATAGCCAAAAAAAGGCGGGCCACGGCATTTCGCACAGACCCCTCTTAAATCCAGGAAACTCCCTTCTATTTGTCACAGATTTCTCTCTCCTAGATTGAGCGTTTCAAAATCTGGAAAATTATTTTTTTTAATGAAATTAAAAAGAGTTATGTCTATTATCGCTTTCCAGTTTTGAAACCCTTCGGGAATGCCGTATTTACTGCATCTCCTTTGTCAGAGGAATCCCCATATAGCCGACTATTATGGGAATTCCTCTTTCGCGGATCTGCAGCAAATCCGACAATCGCTCAATCTAGGTCTCTGGTTTTCCTTAAAAAGTCCTTTCAATTCACTTCCCATGCTTCCTGCAACTAAAAAACAGCTACAGATCCAGGTCCTCCGGGTCACCATTTTTATTTTCTTGGAGATAAGAGGCAATGGTCAAACGTAGCGCCTCTTCAAGAGAAACTTTCGGCCTCCAGCCAAGTATTTTCTGGGCATTTGTTATGTCTGGAACCCTGTATCCCACATCCTGATAATCAGGGCCGTAGTACTCCTTGCCAGAGACTTCCTTAAAAGGATACACCTGTTTTTCCAGCTGATAGGGAGCAAGTAATAATGTTCTGAGCGGATCTCCATCGTGCAAGTTTCTGCCCCCTACTGGTGCCCCAGTGAGTCCGTAATTATATTTTACCTGTAGCACTTCTGAAAATTCATGCACTATTCCGATCATCATTTCCGCAAGTTCCCTGATGGAATAATCATTGGCCGGGTTGCCTATATTGAATATTTTTCCATCACACCTGCCGCCCTCGTTTCGAATAATCTTCAAAAGGCAGTCGATGCCGTCATCCACATAGGTAAAGCAGCGGCGCTGTTCGCCACCATCTACAAGGGTGATTGATTCCCCTCTTAAAATGTTGCCAAGAAACTGTGTTACCACTCTGGATGAGCCTTCTTTGGGCGCAGAGAGGCTGTCCAGACCGCTGCCTATCCAGTTGAAAGGCCTTATCAGTGTAAACTGAAGGCCCCTGTGCTGCCCCATTGCCCATATAACTCTGTCCATCATCTGTTTGGCGCAGGCATATATCCAGCGCTGCTTGTGTATGGGGCCATAGATGAAATTACTGGTCTCCTCGCTGAACTGTTCATCTTTGCACATACCATACACTTCACTGGTGGAAGGGAAAATAACCCTGGTCCCAAATTTAGCGCACTGCCTGACAATCCGGAGGTTCTGCTCAAAATCAAGCTCAAAGACTGCCAGCGGATCTTTGACGTATGTTGCAGGTGTGGCTATGGCGACCAGAGGAATGCAGGTGTCACATTTTTTCACATGATATTCAATCCATTCCCGGTTTATCGAGATATCACCCTCGATAAAATGTATCCGAGGGTGATGAAGATATTGTTCCACTCTGTCGGCAGAGAGGTCCAGGCCATATATTTCCCAGTCCGTGTCAGTAATGACACGCCTTACAAGGTGGCTGCCAATAAAGCCATTCACGCCAAGTACAAGAATTTTCATAACCGGTGATCTCCAGAATCTATACAGGCACAACCTGCCTTGTTTGCATTGCATGAAGCGCTTCTCATCAGGCATTCAGCGTTGACCAAATGCCAATTTGTTTAACAGATACAAATTACCGGAACATTACCTCAACATTACAAAGCAGAAACACCAAGGGGCTGTCGCACCTGCCATACTGATTGGAAAATTTAATCTGATGGTAATCACACGGTAATGTTCCGGTAATGTTCCTCTATTATGCTTGACCATGTAAGGCTGAAACTGACTCGGCATCACCAGGTTTTCAGTCCGTGATAAAAGAGGAGACTGGAGAGCAATTCATGAAAAAAACAGACAGGAATGTGAACTTTTTTCTAATCATTATGGGTGTAACAGTAATCATATCAACAGTGAGTCTGTCTTACAGCAGGGAACACGGGCCAGGCACCGTTAAGGGTTCCCTGCCGACTCAAAATCATTCCAGGAGTGAATATGTGTCTATGGCAGCCATTTTCTGCCAGGAAGCCATAAAAGCAGCTCTAAAAGAGGTGCCGGGCCGCGTATATGAATGCAAGTTGGAAGAAGAGAAAGGCTTTCTTGTGTATGGCGTTGAGATCCTATCAAATGATGGCAGGTTTATGGAGGTCCAGGTGGATGCCGGAAACGGACAAGTTTTGTTTTCTGAGGAAGACAAACCGGAAGCGGAAAATGACTTGTGTGAAAAATCAGGGTGCGATTGATTTGCATGTAATTTTACTGAACGATATTGGAATTCAAAATGAACATACAGGAAGAAACAGCTCTTTCCGTGATTATTCCGATGTATAACGAAGAAGCCAATATCCCCGTGCTGCTTCCAAGGCTGTTTGCCGTCCTGGCACAGCTGAAAGAAACCTGGGAGGTTATCTTCGTAAATGACGGTTCAACCGATCAAACTCTTGAACTTCTCAAGGAAGAGGCCGACAAGAGAGGGCATAGTGTGATAGTTAATCTCGCCAGAAATTTCGGTCAGCATGCAGCGGTCATGGCAGGTTTTTCCCAGGCAGGCGGCAAATGGATAATCACCATGGACGCAGACCTTCAGAATCCCCCTGAAGAAATCCCCGGAATACTCGCGGAGTTCAAAAAAGGACATGATCTGGTTGGAACTGTCAGAAAGGCAAGGCATGATACGCTGTTTCGAAAGACAGCCTCAAAAATAACAAACAGGATCATAACCAGAATTTCCGGAATTTCGTTAAAGGACTTTGGCTGCATGCTTCGAGGCTACAGCCGTGAAGTGGTACAGGCCATCCTGCAAAATCCGGAATATCGAACCTTTATCCCTGCACTTGCAACTTTTTTTGCAGCCAACCCCGTGGAGATAGAAGTAAGTCATGAAAAAAGGGCGGGAGGGAAGTCAAAATACTCCATCATCAAACTCCTGAGCCTTCAACTGGACCTTATGACCGGATTTTCCATGTGGCCTTTGAGAATACTCTTTTTTGCCGGCAGCATAATAGCTCTCCTGGGCATGATGCTGGCACTGGTGATTATGATCATGAGAGTGTTTCAAGGCCCGGGATGGGCAGCTCAGGGAGTTTTTACGCTCTTCTCATTCATGTTTTTCCTGGCAGGGTGCCAGCTCTTTGCCCTGGGGTTGGTTGGAGAATATATTGGCCGCATTTTTCAGGCAGTTCGGCACAGGCCGTCCTATATACTTGAAAAGGTCTATAAATTCTCATAACGGGTTTTTAGAAACCATTTATGGCTCCCCTTTTTAACTCCTGCTTCGTAACTGATCACAGGGTGATGTCGAGTCTTGCTGCATACCTTCCCAATTCTGTAAGCGTTTACAGGGTGCCGCAGATGCAAGGCGGGTGCGCAGCTGTACTTCAAGCGCCCGCCAACACAGCATATGTGGTGCCCTGTGAACGCTTACCCTGCTTCTATCGTTTACGTCCGGCAAACAGACAATAAGAAAATACTGTGAAAAATACTTCCAAACTCCCTGGTGAATCATTCGGTAGCGGCATGCAAGGGCTTTATCACACATCAAACACATCAAACCGCATGTCAGAAAAGATCCTTTCCAGCGACAGCTCCACCCTGATCTTTCTGATTATATTTGTTTCAGCAGGCTTTTTGCTTTTTCTGAATCACAGGCCCCTGTGGGCCCCGGATGAGATACGTGTGGCAGGAATAGGCGCCAATATGCTCATTGGAAATAGCTGGGCAGTCCCCCTGCTTAATGGCCATCCATTCCTCGAAAAACCTCCGCTCTATTTCTGGAGCGAGGCCATAGCCTTTCATTTGCTGGGCTTCACTCCTGCCGCGGCAAAACTTCCCTCAGCCCTGTCTGCCATAGCCGGAGTGGCTGGTCTGTTTCTCCTTGCCAGAAAATCTGGTTTTTCCAGGTCAGCCTCCTTGATATCAGCCATGATGCTGGCTGTCTCCGTGCAGTACTTCATCACCGGGAGAAGATGCATAACTGATCTTATGCTTACTTCTTTTGTAATCTGGAGCATATATGCCGGGTTTGGACTGCTTTCATGCAGGAAACAGAGGCATGAAGTGTTCTGGACCCTGCTTTTGGCGCTGGTGCTGGTAGGCGGCCTGCTCACCAAGGGACTGGTTGCCCTGGCAATCCCCCTGACAACACTTGTGCCATGGTATGTGCTGGCCAATGGTTTTAATGCAGGACGCGTATCAGGCAGACAGGCCGGGCTTTTCTTGATGGCTGTGATAATGTCTCTGGCAGTGTTCGGGATATGGCTGATATTTTTATATCAGGCTGCGGGGACTGATGCTGTTTATGAAGTAGTCTGGGTCAATAATTTCGGAAGGTTCCTCGGCTCTCACCAGGGCCATGCAGAACCATTCTGGTACTATCTGAAAAAGCTTCCTGAACAGGTTATGCCCTGGGCCGTTGTCATGCCGGTAGCACTCCCCCTGTACCTTAAGGAAGTTGCCGGATATGGAAACAGAAGGACACTGCTGATTATATCCTGGCTGATCTTTCCTTTTCTGATGCTTTCAGCCGCATCAGGAAAACGTCCCATTTACCTGATACCCATACACCCAGCAGCCGCATGGATGGCCGGAGTATTCATTGATGACTGTATCCGGGGTCATTTCAAATGGTGCATTTCTGGCAGAATTGCGAAATATCTTATTGGCTTACTGATCCTTGCGGCAGGAGTGGCAACCCTGGTTTTTCTGATTTTTCTCTACAAAAACGATGTACTTGCGGCTCTGCCTGGATTACTCGCCAGTATCACCATTTTTCCACTTGCAGCTTCCGCCAGAGATATCGTTCAGAAACGATTTTATTCTTCCATTTTCCTGTTAACTGGCGGATGCATGATACTCTTCATGGACTGGTATGCATTTGGAAGTCATATAAGATGGCCTGACAACTCGCTTAAACCGGTATTCCGGCAGATATCCAGAGACTCTGGTCATTCCGTGGCACTGTATCAACCTGACGAAGCCCTTCGAGGTGCGGCGGTCTTTTATCTGAGAGACGTTGTACCGGAAATTTTTTCAGAAAATGAGGTGCAAGCCTGTTCTGAATCATTTCCCGGGGCTGCCGGACAAGGTACATACCTGCAGCTTGTAGGCACACAGAAAAGCATTGGTAAAATAGGTAGTCCGCAGATTATTTTTCAACAAAGGGTAAAAAACAAAATCATATTAATCCTGCTTTGCCAACAAACAGATGAAAGTCAGAATTATCAAAAACATGGCCATACATAGAAAATTTGTAACAAATCACAGAGTTATGTCGAGTTTTGTTGCATACCATCCCCATTCCACAAGCGTTTACAGGGTGCCGCAGATGCAAGGCGGCGGGTGCGCAGTCGTACTCCCTGTACTTCAAGCGCCCGATGGCGCAACAGACTTGGTGCCCTGTGAACGCTTACGAAAATTGATTGACTGCATACCTGCTGTATTTCTCATGACTCTTCTTTTGTTTATCAGTGGATGTGCCGGCTACACCTCTCTTGAATCACAGTATGCAGGAAACGGAACTATTACCAGTTTAACCGCGCTTCCAGATGAAGAAGCTCTTTCCCGACAAGGAACAGACTTCAGGCATCCCCTTATTGAGCCGGTGAGCATCAATTTGAAAGACGGCATCTCTCTTGAGGAAGCCGCTGTCATTGCTGTTATTGCAAATCCTGACCTGAAGACAGAGCGGGACAGGAAAAAAATTGCTGATGCGCAGCTCATTCAGGCCGGTCTTCTGCCCAATCCCCAGCTTTCATACAACTATGAATTCCCTACAGGGGGTGTGACGCGCGACACAGTTAACGCCTTTGGAATTGGCATTGACTGGGATATTTCAGCCCTTGTCACAAGGCAGGCCAGGCTCTCTACTGCTGATTTTAACAAGAAGGCTGTGGACCTTGAGGTTGCCTGGAAAGAGTGGCAGACCGCAGAGGCTGCCAAACTTCACTGGCTGAGACTCTTCTGGACCATGAAAAAAAGGACGCTCCTCAAGGAGTGGTCCCTGACCCTTGGGAAACAGGTGGCACTGCTGAGGCAGGCGGTAGAACGCGGTGTGGAAACCGCCCCTGCCCTGGCATCTGCACGCACTGCCCTTCTTGAGGTGCAGGCAGGCCTTGCAAAAAATATGGAGGATATCCGGCAGGAGAAGGCCGCGCTGAAACGCATAATGGGTCTGCCACCGGACTATGACCCTGTTGTTCAGGATAGCGCTTTTTCAATTCCATTTGATCCATCTGTTATGGCACAGATTAACAGCGCCCCGGAAAACATCATGAGTAGAAGGCTGGACATAATGGCCCTGCGGGACGCATGCCGCAGCAGTGATGAGCATGTACGGGAAACTGTGCTTTCTCAGTTCCCGAAAATAGGTATTGGATTCACTCATGCAGGCGACACAGGCGATGTAATAACCACCGGCCCTGCTGTGACACTTGAAATCCCGCTGTTTGACCGCAGGCAGGGAGAGATTGCCATGGCGCGGGCATACAGGGCCAGGGCCATTGATGAGTACAGGGCAAGGATATTTGACGCGGTTTCAACCTCACAGGAAATAAAGGTACGACTTGATAGCGCCCTGGCACATTACATGAAAACAGAAGAGGCGGCTGCTTCCCGCAGGAATATGGTGGAGATGTACCGTGAGGCCCTTTCGCACGGGAATGCTGATGTTATCACATATTATCAGGCCATGATCACGTTGATTAAGGAAAAGACGGCTCTGCTGGACATAAAAACAGGGATATCAGAACTCGCAGTAGCCATGGAGACAGCCACAGGCACATATATCCGCCCTGGGAACGGTTGGAAAGGAAAGAACCAGCAAAAAAGACTGATGAACGGTACCATATAATGAACAGCAACAGGGAAAAAAATATGGCATACACAGCATTCATTTATGTTTTCTCTCTTGTAATGGCAATAGTGACGTTTTTTTCAGACAATGCTCTTTCGGGGCAGGGCGAAACAGGCCCTGCTGTTGCCGCCACGGTCCATACCGCCATTGCTCATGAGCAGGTCGTCAGAGACGTACTCATGGCCTATGGACGTATAACCCCTGCGCCTGGAAATACCATCAGTATTACCATTCCCTTTGAATGCCGTATTGAGAAGAGCTTTGTGACTCAAGGACAGCAGGTGGAACAGGGCATGCCGCTTGTGGAAATTGCCCCCAGTCCTTCCTCGCTTCTCATAATGCAATCAGCAGAAAACGATCTGAAGGCCGCGAAACAGCAGCTCGACAAGGTCAGGGAGCGCAAGCACATGAAACTTGCCACTGCCGCTGAGATGATCCAGGCCCAAAAGGAGTATAACCTTGCCATGCTCCGAATGAAAAACCTGAAATCCATGAAGATGGCGGAAAAACTCACCATCAACGCAGAAAATAATGGCATGGTCACAAGGCTCTACTGCCGGGCCGGGCAGATAATCACGTCAGGCTCTCCTCTCATGGATATTGTTTACGGAAACAGGCTGGAGGCTGCCATAGGAGTTGAGCCCCACGACATGCACTGGCTTAAATCCGGGCAAGAGGTCATGCTGGTTCCGGTTAACAGGGATATGTCAAAGAAAACAGGCACAATCAGAACAGTTTCCCACGCGGTTAACAGCTCCTCAAGGCTCATAGATGTGTTCGTGTCCCTGCCCCTTGATTCAAATTTTCTTTTAAACGAGTTTGTGCGTGCTGAAATAGTGCTTGATACCCGCAAGGGGATTGTGGTGCCGAGAAGCGCGGTGATTCCTGACGGAAACGGTAGTGCAGTATGCTTTACAGTGGAACATGGCAGGGCGTGCAGGCATGTTGTGAAAACCGGATGGCAGGACAGGGATTCTATTGAGATATATTCCCGGTCCATAAAGGCCGGTGATGAAGTAGTGATACTGGGCAATTATGAACTCAATGACAACATGCCTGTGAGGATAATCAGAAAAGAGAATAAATTATCTATTTCCAGCAAGACAACAGGCTGGCATGCGTCATGAAGAACATTCCTGAATGGCTCAAGTCCCATAAACGCTCCATCCTGTTCATGATAGGAATCCTTGCCGCAGGCGGCCTTTTTGCATCCTTCAGACTGCCGGTGGCCCTGTTCCCGCACGTGAACTTTCCACGGGTGGTTATAGCCCTTGATGCAGGAGACCGGCCCGCTGATCTTATGGCCATTGAAGTGACAAGGCCAGTGGAAGAGGCGGTAAGGGCTGTGCCTGGAGTTCGGACGGTTCGTTCCAATACAACAAGGGGTGCTGCGGATATCTCAATCAATTTTGACTGGGGCGAGGATATGATTGCCGCAATGCTTCAGGTTGAATCCGCGGTAAATCAGGTACTGCCTGCCCTTCCTGCAGGAACCGCGTTTGAAGTAAGGCGCATGGACCCCACAGTATTTCCCGTGCTGGCATACAGCCTTACCTCGGACACCGTATCTCCTGTGAAGCTCAGGGACATTGCCCTCTACAAGCTTCGCCCCCTGCTTTCAACCGTAACAGGTGTTGCACGCATAGGAGTGCAGGGAGGAGATACCGCTGAATATCAGGTTGTTGTTGATCCTGCCCGGCTGATGGGGCTCGGTCTTACTGTGCAGGACGTTGCCGCAGGCCTTTCGGCATCAAATGTTGTGCAGGCTGTGGGGAGGATGGAGGATCACTATAAACTCTATCTCACCATTTCTGATACCAGGATCAGAAACATAACACAGATAAAAAATACCGTATTGAGATCAGGCACAAACGGGCTGGTAAGGGTGGAAGATGTGGCCCTTGTTACCAGGGGGAAGGCCCCGAAATGGACCAGGGTCACGGCTGACGGTCATGAGGCCGTGATTTTCCAGGTTTTCCAGCAGCCCGGCGGGAACACCGTGCAGATCGCATCTGACATCAGGAAAAAACTTGCCTCTTTCCGGCCTCATCTGCCAGAGGGCGTAAGGATATCAAACTGGTATGATCAGAGCGGGCTTGTGAAGGCCTCTGCCCTGAGCGTAAGGGATGCGGTGTTTGTGGGAGTGGGCTTTGCCGCAATCATCCTTCTGGTTTTTCTGAAAAATCTTAAAATGACCTCAATAGCATTTGTCATGGTGCCTGTGGTGCTGCTTTCATCCGTGTTAATCCTGCTTCTCCTGAAAATGCGGTTCAACATAATGACTCTCGGGGGCCTTGCCGCAGCGGTGGGGCTTGTAATTGATGACATGATAGTAATGGAGGAGCAGATTGTACGTGCCTTAAGTGAGCCGGGTGCAGAAAAAAACGCGGCCATTAAACAGGCCGTGCGGGAGATGACCATTCCCCTTGCAGGCTCTTCCCTTTCCACAATAATCATATTTGCGCCCCTTGCCTTTCTCACAGGTGTTACAGGTGCCTTTTTCAAGGCCCTTTCCATCACAATGGCCGCAAGCCTGGTATTTTCCTTCTTCATTGCCTGGCTTGGTGTTCCGGTAATGGCCTCTCTGATACTTGGCGTAAGGGACGCAAAGGGTGAAAAGCCGGGAAGGTGGTGGCAGGCTGTTTTCCGTCTCTATGAAAAGGCACTTGTTCCAGTGCTCAAAAGACCGGCGCTTCTCGTGCCAGGCGTGCTTGTAATCTGTCTTGCCGGATGGTTCTCATATCAGCATACAGGCTCAGGGTTCATGCCGCACATGGACGAGGGCGGTTTTATCCTGGACTACGTTGCCCCGGCCGGCACATCGGTTGAAGAGACTGACAGGCTGGTAAAACAGGTGGAAAAGATACTCATGGACACCCCGGAGGTGGAGACATACTCCCGGAGAACCGGCCTTGCCCTTGGAGGTTATATTACAGAGGCAAATGAGGGAGATTTCTTCGTAAGGCTCAGGTCCGGGAAAAGAAGGCCTGTGGAAGCTGTCATGGACGCTGTGCGAAAACAGGTGGAGCATACGGTCCCCGGCCTTGAGATTGAAATGGCCCAGCTCATGGAAGACCTCATAGGTGATCTTACAGCAGTTCCGCAGCCCATAGAGATAAAGCTCTTTTCTGATGACGAGGAAAAACTCCTTGCCCTTGCCCCGAAGATAGCGGACGAGATAGGAAAAATCCCCAACGTGGTGGATATCAGGGACGGAATTGTGCTGGCAGGTGATGCCATGATAATCCACATAGACAGGGACAGAGCAGCCATGGAAGGCGTGGCGCCCGAGGCAGTTACCAACATGCTTCGTAACTCCATTGAGGGCAATGTAACAACCTTCATACAGGAGGGCATCAAGATGACAGGGCTCAGGGTCTGGCTGCCCGAAGAATTGCGTGACAGGAAAGCGGCTATTGAAAATATCATGTTGCGTGCGCCAGATGGACATTTCTTCCCTCTCAAGCGGATTGCATCCCTCATGCCTGTAAGCGGCCAGCCTCAGATTATACGTGAGAATTTAAAACGCATGATCCCTGTGACTGCCCGCATAAGCGGCAGGGATATGGGCTCTGTTATCAAAGATATCAAAACCGTAATGGAGCATAAGGGGCGGCTTCCAAAAGGTGTGTATTACGAGCTTGGCGGCCTTTACAGGCAGCAGCAGATTGCGTTCAAAGGGCTTGTGGCAGTATTTGTTGGGGCAGTGCTCCTTGTCTTTACTCTGCTGCTCTTTATGTATGAAAATTTCAGGACTGCAGCAGCCGTGATATTCAACACCATGCTTGCGCTAATGGCAGTGATGGCAGGGCTTTACATTACCGGAAGGGAAATCAATATCTCCTCAATGATGGGCATGACCATGATAGTGGGCATAGTAACGGAAACCGCCATTTTCTATGTTTCAGAACTCAGGTATCTTGAGGCAGGGGGCATGGAGCATGAAAAGGCCCTTCTCCAGGCAGGCAAGAACCGCATGAGGCCCATTGCCATGACCACCTTTGCGGCCATCTTTGCACTCCTCCCCCTTGCCCTTGGAATCGGCAAGGGTTCTGCCATGCTGACCCCGCTTGCAATTGCCATTATTTCCGGGCTTTCAGTGCAGACATTCCTTGTGCTTCTTGTGCTGCCTGTGCTTTTGCATATCAGACTGTAGTGTAAGGGATTTTTTTGTGAAGGAACATATCTCCTGTTTCTTCCACCTTTTTCAGAAATGCACAGGTAGAATATTCAGATAATTTCAGGCGGTGGTTTTTAATTTAATAGAGCAGACAACACCCCTTATTGATAAAACAAGACGACGGTCTAAATATAATTTAATGTTTAAATTTGGGTGAGGACTATATTTTACTTCCACAGGCTCAATTGATGAAAAACAATTTCTTATCGCCGTCTCCATAACCTTCAAACACACCAAGCAAACTTAACAAGTCTAAACTTGGCAAGTTTTGGCTTGGCAAGTTCAGGCTTGGTTATTAAAGTCTGTTTTACTATCCTGTATTCAAGACGGGAAATCTGCATTTTTACGATTTTTAGGGGCTGTCCAAAAATAAGTTGGATGATAGCGCGCTAAGATTTTTATCCGAAAACAACTCAAAGTAAAAAAGGCTGTTATCTGCTGGTCCCCAAACTCCAATTTGGGAACCAGCAAACAGGAAAAAACCACCTTTTGAGGGGTGATAATGACAAAATTCATAGGCAGAAAAAGGGAATTACAACTCCTTGATGATGCTTACCGGGCACAAGATCATACCTTTATACCCATATATGGCCGACGCAGGGTAGGCAAGAGTGAATTGATCAAACACTTTATCAGTGATAAAAAGGCGATTTACTTCTTGGGCAAACAGGCACCTGCCCGCCTGCAGATACGAGAGTTTATGCGTAATGCCGCATCTGCCCTTGACCAACCACTGCTGGAAAAAACTTCGGTCAATGACTGGCAGGGTGCAATCTCATTAACTGTTTCACAGATCCGTGCCGAAGATTCGTTAATCATCGTTATGGATGAGTTTCAGTGGACAGTGGAGGCAAGTCCGGAACTTCCGTCGGTGCTGCAGGCGTTGATTGACCAGGGTTGGGGAGGCAAGGGAAAGGTCTTTTTAATCCTTTGCGGCTCGTATATTGGCTTCATGGAAAAAAGGGTGCTGGGTGAAAAAAGCCCCCTGTTTGGACGACGATCCGGTCAGATATTTCTCAAACCGTTTTCATTCCTTGAAGCTGCTGAATTTCATCCTGACTGGTCGGTTACAGACAAGGCAAAGGTGTACTTTATCTGCGGCGGCATTCCCTATTATCTCAGATTTTTCTCTTCTTCCCAGTCGGTGGATACCAATATATGCACCAATTTTCTAAATGAATTTTCAGCGCTGGCCCGGGAGCCGGAATTTTTACTTCGGGAAGAACTGAAAGAGTTGAAAAAATATTTTGGCATACTGACTGCCCTTGCATCCGGTGCAGTCAGCAACCGCCAGATAGCGCAGGTCACTGGCATTGAAGAAAAATCGCTCTTTTATTACCTGAACACCCTTATAGAGCTGGGATACATAGCCCGTCACCATCCCCTGAGTGGCAAAAAAGTAAATAAAAGACAGGTTCGTTATAAACTGGATGATCCACTTCTCCGGTTCTGGTTCCGGTTCATATACCCAAATGGCTCGGCAATTTACCAGATGGATGAGAAAAACGCCTTCTTAAATTTGATCAGCCCCCAACTTGATTCTTACTTTGGTCAGTGTTTTGAAAATTTATGCAGGGAGGCCCTGGCCCGCATATATCTCCGGGAAGGACTGACCTGCTCTTATGAAATTGGCGAGTACTGGGACAAAAATATGCAGGTTGATGTGGTTGGTATTAGGCGGGATGGCGTTGTGGATATTGGTGAGTGCAAATGGGGAAAGGTGGCATCAACACCAAAACTCATCCAGGAGTTGAAGACAAAAATAACGGCATTTCCAAATCCGGAAAACTACACGGTACATGGGCTTTTATTTCTTCGTTCCCCCATGCAGCTTCCGGCTGAAAGCCGTGTAAAACTCTGGACATTGGAACAACTCTATGAAGAATTATGGTAACTTATCAATAAGTGGTGACAAGTTACCGCATTTTATTTATGGATTCCGGGTAGCAACCGGCCGGAATGACGTAGGCGTGACAAGTCCTGTGCTGGTTCCCAAGCTAGAGTTTGGGAACCAGCAAACCTTCTTGCTCTTCATGAGCATAATTCGCCTGTCCCCATCATCCCTGTCCCCATCATCCCTACATATCTTGAGGGAGCACTCCCCGTTTGTCTCAATATCATAACGTGATGCGGTCATGTAAATTCTTTGCGTCCTTTTGTCTTAAGGTGCAGTGAACCTACCATGAAATTGTGCAGACCCGGCTAAGACGACAATTCGAAAGGCTTCCAAAATAGTGACGTCATGCCGCACCCTGAAACCCGCATCATTACAAAAAAGTAATCTTAGGGTAATGTTACAGTAAATATAGCTTATTATCATATTAGAGGCTTACGCAACCAAATTTATCAAAAGGGGGTAGCGGGGCAGCCCCCCATGTCCGGAACAAACAATGAAAAAACAGTTCATATTTTGGGTGACAGCACTGTCAGTTCTGGCAGGCGCGGTCCTGTTGTTTGACAGGCTGCATCAAAATAGCCACAGTCCTTTTGACGCCGGGTCTGTCAAAATAAATACCATTGAAACAACACTGCCTGAGCTTCAGAATTTTTCCGTGCGCCTGCACTGTTTCGGGACTGTTGAAAGCAGGGAAAGAGTTGAGATAAAACCTGTAACAGACGGCAGAATTATTGCTGTCAGGGTAGAGGACGGCACTCATGTAAAAGCAAATGAACCGCTGTTTGTCCTTGGAGGTAAATCCGCTGTGCATGAAAAGGAAATCCTAAGGACACAGGTATCATCCCTTGAAAAGCAAATCGCCCTTATGAAAGATGTGGTAAGTAGCAGGAGTTATGCCGCATCAAAAAAACTGACCACACAAGAGAACCTGTTGGCTGCAAAGGCCAGGCTTGCCGCTTTGCAAGGTGAGTTGGCCACCGCAAGGCAGAAACTGGCCGCACTTAATGACTCACTACTTATTCGTTCGCCAATGGACGGGATATTTACTGCCCGCCTTGTAAGCCAGGGGCAGTATGTGACAAGGGCTACACCTCTGGCAGACGTTATCTCTGATGAGCTTCGCATCATAGCGAGGGTGTTTGTCCCGGAAGACACAGACCTTAATGGCAGAACTGTGATAGTGCATAATGCATCCGGGAAAGACGCAGAAGGCAAAATCTCAACGGTTTTACCTGCGAAGGCCCCTGATGGCGCAACAGTGGTATGGATTGAGGGGAGTGAAATAAGCAATACCATGAAGCCTGGGGAAAGTGTCTCAGGACGTATTGTCATAAGAGAGTATAGAGCGCTTGCCGTACCTGGAGATGCCGTGCTCAGGGATGACAAGGGGAAAACATTTGCAGTTGTTGAAACAGATAAGGGATACAGGAAAGTAAGGGTCATAACCGGCTCTGTTCAACATGGATGGTGTGAAATCATATCGGGAGTAACATCCACAGACAAGGTAATAACCCGAAGTGCCTATGAAATATTTAACCGCGATTTTTCAAGCAGTTACAGGCTTATAGACTGACAGAAGAATTTGCACTGACTTATTGAGAGTCTGTTTTTTGCTCATGCTGAAACACTTCATAAAACACCCTGCGCCAATGTTGCTCATCCTGATCATGCTGATTACAGGAGGCATCTACAGCTATACAAGGCTTCCGGTTGACCTGTTCCCCAACCTCAATTATCCGCTTATCAATATTATCACACATTACCAGGGTGGTTCTGCTGAAGACATGGAAATACTCATTACCAGGCCAATCGAGGCACAGATGCGCTCCCTCCAGGATGTGAGGCGGATAACATCCGTATCAAGGCCCGGTCTTTCATCAGTGACAGTGGAGTTTAACTGGGGAATCAGCAGCAGGGATGCCAGGTCCCTTGTCTCCCAGGCCCTTTCAACAGCCCTTCCGGCCCTTCCCCGGAATGCAACGCCTGTTATGGAGAACCTGGGCTCCACTCTTCAGAATATCGTAAAATACGGCGTGATCTATGGCAGCAATACAGACCCTGGAGAGCTTAAGAGCCTTTTCAAGCTTAAAATAGCCAACTACCTGAGAACAGTTCCCGGAGTCAACCGCATCGAGGTGATCGGCGGTGAACAGAGCGCGTACATAATACATCCTGATGACCTGAAACTTTGGCGAAACAAGCTCGATTATACCACAATCGCCGGTAAAGTTGCCGCAAACAACCGGCAGGTCATGGCAGGTTTCATGAGCATGTGGCACAGGGATTTTGCTGTTACCGGCAGGGGAATGATCAGGGACATTGATGACCTGCGAAACGTGGGGATCACCTCCGCTCCGGTTTTTCTTAAAGACGTTGCCAGGGTTAAAAAGGGATTTATGCCAAGGCGTTACGAAGTTTATGTAAACGGAAGGCCCGGGCTGGTAATGAAGGTATATAAAAATGCCCGTGCCAACACCCTCTCTCTTGTAAGCAGGCTTGACCAGGCCCTTGAATCTGTCTCCCATCTCCTTCCTTCAGGGGTCAGGGTGATAAAGGTATATGACCAGTCAAAGGTGATCAGGGACTCAGCCGTTTCCTTAAGGGATGACATCCTCATGGGTATCATGCTTGTAGGCGCCATGATGATCCTGTTTCTTTTCAGCATCCGTAACTCCATGGTTGTTGCGCTCAGTGTACCTGTGATTGCCGTGGTTACACTGATATTCATGGATCTTCTGGGTTACAGCCTTAACATGATTACCCTGGGTGCCATGGCAGTTGCCGTGGGATTGGTAGTGGATGATTCAATTATCATTATTGAAAATATCATCCGTCATCGTGATATGGGCGAGGACGCCTTCTCTGCTGCCATAAAGGGGACCAGGGAGATTGCCGCAGCCGATGCCAGCGGCACATTTACCACAGTGGCGGCCTTTATCCCGTTCCTGTTTTTAAGCGGGCTTGGAGGCAGGTTTACAGGGCCTTTCGGCGCCGTGATAAGCATCATGCTTCTGCTGTCCCTGATAATATCCCTCAGTATCATTCCGGCTTACATGGCGCATCAGAAAAAACTTTCGCTTAAACGGCCTGTTGCACAGCCGTTTGTGGACATGATTATCCGCATAAATCACAGTCTGCTGGCCCGGTTTCTGAATTATCCCATGCCGGCTATTCTTTTCTCCTTTGGACTGCTTGCGCTTTCCGCGCTTTCAATGCTCCTGCTCCCTGTATCGTTTATCCCCAGGGTGGACGAGGGAGCAATTCTCCTTGAGTACCATATGCCGCCTGGAACCAGCCTTAAGGAGGCAAACGGCATTGGCATGGAGCTTGAGAAGATGGCCCTGAAACACCCTGCGGTTGAAGCGGTTTACAGACGTACCGGAAGTGAGGGAGGCACCTTTCAGATTGAGCCTGTAAACCGGGGAGAGCTTACCATCAAGCTTAAACAGAGGCGAAAGGCATCCATATTTGCCGTTATGAAAGAACTCCGTAGAGAAAGTGACAGCATTCCTGGTATTGTTACTATCTATCACCAGGTTACGGCAGAAAAGATGGATGAGGCCATGAGCGGGCTTCCCAGCGCATTTGCCGTGACCCTCTATGGAGAAGATTATGATACTCTTGAAAGAGTTGCCTCAAGGGTGGAAGAGGCGGCAGGGACCATTCCCTCCATTGCAGCAACTGTGAACAACGCCAGATTCAAGGTGCCGCAGCTTCTTGTAACTCCCAGACGTGATCATCTGGCCCGCTATGGAGTGGACGCGGATAGAATACTGCAGGAAGTGCGTTTTCATACAGGAGGCGACATTGTAGGAAATATCATTAAAGATCAGGTCGTTATACCTATATTCCTGCGTGATCCACAGGGAGACCGGATCACGGAAGAACAGATCAGGCAGATCAGAATCAAGACTGACCTTGGATACGTACCACTTGAGAGGCTAACTACGATAAAAACGACTGAAAGCGCAGGTTCAATACAGCACATCAATCTTCAGCGTGTTGTGACACTCCCAATGGAGATAGAGGGCCCGATTCCCCAGGTACGAAAGGCCCTGATGCGGAAAATCAAGGCACTTGGCCTGCCTCAAGGCTATTTTGCCAGATTCGGCGGTGAATATGAAAACCTGCTGGATATGGCCGGGGATTTTGCTGTGTATGGCATAATTTCTGTACTCCTGATTTTTATCATAATCACCATTCATCTTGGCAATATGAAAGATCCCCTTGCCATATTACTGAACCTGCCACTTCCCTTTGCAGGTGCCTTTATTGCAATGGTTATTACTGGTGCGGAGGTCAATCTTTCCTTTATAATTGGACTGATTACACTCCTTGGCATAGGTATCAACCATGGTATTGTTCTTCTGCACTTTGTGAAAGAATACCGAAGCCAGGGCATGGAAATAATCCCTGCCATTGAAAAGGCGGCAAGCGTACGCACCCGTCCCATCCTCCTTACTGTGCTTACATCTGTCATTGCGCTTTTCCCCATTGCCCTAGGTATAGGCACGGGGTCGGAAATTCAGCAGTCCCTTGCCATCTGTGTTATCGGGGGGCTGCTTGCAAGTATCTTTTTTACGCTTAACGTCCTGCCGCTTGTTTACTGCAGGCTGCACGGAATATCCTTTATGGGTAAATGACATGACTATTTTGAAAAACAAAAACGGCAGTTGCTGAGAGCCGGACAAGAACAGGCCTGGTCAGGCTTGTGAATTGCCAACTGATGTTAGCAACAGACACTCCGAGCCGGAAAACTGCCTGGTCTGCGGCGCCCGGCTGGAATATTTTGCCACAGAAAGAAAACTTACATGCAGCTCCTGTGGCAAGGTTGAAAAAGGCTCAGTCAGATGTCCAGAGGGCCACTACGTCTGTGATGAATGCCACAACCACCAATCCATAATTCTTGCGCAAAAAATATGTTCGGAAACCACCTCCACTGATCCGCTTCATATTTTTGAAAAGATGATCGCTGCACCTGATATTCCCATGCTTGGATGTCACCATGCCTTCATGGCTGCCGGTGCGTTTATAACCGCTTTAAAAAATCATGGTGCTGTAACGGTATCAGAAGAGATGGTCCAGGAGATTTACGCACGGACAAAACGGCAGGCCGTGGGTGGTTACTGCGGTCTTACAGGAGTTTGTGGAATTGTACCTGGAATTGGCGCCTGTTTCGCCGTTATTCTCGGCTCCAGATGCGGAACTGATTCATTGCAGAAGATTACCATGAGCGCAATATCAGAAATAGTGCCTGCAATTACAGAACTGACAGGGCCGAGCTGCTGCAGGGCGTATGCAAGAAAATCCCTGGAAATTGCCAGGGATTTTGCCTCTGATTGTCTGCAGATCAATTTATCAAGGATGAGCAGCCATATAGTCTGCAGCGATATGGAAAGGCACCCCCATGGCTGCAGAAAAGAGTTATGTCCCTATTACAAACCGGGTTTCCGCGAAAGCAGGGGGCAGGCATGAGAATACTGGTAGTCGAAGATGACAGGACAATAAGGAATTTTGTGGAGCAGGGGCTTAAGGAAGCAGGATTTGCAGTGGACACGGCAGCAGATGGAGAAGAAGGACTCGATTTTGCCCTGTCAGTGCCTTACGATGCCGCAGTCATCGACATTATGCTTCCAGGTATTGACGGCCTGAAACTCATATCAGAAATGAGACACAGGGGCATTGCCACGCCTGTCATTATTCTTTCAGCCAAAAGATCTGTTGAAGACCGCGTAAAGGGGCTTGAGACAGGAAGCGACGACTACCTTGTAAAGCCTTTCGCCTTTTCCGAGCTTCTTGCAAGGGTGCAGGCCCTTATAAGGCGGACGGGAAATATTAACAATCCTATGGAGCTTTCAATTGGAGACCTGTCAGTGGATATCACCACTAGAGAGGTCAGGCGCGGGGACAGAAAGATAACGCTTCAGCCAAAGGAGTTTGCCCTGCTTGAATACCTCCTCCGGAACAGGGGCAGGGTGATTTCAAAGACCCTGCTTCTGGAACATATATGGGACTTCAGTTTTAACCCGCAGACCAAT
Source organism: Deltaproteobacteria bacterium (assembly GCA_015494395.1). Taxonomy (GTDB): domain Bacteria; phylum Desulfobacterota; class Dissulfuribacteria; order Dissulfuribacterales; family QOAL01; genus S144-17. The sequence goes on from WGBG01000068.1 coordinate 24,306, forward strand.
GTGGTGGATGTGCTTGTGTGCAGGTTGAGAAACAAGGTTGACAAGGGGTTTGAAAAGAAACTCATTCATACCATAAGGGGTGTGGGCTATGTGCTTAAGGAGGATTAAAGAACTCCTCTCTGCCACAGCGTTCAGGCTCACGGCATGGTACTCTGCCATATTTATCATAAGTTCCGGCCTTATTTTTTCTCTTGCCTTCCATACGTTATCCAACACAATAACCGAACAGGACCGGGAACAGATCAATCTCAAACTCCAGGAGTACATCTCAACCGCACGTGATGAAGGCATGGATGACCTGATCGAGGAGATTTCAAGGGAAAAGGAATATTACCGGGCATCGGGTTATTTTGTGCGCCTGATTGATAATACGAACCGTACTCTTTTCTGTTCCGTGCCAAGGCGGTTCAAAGACATGGACTGCTCCCAAATCCCTCTCGCCCCTGAAGGAAAAGACCATTATCTTAGAATAAGGAGACATGAAGACGAGGATGTGCTTGATATACTCACCGCTGATCTTCCCCAAGGTTTTAAAATTCAGGTGGGCAAGTCCTCTACTCAGCGGGAAAATCTTATTGAACGCTTCTATCAGATCTTTTTTATAACGCTTATTCTGATTACTGTTACAGGCTTTGTGTCCGGCGCCTTTCTATCCTTCAAGGTCCTTTCGCCTCTTCGGGATCTCATAGGGACAGTCCGGAGCATAAGTGCCGGAAGCATGGATGCAAGGGTCCCAGTAAGGCATAAAAAGGCGGGAGACGAGCTTGATATGCTGGCACGGCTTTTTAATGAAATGCTCCAGCGGATTGCTGACCTTGTGAGGGGAATGAAAGAGGCCCTTGATTATGTTGCGCACGACCTCAGAACCCCTGTGGCAAGGCTCAAAGCGGTAGTGGAATCAACTCTCCAGAAACAGGCCGGCAGGGAAGAACTTGAAAACGCCCTGATGGATTGCGCGGAAGAGGCTGACAGAATATCCGTAATGCTGACAACCCTTATGGATATATCAGAGGCAGAGACAGGGGTCATGCGGCTCGATTTAAGGGTGCAGGCCATTAAACCTGTCATCCTTGATACTGTGGAACTGTATGAATATGTTGCGGAAGAAGAGGATTTTTCAATAGTTGTGGAGATCGCGGAAGAGCTTGAAACATCAATAGACAGGAACAGGTTCAGGCAGGCAGCGGCAAACATCATAGACAACGCCATAAAGTATGGAAAGCCAGGTGGCAGGCTTGAAATAAAGGCTTTTCGGGAAAATAACAGGATTAAACTCACATTTTCTGATAACGGTCCGGGCATATCGGAAAAAGACATGCCCCATATATTTGACAGGCTTTACAGGGGAGATAAAAGCCGCTCCCGGAAAGGCATGGGGCTGGGACTGAGCCTTGTAAAGGCAGTTATCCAGGGCCATGGCTTTGACCTGGATGTCAAAAGCAAACTGGGCAAGGGGACTGAAATTACAATCATCATGCCTGTTGCCTGACTTTTTGAGTTGTGAGAAATTTTGAGAGGCTATCTGTCACATTTTTCAGCCATAAAGATGCCGCGCGAAAATTACCTGTTCAGGTTATCTAACCTACCGTTTTTATGGCTGTCCAGGTACTAGGCTATGGTTAACCTCAGCGCCTCCTCAAGAGAAACCCTGGGAGTCCATCCTAGTATTTCCTGTGCATTTGTTACATCTGGTACCCTATACCCTACATCCTGATAATCAGGGCCATAGTATTCTTGTCCTGAAATTTCTCTGAACTGGTATGGCAACATTTCTGATGGATAAGGAGCAAGCAATAAAGTCCTGAGCGGATCATCATACCGCATATTGCTGACAGCAGGCGCCGCGCCGGAAAGCCAGTAATTATCACGTGTTTCAAGCATATCTGAAAATTCCTGTAATATCCTGATCATCATTAACGCAAGTTCCCTGATGGAATAGTAGATGCATTATTTTTTGTTTCCTTTCTTATCTTATTGCTGAATTAAGCGAATTAAACTTTCATGGAAAACACTTAACCTGCGGTTCATTATTAATGTGGCGCAAGCTCAAGCATCTTGACGATATCTCCCGGAGCAAGACCATTATCAGAGATGATTGCGGCAGTTGAGGCATCGGTGCCAAAGAACTCCTTGACCTCAAGATCGCCCGTCACCTTTCCAGGGCCAAAGCCCAAGGAACGCTTGGTTATTGGATCAATAATTTCCTTACCCCGCCTGTATGCCCTTAACTTGTCTCCTGGCTGAAGGCCTGTAAGCCTTCCGGCATTAAGATAGACCCGATCATCCTTTATGTTTATAATCCTGCAGGACCAGTCCGTTGCCCTGACCACATCTGCGGATATCTTTTTGGCTACCTTGTCAAAATCCTCGATGCTCGAAAGGTATGAGCCGATGAGCACACTTTCCGTGGCATGAATGACATCAAGTCGCAGAACTGTCTTGTTGCCTTTTACACTCTGGTCCGACTGGGGAAAATAGATGAGGATGTATGCCTGGATACCCACATCGGCAGCCACCTCGCGCCTTATCGCTGCGGAGGCAAGCTCTGCCACACTTCTCCCATGTTCCTGGAGATACTGGGCAAGCTGGGATGCATCCACAGGTACTATGCCATCGGTTCGCCTAAGTGATGCAGGAAGGAGTGAGAGAACATCAAGGCCAAGGTCACCCAGCAGAGAGAGCAACACAACCTTTCTACGAAGAACCGGCATGCCATGACTATCCTTGGCACGTTCTGGTATACCTTGAAGCCTTTTTTCAAGTTTGGCAAGCCTCTCTTCAAGCTCCTTTTCTTTTTTGGTCTGCTCTGCACTTCCGAAAAGATGAAGACTAGCCCCCTCCTTTTCAGCAGTCTTCCTGAAATAATCAGATGTTACCATGAACGGAGAAGCTACAACCTTCTCCTCCATCTGATCTATCTCCGCCTGCTTCTTGCGCTCCTCGGGTGTCTTCTTGGCAAGCTCTGCCTCTTTCTTGGCATCACTCTTGTTTGGCTGGAGTATGGCGTCTTTAAGACCACCACTGGAACTGCAGGAACTAAGCATTCCAGTCATGATACAACAGGTCAGGAGCAGAACTACTACAATAAGTTTATTTATCATTTCAAGTTTCCTGTAAATATTATTTCATCTAAAATCAATAACATAGTGATAAACTGCCGGACTTTGACAAGGAAACTACTTTAAAGACGCTACTGAGGAAGGAAAATAACCCTAGTGCCAAATTTTGCGCACTGCTTCACAATCCGGAGGTTCTGCTCAAAATCAAGTTCAAAGACCGCCAGAGGATCTTTTACATATGTTGCAGGAGTTGTTATAGCCACAAGAGGCAGGCAGATATCACATTTTTTCACGTGATATTCAATCCATTCCCGGTTTATCGAGATGTCTCTCTCAAGAAAATGTATGCGGGGATGATGAAGATCTTCTTCCAGCCTGTCAACGGATAGGTCCATACCATATATTTCCCAGTCCGTGTCAATTATGACACGTCTTACCAGGTGGCTGCCGATAAAGCCATTCACGCCAAGCACAAGAATTTTCATATAATCACAAAACTCCTTTTTTCATTGTGAATAAAGCAGCACTCAATCATTTTACGAGTGGGCAAAGCTTGTGAAATTACATTACGCCATCGTTATAAGGTACCACGCCTAAATTACCGGAACATTACCTTTCCATTACAATAGAAACAGGTTTCATCAGGAATAATGGTTCTCCGATTGGCAATAACCCCTGAATTTGAAAACTCCGCAGAACGTCGTTCAATATAAAAATTGAATATGATGGTAATGTTGAGGTAATGCCCATGTAATGTTTGCGCATTACATAAGAATTTGCTTGATAAATTCTGACTGAACAGACCCTAAACTTTTAACAACAAGGAACATGGCTTATGAAAAAAACAACTTGGCATATTGCGACTTTTATTGTTTTCACCTGCGCAATGGTGGCACTGGTTGCAGCCTGGGCATATGCAGATCAGGAGTTCAGATCGAAGAATTTAAGGGGTTCACTGCCAACTGAAGGACATTCCAGGGCGGAATATCCGTTGATGGCTGAAATTTTCTGCCCGGAGGCCATAACGACAGCTCTAAAAGTAGTGCCGGGCCGCGTGTATGAATGCAAACTGGAAGAAGAGGAAGGCTTTCTGGTATATGGTGTTGAAATCATGACAAGTGGTGGCAGATTTATGGAGGTTCAGGTGGATGCCGGAAATGGACAAATTTTATTTTCCGAAGAAGACAAACCGGAAGCGAAAAATGACATATGCGAAAAATTAGGGTGCGATTGATTTGCATGTAATCTTATTGGACGGTATTGGAATTCAAAATGAACATACAGGAACAAACATCTCTTTCCGTGATTATTCCGGTGTATAACGAAGAAGCCAACATCCCCATGCTGATTCCAAGACTGTTTGCCGTCCTGTGACAGCTTAAAGAAAACTGGGAGGTTATCTTCATAAATGACGGTTCAACTGATCACACTCTTGAGCTTCTCCAGGAAGAGGCCGCCCAGAGGGGTCATATTGTGATAGTTAATCTTGCCAGAAATTTCGGGCAGCATGCAGCGGTTATGGCAGGTTTTTCCCAGGCAGGCGGCAAATGGATAATAACTATGGACGCTGACCTTCAGAATCCCCCTAAATCCCGAGAATCCTCGCCGAGTTCAAAAAGGGACATGATCTTGTGGGAACTATAAGAAAAGCAAGACGGGATACGCTGTTTCGAAAAACATCCTCAAAAATAACAAACAGGATCATAACCAGGATTTCCGGAATTTCGTTAGAGGACTTTGGCTGCATGCTTCGAGGCTACAGCCGTGAAGTGGTTCAGGCTATCCTGCAAAATCCGGAATACCGAACCTTTATTCCTGCACTTGCAACATTTTTTGCAGTAAACCCCGTGGAAATAGAAGTAAGTCATGAAGAAAGGGCTGGCGGGGAGTCAAAGTACTCCATCATCAAGCTCCTGAGCCTTCAACTGGACCTTATGACCGGATTTTCCATGTGGCCTTTGAGAATACTCTTTTTTGCCGGCAGCATAATAGCTCTCCTTGGAATTATGTTGGCACTTTTGATTATGATCATGAGACTGTATCGTGGCCCAGGGTGGGCAGCGCAGGGAGTTTTTACGCTCTTCTCATTCATGTTTTTCCTGGCAGGGTGCCAGCTTTTTGCTCTGGGGCTTGTTGGGGAATATATTGGCCGTGTTTTTCAGGCCGTGCGGCACAGGCCTGCCTATATTTTAGAGAAAGTCTATAAATTTTCCAACGGTGTCCGACTCAACATAGCGGCAAAAAAATTTATGTATGCAGAAATGGGCTGTAATGGCCCATATTCTTGCCCATAGAAAAAAATGAGAAAAAATTCAAAAAATACTTGACAAGCACTGACAGGGCAGGTCTGAAAAATGGCATTAATTTCAACTAGTTAGGGAGGTAAGACCATGCCTTGTAACACTAATCGCCTTGTTAACCTTATGAAAATACTAACCCACAATACAATATTAGGAGCTTTTATCAAACCTGCCATAGATGCTCTTGAATATGTCAGATTCAAACCCGGCATATTCAAGGCATTGACTATGGAAGATTTTATTACCCTTGGTGTACTGAGACACATTAAAGGGCAAACTACTCTTAGGGATCAGATTCAGGAACTCTTTCATCTTGATCCTGTTGACGGGCCTCCTTTGGCCAGATCTACCTGGTCAGATGCTATGGCATCTGTACATCGTAGAGATATTTTAAGAGGAGTTATACAGAGACTTCAAGAGGTGGCATCGAGGAATATTGCCGATCGGCTTGAGAATTTTTCCTGTTTGGCAGGTAGATCAGTATATGCAGTAGATGGCACTTATCAGAAAGAAAGTTGTCATTACAGGAAAATCACTCCACGCCAGGGAGGTAAAGACAATCCTAAAGGACATGGGTTGTTGCCCTTTTTTGATGCCCGGTTGGGTTGTCCTGTAGATGTTGTAGTGGAAACAGATACTACGCACGAAGTCAATGTATTGAAATCCAGCAAGTTTCAGGGATTATCTGAGAAGAATGCTCTTTTTTTGGTGGATAGAGGCTTTATAGATGCTCCTTTCTGGAACAGCAAGAAGACAAAATATAGCATCACCATGATAAGCCGCATGAAAACCTCATTGGTGGTGGAATCATCAGAAGAACAGCCGGTGGCCGCCACTGAAGAAAATCAAGGAGTGCTAAAAGATGAGCATATTATCCTAAGATCAGGCGGTACTGCTACATGGCGCAGGATAACGTATTGCGCTTCTAATGGACAAAAATTGATCTTTCTCACCAATGAACTTATTCTTGAGCCCGGCATGATAGCATTTCTTTTTCTGCGTCGTTGGGATGAGGAGAAGTGTTTTGATACATGGAAGAATGATCTATCAGCAAACAAGGCATGGGGATACAAGAAAGTTAGCATAGAAAATCAGGCATTATTGGCAATTGTCACCAGTTTGTTAATAGCCATATTTCTTCACGAACATGCTGAGTCATATGGTATCAAAGATGAAAAGGCCCTTGCAAAACAAGAGAAGAGGTTACTGGCAGAATCCAAATCCAGTGATGGGGAACGCCCCACTAGTAGTCATTTTTTTCATGGCCTCTTCCGTTTTACCTCCAAGGTCAGCAAACAGGTGATAAGATTTTTTAAGGGCTGTTTCTTAAAAACAATGGATTATGAGCTGCTGGAGGTCGAATTCTGGCCTTTACTGAAACAGTATCTATAAATGCTTACGGACACCGTTGCTTTTTGAACTTGGGGCCTCTCTTCTTACAGCGCCATACTTCAAGGGTAGATGAGTTGACGGGAAAACCTCGTTCTGACAAATAGCTTGAGGCCTGTTTAGTTGTCATTGCCGCTGGGTGGTAACGTAGATTAGCCATTATTATCCTCCATTATCATGATATTTATTGTTGTGATGTGTTTGACAGGATATACCCGTACAGAGATCCGTGCCGGATTACTTTTCCTGTCCTTTCTCATCATTTTTTCGTATCATTTCCACGATGCTGCCCCTCATGACTATGGACGTCCCATGCCGCTGCCGCAGTCTGTCAACTGCATTATCAAGGGCCATCTCTTTTTTCTGCCGCCTTCTGTCAAGCATTGAAAGCTGCCTGATTCCACGGCTTAGATTGGACACTCCCACTCCTACCAGGCGCACCTTCTGGCGCACATCAACCTGATCTAAAAGCTCTGTTGCTCTGCGGTATATCTCTGGAGTGCTTGATGTGTGATCCTGGAATGTCCTGCTGCGGGTGATTGTCCTGAAATTTGCAAATTTGATTTTCAAAGTGACAGTCCTGCCTGAATAACCATGCAGCCTGAGGTCCTGGCCAACACGTTCTGACTGGACAAGCAGATGCTTCCTTATCTCTTCAATATCGCAGGTATCATCAGAAAGGGTATGTTCGGAGCTGAATGATTTGGGCTCGGAAAGAGGGATTACCGGGGAGTCATCCATGCCCCTGGCCATGTCAATAAGTTCGTGCCCAGCCTTGCCAAGTTTCCGGATGAGGAAATCTTCAGGATAAGTGCAGCATCGGGGTCAGGCAATAAGGGATGCGAATTCCGCTGCGTTTTCAAAAGAGGTCTTTACCATTGAGCTGATTTCTTCGGGTTCAAGGTCAAGGTTGTTCAGTAGTATCTCTGTGGTATGCGTGAAAATTTCAGATTCCTCGGCCTGGCTACCATAACGGATATGGGATACAAGTTTTATTGCCGGCTCAATGGAAGCCTGTGAATTTTCTTCATGGTGGAACAGTATTGCATTTATCAGGTAGTCCGGAAGGTTCCACTCCTGGGCCATAAGGGCTCCTACTTTCTGGTGATCAAATCCGAACGTGTCCTGCTCGAGTATCTGCATATTTACCTCTTGGTCCTGATTCCAACGCTGGAGTGTCTTGCAGTATTCGTCCTCTCGGCTGTTTATAATAACAGGAATGGCCATATCCTGGAGAAGGCCACAGGTAAAGGATTCATTGCGTGTGGTTGGATGCAGATACGCGGCTATGGCATCAGCAAGGCAGGCGCGTCTGGCAGATGCTATCCAGAAGGACATGGTGTTTATACACTGGTAGTCAATACGGGGAATGGACTGTTTAACCCCCAGGGGCAGGATAAGGGATTCCAGTCTTGAGCGTCCCAGCAGCATGGTAGCGTGTTGTATATTGGTAATCTTTTTGGACAGGCCAAATGCCGCAGAATTAACGGTTTTGAGCACCATGACGTGCATGCCGGGATCTGTTTTGATGGCATCCCCGATATCCTGCATGGATGTTTCTGGGTCCTGAAGCATGTTCAGGACCTTCATGACATTATCAGGGAAGGAGGGCAGTTCATAGCCTTGGAGCAGCTTTGCAATAACCTTTTTGGGGTCCTTTGAACGTTTTTTGAAAAAGTTAAACATACAGTTTCTCTTTATAATAATGTGGGCTGCCTAATTGTAACATCATGCGTCAATTTTGCCGTCGAGATGTCTAATCAGCCCGTCTTGCCATCTTGTTACTGAGTATGGATAGCAGACCGCCAAGCATCATGTATCCTATAATTACCTCGGCCATTGCGGCAACTTGTCCTCCAACAGTAGATGGCCTTATGTCTCCGTATCCCAGCGTAGTGAATGTGACTACGCTGAAATATACCGCAGACAATTTTGTAGGATGTGTACCATAATCAATGCCTACTGTAGTGTAAATCCACGCAAAAAATAATGTTATCGCAATAATCCATACGCACCACAGGGACATGGACCGACCGCAGTCACTGGTGGCCTTCCAGATGTAGTACATCACTGCGTTAAGGCTGTTTTTTTCCCGGAACTCCTTCAGGTAATTTTGGTCATTGACGAACCGTCTCATGAGATAAGCCCCGGCAAAGTTGATATTTCTCATGTCCGTGCCTAGCCAGTGGGCCTTTCTGTAGCCTGATATCTGCCTTAGCCTGCTGTCCCGAAGGTCGGCATTGTTAAAAATGCAGTCTCTTACGATTGAAAGTGACAGATCAGTTCCCTGCATATTAGCTTCCGTAAAGTCCGCCCCTGTCAGGTCCGCCTCGCGGAAACGAGAACATTTCAGGTCAGCACATTTGAAATCAGCATGGTGCAGCCGGGCCTTGCTGAAACTGCACAGTTCCAGGTGTCCCTGGAAACATGTAGCCCTTTCCAGGCACGCCATACCAAAACCCGCCCTCACTGCCTTTACTCCGTCCATATTTGCTTCTGTGAGGTCAGCGCCAGTGAGATTTGCTCTGCGAAGGTTGGCTCCAGTCAGCATTGCCCCCCTCATGTTGCAGTTGTAGAGCTGTGCATGTCTCAGGTTGGCATTTGAAAAATTTGTATTTGAAAGATCAATTCCTGAAAGATCAAATCCGCTGAGGTCTTCCCCGGCAAATGAGAGACCTCTGAGGCTCTCTGGTTTGGCAGAGCGGGGCATGTGCCCTTCCTTTATAGCCTTTAAAATTTCGAGTGCTTCTCTGGATGTCATGGATCTGTCTTGCCTTCACTGGGTGTCACTGTGCGAATAGCATCTTTTGGTTCGGTTGGGTTGTTATAAAATGCATTTTACAAACGAGGCTCTTGCAAAAAAAATCCCACAACCAATTATCACAATATATAGTATTTACAAAACCGCAACATACAACATATCGCCAAGGGATGCTCGGGGCTTTTATTTTTGCAAGAGCCTCAAACAAAATACAGATTTTGGGGTACTGTCACGTTACATTGTTCTTTTCGGAATTATCCGGGGAAAATATATTTTTCAGTGTTTCGTTTTGTGATATTTAAAAGGAATTTTCACCGTAGATTCAGGAAATTCCTCAACGATAGATCTGATGCCATTGATAAGGAAATTGTGTCATGGATAGGGAGGTGAAATTACTTTTGTTCTGCGCGAAGGGCCTTTTTTACTGCTTCTGCCATTTTATAAATTGTGTAGGGTTTTTTTATGAACTCTGATGCACCAAGTTCAAGCGCTCTGTCCACCTCCGCTGTAGCTGAAAAACCGCTTGCAATAAGTGCCCGCATGCCGGGTTTGATTTTAAGCAGCCGTTTGTAGGTTTCTGCCCCATTGATTCCCGGTGTCATTATCATGTCCAGTATTACAAGGTCCACATGGTTGTGTTTTACGTATTTCAGAGCCTCTTCACCTGATTCAACAGAATCTGCAACATATCCAAGTTCATGAAGCATGCTGGTTGCAAGGTCCCGCTGAACCTTTTCGTCATCAACAACAAGAATTTTCTCTCCAGCCCCAGTTAGCCCTTCAATAGACTGTTCGTGCTGGTTGGTGATGATTTTTCCTCTTGATACCGGTAGATAAATCCTGAATGTGGTGCCTTGGTCAAGTTCACTTTCAACATTTATGTAGCCCAGATGATCCTGAACCGCATTCCAAACCACTGCCAGCCCAAGACCGGTCCCGCTCCTTCCCATTACCTTTTTTGAGTAGAACGGTTCAAATATTCGTTCAAGGTCTTTTCTGGGAATTCCCTGGCCACTGTCAGAAACAGAGAGCACAGCATATTCACCTGCTACCACTTTCTCATAGCCTTTAATGGGTTTGTCAAGGTAGCAATTTTCTGTTGATACTGTCACATTGCCGTCAGGATCAGCGGCTTCCAGTGCATTGTTTATCAGGTTCATCAGAATCTTTTTTATGTGGATTTGAGAACACTTTACAGGTAGAAGTTCGGGATCCAGCCTGGTTTCAAGCCTCACTTGAGGGTGTTCAGACGTTGCTTGCATGTGTTCTGCAGAGGAAAGGTATTCCCTGATGATGACGTTCAGGTTGCATCTCTCCTTTTCAGTGGCAGTGCCCCGGGCTATGGTTAGAAGATCCGAAACAATGGAGGCAGCTCTCTGGCCTGATTCCTTGATAGCCTTGAGGTGTTTCCGCATGGGATCGTCCTTTTTCATGTGCAGGAGGATGAGTTCAGGGTACCCTATAATGCCGCTGAGTATGTTGTTAAGATCATGGGCCACCCCTCCTGCAAGCAGCCCCATTGCCTCCATTTTCTTTGCCCTCATAACCTGAGCTTGCAGTTCTTCTTTCTCTTTTTCGGCTTTAAGCCGCTCACTTAACTCCTTTTGCAGTTCCCATGTCTTGCAGTGGACCAGTCGTCTAAGGGAAATATTCCATGCCATGAACAGCAGCAGTGTGATTAGTATCAAGGCACCGGCGCCCCAGATTACCATCTCTCTGGTGATTTCAAAATCTTTTCTTACCCCTACCCAGCGTTTCATGATGGCTGAGCGTTCTTCGGGCGTTATGGCGTCTATGGTCTTTTGGAGTATAGATTGGAGAATGGGTTCATTTAAGGCTACGGCCATTGAAAGGTCATAGATAAAACCGGTATCTTTATATATTTTGAGGTTTGTGATGCCCTCCTTTTCAATAAAATAGCTTGCAGATCCCAGGTTCAGGACCATAGCATCCACCCTTCCAAAGGAAACAAGTCTCAGACCGGTTGATATGTCCGGAACTACCACTAAATCAACTTCCGGATGTTTCTCCTTCATGAATTCGTGAGCAGCGTAGTTTCTGACTACCGCTACTTGGAGACCTTTAAGCCCCCCCACTTTGGGGCGTTTTTTTATTTTTTCTCTTGTTATGACTACTGCCGGAAATTTTACAAATGCAGAGGTGAAGCGGACAAATTTTACCCTGTCTGAAGTGGGGGTAGCAGCGCTCAGCATGTCTGCCTCACCGGACTTTACCTTTTCAAGGCATTCATCCCAGTTTTTTAGGTGAAGAATCTGGAAACGAATAGGGAGTTTCTGCTCAATGAGTCTGATAAAATCGGCTGCAATGCCCTTATATAGTCCCTTTTGGTCAAAGAATTCTACTGGAGCAAAGTCCGGATCAGGAGCCACCCTAACAACTGGATGTGCCTTGAGCCATGCCCTTTCCGTGTGGTTAAAAGGTATATCTGTGTCAACTGCAAATGCAGGAGTGGCTACAAAATATAGTAGCAACATCTGTATGGTGACCGATAATACTGTTTTGAATATCAGTGGTATCATTCCGGACCGTGGCAGTATGAGATTATGTTAATGCTCGATTAATATGTATGATGGTTAGCGTGGTTTTCAAAGTAGTGTTTGAGGAGTGATTGGTGTACATGAGATGTTAATTTTATCTGGATTCAGGTCCAGCCTATACATATTATATCGGGTTCAGAGGCAGGAACATTAACAGTTATGCTAAATAGAAATTTTATTTCATATGCCTGAAGAAATGTTGTGACACATTTACGACTGGTAAAGGTTTTAGAAGTCATTGTTTTGATATGCGCGATTGACAGTATACCCCAATACATCTCTGAACGTACGGTCAAGGTAACTGTTCAGCGTACTTATGTTAATAAAAGGTTGGTAAATGGTCTTGTTTTTCCGTTCCGGTGAACAATTTCTTGTTTTTCTAAGGCTTGCTACGCCAAAATCGCGAAACTCGCTGGTCCCTCGCTTAGACAGACGTGATTTTTGTGGCTTCGCTTCGCCAAGAAAAACTACAAAATTGTTCAAAGTCACTCCAAAAACAAGACCATTTACCACGCTGAATAGATACGGGCCAAGTAGATAAAAAGAAACCAGTTGCAAAATCTTAAAATTCCTAATACGAACCCTTTTGGAATATATTAATGCACTGATCAGTTACCACATTCCTTCCAAATACGGAGCAGACGAAAAGTTAAATGGAACAGTCAAACGGTCATGATGACCAGTCACATATACCGGAAATATCAGTTGGTATCGTGGTAGATGCCTCGGAGCAACAAATTCTGGCCGCTCAATGTGGCCTGTTGTGCCAAAGTCTTGAAGAAGAGCTGAAAGCAAGGTTTCCCATGTTCGCATGGCAGCTTAAATTGCTTGTGCGTCATGATTTCCCGCAGTGTCGCCCAAGGGACCCGCTTGAAATACTGGAGTTTATCTCAGATCTTAAAATAGAATCTGCCCTGGACTTCGTGCTTGGCATTACGGCAATTCGTCTTGTTGCAAGGTTTGAGCAGGCAACTGATGCCGTTCCCTCTAACATGCTTGAGGCAGGGGTGATTTCAATATCCCGTCTCCTTGAAATGGAAGACAGGCAGCAGGCTCTTCAGGCAATGCTGGGCCTGTGCCGGCATGTGTTGGGACACTTGTGGGGGCTTGAGCACAGCGATGACTCTGTGATGCGTCCACGGGAGTTCTGGACAGCAGACCTTCCCAGGGACTGGAGCCAGGATGAAATTGAGCAGATATCTCATTATCTTTATTCAATAGCTGATCCAAGGCTTGAAGAGACCCAGGGTGCAGCCAAAACGCCATTGAAATTTTATCTTCAGGTGCTTGCCCGCGAGGGGTGGAACATTGGTGCTGACATCCTGTTTTCCAGGGGATGGCTTATGATGCTCAGGCTGGGAAGGTTTACTGCTGCAACTGCCGTATCAATCATATTCCTGTTTTTAAGTGCTGAGGCATGGGAGATGGGCGCGGCTATCCAGTCCAGGTGGCTTAATATTGTTCTTGCTGCAGTAATTCTTGCATCAACATTATCCCTTTATTTTGGACAAAATCTCCATACAATAGGACGGGCAGACAGGATGATGGAGCAGTCTGTTCGTTCCAAGATTGTACTGATGGGTACACTGTTGGCAGGAATGACCTCATTCTGGATAAATCTGTTTATTATTTCACTAGTGATAATATTTGTCCTTCCGGATACAGTCTTGCTGGGCTGGGCAGGAATCAGGGACGGAGGACTCCCTATGTTTCACTTTGCAAAGCTTATGGCCACCTTTGGCATAGTGGCATCAGCTCTTGGGGGTAATCTGGAGGAGGAGCATGATCTCAAGGCAGTGCTGATATATACTGAGGAGACCTGATTATGCCGCCACTTTTTTATGCAAAGAAACAGGAGAGCTTCTTTCTTGGGGATGCCTTCAACTATTTTATGATGGCCACCATAGTTATCAGCTCTGCTGCGCTGGTGCTGAATACCGAGCCCCAGATTTCTCAGCGTTACGGTCTGCTTCTGGAGGCTGTTGAGGGGATAACCTGTCTGGTCTTTATGGCAGAATATTTTGCCAGGCTCTATGTGGCAGGAAGAGACAGGATAGGCATGACGCCTGTGCAGGGCCGTTTGGGGTATGGGTTCTCCCTGATGGGCATAGTTGATCTGCTCTCTTTTCTGCCTTCACTGTTCATCCTTGCCGGTGTCAAAACGACTCCGATGCTCCTGAGCCTTCAGCTTCTCAGGCTGGTAAAGCTTACCCGATATTCGGTGGCGTTTGATCTTCTTGCAGATGTGCTGAAGGATGAGGCACAGTCTCTGATTGTTTCTTTTGTCCTCATGGTAATCATGCTTATATTTGCCTCTGTGGGAATTTACGCCTTTGAGCACGAGGTTCAGCCACGGGCATTTGGGTCCATACCAAGCGCAATGTGGTGGGCAATAGTAACTCTTACAACAGTGGGTTATGGCGATGTGACACCAGTAACCGCAGAGGGCAAAATATTTGCGACATTAATCACTGTGATAGGAGTCGGGCTGGTATCACTGCCTGCAGGTATCATTGCCTCTGGTTTTACAGAGCAGCTAAGGATGCGGCGCACACAGTTTCAGGCCGAGGTGGAAGAATTGATACATGATGACGGAGAACTGTCCAACGAGGATATGGGTGTTCTTGAACGTGACAGAAAGGAGCTTGGCATCAACAGGGGTAAGGCAGAACTTATCATTAAACAGGTACGCCAGAGGGAGCAAAGAAGGGTGCACAGAGAGGGGGATGCAGGCAAGTAAAAAAATCCCGCAGGCCATTTCAGGCCCGCGGGACTCAGAAAGATCAGGAACTAAGATGAAGTTGAACCGGAAGCCAAGAGTTTCTTCTTGAACTCACTTAATTTTTTCATGAGCTCCTCAAACATCTTTGCTGCCTTGTTCTTACCCTTTATCTCTGTCTTTATGGCATCTATACGGTCCTGCAGGTCCTTGTAGATCTTGGGATCATCCTTGCCGTAGCCCAAAAGTTTTGCAATTTCAAGTTGTTTCTTGGCGTTGTCAAGATATTTGAGTGCCTGTTCCCTGTTTGGCGATGCGGTCTTTGACGCCTCTTCAATCAGGTCAGCGGCCCTTACCAGGGGGAGAGGTATTATTATCTTTTTGATTACCAGGGAGTTTAGGGCAACGGTCAGAACGCTCTTGGCCTCATCAAGTTTTTTATCAATTATATACTTTGAGGCAAGTTTCATGGCATCCGGATAGGTGGCCAGCGGCAGGTTTTCAATTATGATGTCTATCTCACTCTGGAGTGTATCAAGAAGAAGCCGCGCCTCCTGTACATTTCCCTTGTTAAGCATCTTCTTGACTTTGCTGATGGCTGTTGAAATCTCTTCAGGTGACATATCGGTGTCCATGGCCACGGTGTAGCTGTTTACCGGTACAAGGGATATGTCCTTGTTGGCTGCCAGGATAACCTCCAGCTCACCAATTACCTTTTTAAGCTGTTCAAGTGCCTGGTCGGCTTTTTTCTGGTTAAGCAGGTCAACAACCTTGTATGTATCGGCCACTGCCTGAACAGCCTTCAGGTTCAGTTCCTGTTTGAGTGCCTCAGCCTTTTTCTTTTCTTTTGCCATTGAGCCGCTTGTGACCTGTTTAGAACTCTTTAGCTTGGCCTTATGGTGCTGAGCTTGATGTGTGTTTGCCGCCAGGCAGCTCCCGGCAGGCATGCTCATCAGGCACGCTCCAATAATGATGAAAGCCCAGAATCCCGCATTTAATTTGTGTTTTAAAAACATTGCTTTAACCTCCTTTTTTCTTGCAATCCTAAACTTGTGTCAACATTCTATAAAAGTCGTGTTAACGATGATTTTCACGTAACTCTGCCATTGAAACATAGAGTATGTGATGATTTTGTAAAAAAACGGATGATACTTACTACAAAAATGTGAACCAGGTTCGTATTAAACAATTAGACAGCTTTGGAGAAAGTCAATAGAGGTGGGTAATATTTTTTATCAAAGGCAAATTTCGGGGCACAGGTCATGTTTGTTTCATCAGGTCGCTTTCTTGTGAAAATAAAGGCGTGCTCAGTCAACGTGCTGCGGCTCTGTAATTTTTGATCCTAGAAATGGCATGAGGTCTATAGGACGTCCCGTTCAGGTTTTCTCACCCAATCCCCCCCAAAAAAACACAAATCCGTGCAATAAGCTGAAAAGACGCGACAAAGCGATACTGTTCGCCGCTGAACAGTCATTTTTCCATTAATATTTGCTCTTAATCTTCCGACAAGAAAAACAAGATATCTGTCGGATGATAGGAAATGCATTGAACTTCATGGCTGTTATGTATGCGTGTAAGGGATATAACGGACGAATTTTACGGCATTTATTATATCAAGACAGAGCATGCAGTATCAATAAACTTACTATCATAAAAGAACGTCTGGATTTCGTTCAGACTTTTTATGAAAGGAGTTGGTGTTTTGATTTACAGATGCAACAGGAAATTCACAGGGCGATAGTCGCTCACAATTTGGAAAGATAAAATTCAGGGAGGATATTTATGCTGCAGAATTTTCTATTTTCAATGAAAAGGATCAGGGGCAGACAGATATTGGCAGGCGCTGTCTGTGCCACCTGCATACTTCTTACACAGACGTCATTAGCAGAAAACCGCTATGTGGGATCAGAGGCATGCAGAGACTGTCATGAAGAGGCTTATGAAAATTTTACAAAATTTGCCAAAAAGGCCCATTCGTTTGAGGCAATAAAAAAGATGCGTGATCACCTGACTGCTGAAGAAGTCAAAACGTGTTATGGCTGCCACACCACAGGTTATGGAGAGCCAGGCGGCTTCAGAGATGAAAATAGTACCCCTGACATGGCAAACGCCGGTTGTGAGGTCTGCCATGGCCCAGGTGGAAATCATATAGAATCTGAGGATGCTGATGACATCATTGGTATAGGAAGACTCAACAAGGACAGGTGTGAAAAATGCCATTCCCGGGAGCGGGTAGAGGCATTTAACTTTAAACCACTTCTTCACGGAGGCGCCCACTGAAATCAGGGAGAGTTACGGTATGGAAATGTTACGTAAAATTACGCTTGTCAGAGGCATGAAAATAAGGATTCTCGGCCCGGTGATATTCTTTTTCCTGGCAGGAACCATAGTTATGCTGGCTCTGCACTACTATGCCATGGATCACATCAGCAAGGAAAACAGTAGCAACCAGGCAAATATGGCGCTGGACGCTGTTTATGAAGCCATCGTCTATCCAATGACAGTTGGCGATGATGAAGGGGTAGAGCGGATTGTAAAGGGCATGAGAGAACATATCTCTGTCTTTATTGTGGATGATGAGGGGGTTGTTTCATATGGACCGGATGAATCATCCAAGGGCACGGAACTTTGGGGGATGTTGCCTTCAAAAGTAGCAGAAAGTGGGCGTAAAGCCATTGCTGAAGGCAACTCCAATTCCATTATTGAAATAGTAAAGGAAGGTGACACGGGAACTCTTTTTGGAATGCACGTGCTCAAAAATGAAAAGGCGTGCTTCCACTGTCACGGTCAGTCAAAGGCTGTACTTGGAGCCATTCTGGTCGAGAGAGATGTATCAGACATCGTGGCGGCTGAGAATCAGAGCATGATTAATATTGTAGGCATTGTGGCTGCCCTGATAGCACTTGCCATACCGGTCCTTGTATGGATTCTTAATAAAATCGCCATCAATCCAATAAAAGATCTATCTTCAAGGCTCAAGGAGCTTGCAACAGGTGAGGCAGACCTTAGAAAACAGATTGAAGTGGTGTCTGTTGACTGTTCAAAGGAAATGGACTGTGGCAAGCCAGATTGTCCTTGTTATGGTAAGGAATCGCATTGCTGGTATGAGGCAGGAAGCTATGCCACGGAAGTACACTGTCCGAAAATACTAACTGGCACATACAAAAGCTGCGATGAATGTCACCTGTATAAACAGGCCATTGCCACAGAGGTTGATGAGGTATCCACGTTCATAAATGCATTTATCGTAAGGATAAGAGACTTGGTAGCCAAGGTCAGCAATAATGCCAGTGACGTAGGCAGAGAGGCGGATCATGTACTGGACGAGGCTAAGAATATGTCAGAGGCCGCATCTCTTACAAAGACTCAGGCTACTGAGCTAGCAAGTTCAGCCGAAATGACCAGTGATATGGTAAATGGCGTAATACATGCCATGGAAGAGATGAATGCAACGGTGGCAGAGATCGCACAGAATACCAGTCAGTCTAGAATTGTTGCTGTGGAGGCCAGTGAAAAGGCAGAGGGTGCCTCAAATGTCATAGAAGAGCTGAGTAACGCATCGGACAAAATCGGGGAGATCAGTCAGTTAATTGGCTCCATTGCAGAGCAGACCAACTTACTTGCCCTGAATGCAACCATTGAGGCAGCTCGTGCTGGAGAGGCAGGCAAGGGATTTGCCGTTGTTGCCAACGAGATCAAGGAACTTGCCAAACAGACAGGCGATTCAGTCACAGGCATCAACGAGAGCGTGACCGGTCTCAAGAGCGGAGTTGACAGCGCAATTGGTGCCATTACTGAAATAGTGGATGTGATAAGACAGATATCTGATATGTCTGATACCATCGCCGTGGCAGTGGAAGAACAGACAGCCACTACCAGTGAACTCAGCACCAATGCACAGAATACCGGCGAGACAGTAGCGCATATGGCAGCGATGATTCAGAAAATTACTGCTGCCAGTGAGCAGTCTGATGCAGGTGCAAAGCAGGTAAAACAGTCTGCTGAAGAGCTGAAAAAACTATACGCAAGGCTTGATGAATTACTGCATGAATTCAAGGTTTGAACCAGGTTAGATAACTTAGATAACCTAGATAGGCCGGTGAATACAGATGGACTCACCGGCTTTTTTTGTGTTTTGCTTAATTGTTACTCAGGCAGTTTTCGTGGATTTTTGTGAAGTTTTAAATTACAGTAAAGTAATTTGTAACTGTTCAGCGTACTTATGTTAATGAAGGTTGGTAAATGGTCGTATTTTTCCGTTCCGGAGAGCAATTTCTTGTTTTTCTAAGGCTTGCTCCGCCAAAATTGCGAAACTCGCTCGTCCCTTGCTCAGACAGACGCGATTTTATGGCTGCGCTTCGCCAAGAAAAACTAAGAAATTGTTCAAAGTCACTCCAAAACAAGACCATTTACCACGCTGAATAGATACAGTAATTTTTGTTGTTTGAATACAACCCCTAACAGGAGAGGAAGATGAAATTTTCTGAGGAGTGGGCGGTCCTGGATATTTATGAAAAATTTGAGAAGATTATCTGCGTCATACTGTCAGTAATGGTGGCAATGATCATCGTGTACGCCACATACAAGCTGGGGTATCACATTTTTGAACTGTTTGTGAAAAAGGGGTTTGACCCTGTGGAGCACAAGTCTTTCAAGGCGGTTTTCGGCATGATAATGGTGGTGCTGATAGCCCTTGAGTTCAAACACTCCATTGTAAAGGTAATTGCTGACAACGAGAGTATAGTTCAGGTTAAAACTGTACTCCTTATCGCAATACTTGCCGTAAGCCGCAAGATGATAATCCTTGACCTTAAAGCCACGCCAGCCATCACAATTTTTGCCCTTTCCGCAGTGCTTCTGGCACTTGGTGTTGTGTACTGGCTTATGCGTGAACGTGATGACAGGCTTGCGGATGCCTGCAGGGAGCTTGAGGGGCGGGATGACAGTTGATGAACTGATAAATCCCGATACTTGAGGTGCTGTTTTTGGTATTGCTTGTAATTTCCTAAAATAAGGTATGTTTTTTTAACCTCTCTTTCGCGCCAGCAGAATCCAGCTTCTGGGGGGAGGCTCCATGTCTGAGTCAAAGTGTCCGGATTTCAGCAGAATGATTTCAAACAGGGGTTCAACAGCCGTAACAATTTCGCTGGCGGTTAGCTGGGGCGGGCCATTTCCCTCTCTTTTTTCGTCGGCGTTTCCGATAAGGCTAAGCCAGAAGCTTCCTGCCTTCAGGTGTGCTGCAACAGCTTTAACAAATTTTTCTCTCAGCTCACCTGAGTCAGAGGCGTGAAAACATCCCCTGTCAAATACAAAATCAAAGGGTACTTCATCCAACGGGTTTTCAATGATATTTTTAAGCAGGAATTCACATTCTACTCCTGCCTTTGATGCCTTGCTGCATGCCTTTTGCCTTGCAAGATCCACGATTTCAGTCCCTGTTACCTGAAAACCGCTTTGTGCAAGGAAAATGGCGTTGTCCCCGGTTCCACACCCTATATCAAGCGCCCTTTTGCCTGTTATTTTGTGCTCTTCAATGATCTTTTTCAGGTTGGAGTCCGCCCGTCCTGTGTCCCAGGGCGTGTTGCCTGTGGCGTATCGTTCTTCAAAACGTGTTTTTATATCTTTTTTCATATTTTGATCGTGTCCTGTATTTTAACTGTGCCCCAGCTTGAGCTTCTTAACTGCCCACTTCACTCAAGACGCAAAGGACGCCAGGGAAAAGTCAAAATTATTTGCGTTCTTGGCGGCCTTTGCGGTTCAGCTTTTGTCTGTTTTCGGAGAAAATAGTGCTGTCCCTACATTATTCAAACCGTTGCTCATGTCGTGTAACTGTGTATGAACCCAAACATAGGTTGCCTGTCAATATGTGAATGGGGTATACTTCTAAATTTATGGCACGTATTCGAAAAGTAAGCAAAAAATCTGCATCAGCATCAAAGAAACGTCAGCGGGTCTGGGGGGCAGGTGCCCTCCTGTTTATCATATGGTCATGCACCATGATGATAACCATAGTTGTGGGTGCCCTTGCAGCCGGCTACATGATGCTTGGTCTTCCTGAGATATCAAGCCTCCATTCATACAGGCCTGCAATGGTTACAGAGGTTCTGGATTCAAGTTACAAGCCCATTGCCTACTGGTACAAGGAAAAACGCTGGCCACTTCCAATGTCCCAGATCCCTGAACAGGTGGCAAATGCATTCCTGGCAGCTGAAGATGCCAGGTTTTATGAACATGGCGGCATTGATTTCATGGGGGTACTTCGTGCTGTCATAAAAAATGTGGAGGCTGGCGGAATTGTTCAGGGAGCCAGTACCATCACCCAGCAGGTTACCCGTGCACTTCTCCTTACCCCTGAGCGAAGCTGGATAAGAAAGCTTAAGGAGGCGCTTCTTGCATGGCAGATTGATGCCTCCCTCACCAAGGACGAAATTCTTTGCATATATCTCAACCAGATTTATCTGGGCCAGGGTGCATACGGTGTTGAAGCCGCTGCCCGCACATACTTTGCAAAGCACGTCTATCAGCTCAATCTTGCAGAGTGTGCAATGCTGGCAGGGCTTCCCCAGGCACCCAGCCGTTACAATCCTGCAAAACATTTTGACCGTGCGAAGAAGAGACAGCTTTACGTGCTCAGACGCATGGTGGAGGAGGGGTTTGTTACCCCTGAGGAGGCAGAGCAGGCCCGTAATACCCGGCTGGTTATCCAGTCTGAAAAACTGGATGTGCCCACCGGGGCTGAATATTTTATCGCCCATGTAAGGAAGGAACTTGCCGCCCGTTACGGAGAGGAGAGGCTGCTAACCGATGGGCTTACGGTTGTTACCACCCTTGACAGGAGATGGCAGGAGCATGCCGCAGAGACCATTCGGGAGGGTATTGATAACCTTCTCATGCGGCATAAGAAGGATAAGGCGCTGAAGGAGAATGTGCAGTCTGCCCTTGTCTCAATGGAGGCTGAGACCGGTGCTGTTCGTGCCCTGTGGGGAGGAGATGATTTCAGGAAGAGCCAGTTTGATCTGGCTATTCAGGGAAGGATGCAGCCAGGTTCATGTTTCAAGCCCATTGTCTATGCCACCTGCCTCAAGGAGCATGTAATCGCCCCGAACTCACTGATGATTGATGAACCCCTCTCTCTTCCCGGAGCGGATCCTTCAAAACCCTGGCAGCCGGAAAACTTTGACAAGAAATACATGGGGCCCATAACCATTCGAACAGCCCTTACCTATTCCAGGAATGTGATTTCTGTAAAGTTGGTCCGTCTTGTAGGGCCAAAGGCCGTGGTTGAACAGGCAAGGCGCATGGGCATCACGGTGCCCATTGCAAACAATCTCTCCATAGCACTGGGGTCGTCGGCTGTCCCGCCTATTCAGCTTGTACAGGCATACAGCACATTTCCAAACCTTGGCAAGACCGTGCAGCCGCAGTTTGTGGATGCAGTGCTTGACCGTGACGAGAGGCTGCTTGAAGAACTTGAGCCCCAATACAATGAATCACTTGATCCGGTTACTGCGTTCCAGATGGTTCTGCTCCTTGAAAGCGTGGTGCAGGAGGGCACCGGGCGGTATGCAAAGAGGCTTAAGTGGCCTGTAGGAGGCAAAACAGGCACTACGGACAATTACAAGGATGCCTGGTTCATGGGGTTCAGCCCTGAGGTTGTTACAGGTGTTTGGGTGGGCAGAAAGGACAAGAAGCCCTTGGGACGTCTGGAGACAGGGGGTAAGGTGGCGTGCCCCATCTGGACTGCTTTTATGAAAATTACCATTGAAAATGCGCAGAAAAAGGATTTTTCCGTACCTGAGGGGGTTGCCCTGGTGCCTGTGGACAAGAGGACCGGTGAGATAGTGACGTTAAATCCTGGTGAAGACAAATATGTGGTGTGGGAGGCGTTTCCTGTGGATGATCTTCCAACCCTGGAGCCGAGTACCGGCATCTTTAATGTCCCATCCATATTGGAAAAGTTAGGCGACCTGTTCAGGTAAAAACAACTGAAGTTTTCAAATAAAGGAGTATCTATTCAGTGTGATAATTGGTCTTGTTTTGGAGTGACTTTGAAGAATTTCGTAGTTTTTCTTGGGGAAGCGCAGCCAGAAAATCGCGTTTGTCTGAGCGAGGCACGAGCGAGTTTCGCGATTTTGGCGAAGCAAGCCTTGGAAAAACAAGAAATTGTTCTCCGGAACGGAAAAACAAGACCAATTATCAACCTTAAAAATACGCTGAACAGTTACATAAAGGAATAAATATGAACTCAAATACAGATGCCATAGAACTTACGCGCAGGCTTGAAAGCCTTGTGCCACGCAAGCTCGGTGCACTTTTTAAGGAGTATGGCATGGACGTGACCGATGTCCTTGCCGGCCTTAAGTGGAAGCCCCTGGTGCTTGTCATTGGGAATTACTCCTCTGGCAAATCCACGTTTATCAACGAGGTGCTTGGCCGGGAGGTGCAGCGGACAGGCCAGGCCCCTACTGACGACAGTTTTACTGTGCTTGCCGGGGCATCGCCTGAAGAATCAGGCAGGGAGATACCAGGAAGCACTGTTATCCGCGACGAGAATCTGCCGTTTCAGCCTTTGCGCCACTTTGGGGAGAGCCTCATGTCTCATTTTACAATGAAGCAGGTTTACTCCCCTGTGCTTGAAGACATAGCAATAATAGATACCCCTGGCATGCTTGATTCCGTAACTGAAAAGGATCGCGGATACGACTATCTTGGGGTAATTGGAGAACTTGCCAAGCTTTCTGACCTTGTGGTGCTGATGTTTGATCCACACAAGGCAGGCACCATCAAGGAAACCTATCAGGTCATAAGGAGCACCCTTACCGGTTCTGCAGGGGAGGACCGTGTGAGGTATGTGCTTAACAGGATAGATGAATGTGATAATATTACAGATCTTCTCAGGGCTTATGGCACCCTTTGCTGGAATCTCTCCCAGATGACAGGCCGCAAGGATCTGCCGCGAATCTACCTGACATACGCACCATGCGATGATTCCAGGCTGCCTCCCGGCTTTGAGGCTTGGAAGGGTGAAAGGGATGACCTCAAGAAGTCTCTTCGTTCGGCTCCGCTTCTCAGGCTTGACCATATTCTGCAGCAGGTTGATACCTCGGTGAGGGAACTCAGGATACTGGTGGAGGCTTTGGAAAAGTTCAGGCAGGGGTTCCTGGCACAGCTCAAATCCTCAATCAAGACCTGGGGCCTGGTTGTCCTCATTGCCTTTCTGTTTGGGGATACATTTACACACATTGTGGCAGGCTATCCGGATGTATCCTTCCTGGGTGCCCTGTTATCCGGGCATGTGGAGCCGGGAAATCTGGTCTGGCCCTTTATCTGGGCACTGGTTGCTGCCTGTGCTGGCATTTTCTGGGTTCAGAAGGTAAAATTTCCTGCATATACCAAAAAGGTGCTGGGGAGCGTTGATTCCCTGGTGAAACTTGATACTACCTACAGCATGGATCTGTGGCAGAGGGTTAAGGGACGGGTGCGTGAGCTTATAAAGACCAATCCTTTTCAACAGGTAAGGACATCCCATGCCAGGAACCTTGAAAAGATTGATGCCTTTCTCTCATCGGATCTGAAGAAGTTTTTCAGGGAACTGGGACGGGAACGCTAATCGTTAATGTTTGCGGCGTGGTGGAATTTTTGCACGTCTTTTCACTGTGAAAGTGGCTTAATAGCTGAACCGCAAAGGACGCCAAGGACGCAAAGAAAGAAGCTCAAGGCTGAAAGCTAAGGGCTCAAAGTATTCAAGACTGTAAGTATTTCTTAATAATTCGGAGGAGTTATGTCCGGACATTCCAAGTGGAGTACAATCAAACACAAGAAGGCGGCAACAGATGCCAAGCGTGGTAAGATTTTTACCAAACTTATCAAGGAGATAACCGTTGCAGCAAGGCTGGGGGGAGGAGACCCTTCTGCAAATCCCAGGCTTCGTGCAGCCATTGACTCTGCAAAGAGTCAGAACATGCCCAAGAGCAATATTGAGCGCGCCATCAAGAAGGGTACCGGCGAGCTTGAAGGTGTTAATTACGAAGAGATCACATACGAGGGCTATGGTCCTGGCGGGGTTGCGGTGCTTGTTGAAACCATTACTGACAACCGGCAGCGCACGGTTGCAGAGGTCAGGCATCTGCTTTCAAAACGTGGCGGCAACATGGGTGAGCCTGGCAGCGTTTCCTGGGTTTTTGAGAAAAAGGGCCTTGTTGTAATTGAGAAGGACAAGGTTGATGAAGAAACATTGATGGATGTTGCCCTTGAGGCAGGGGCAGATGACATTCGTGATGAGGGTAGTGAGTGGGAGGTTGAGACTGCCCCTGAGGCACTTCCTGCCGTGCGTGATGCCATAAAGGAGGCAGGTATTGAGATTATCTCCGCCGAGGTGTCAATGGTCCCCTCAAATACAGTGAAACTGGAAGACGAAA
The DNA here is from genome assembly GCA_015494395.1 of Deltaproteobacteria bacterium. GTDB lineage: Bacteria > Desulfobacterota > Dissulfuribacteria > Dissulfuribacterales > QOAL01 > S144-17. The sequence goes on from WGBG01000068.1 coordinate 49,510, forward strand.
AACAGGCAAAGCAGATGCTTCTTCTCATGGAGGCCCTTGAGGAGAATGATGACGTGCAGAATGTCTATGCCAATTTTGATATCCCGGAGGATATCCTTAAGAAGGTAGCATGACAGGTATTTCTAGTTCATGGTTATAATGGGCGTTGATCCAGGTTCCCGGATTACAGGCATCGGGGTTGTGGAATCCATTGGAAGCAGCCTGCGCTGTCTTGGTGCTGCTGTAATCAGGGTGGCTGGCGAACCCAGTTTTGTTAACCGGCTTGACCGGCTTTACCAGGGGGTGGCTGGTGCGATTGATAAGTACGCCCCTGATGTCTTTGCCATTGAAGACCTGTTTTTTGCCAGGAATGCCAAAAGTGCGCTTAAACTGGGCCATGCCAGGGCATCTGCAATGCTTGCAGCGGTCCATGCCGGGCTTGATGTGTATGAGTACACTCCGCTTGCCATCAAAAAGGCTGTGGTTGGATATGGAAAGGCGGAAAAGGTGCAGGTGCAGCAGATGGTCAAGGTGCTGCTCAATCTGAATTCCATACCTCCTGCCGATGCCGCAGATGCCCTGGCCGTTGCAATCTGTCATGCAAACAGCGCCCGGCTGTCATTTTCACCTGTATGTGTGGCCTGAGGTAGTCTATGTATTTTTTGTCCGGCAGGTGGCTGATTGTGCGGCAGTGGCATGCGGCAGCATTTTTATGATTCTGTGAATTTTCGCAGCAGGTGCATGGTTAATCCTCATGATAGGTTTTCTTAAAGGCATAGTGTATGCCCGGGAGGCAGGAAGGCTTTTGCTTGACGTGGGTGGAGTGGGGTACGAGCTTTTCATGCCTGATCGGGATCTTCAAAGCCTGCCGCCAGTGGGTGAGGAGGCATTTGTCCATGTGCATACAGTCTTCAGGGATGATGCAATTTCCCTTTTTGGTTTTTCAAACAGCAGGCGCCGGGAGCTTTTTCTTATGCTCCTTGAGGTTTCCGGCGTGGGGCCAAGGCTTGCAATGAACGTGCTTGCCGCATCTTCTGCAAATGACCTTCTTCAGGCACTTGCCCGCGGGGAACATGCTGCGCTTCAGGCAATTCATGGTGTTGGCAGGAAGACCGCAGCGAGGCTCTGCGTGGACCTTAAGGAAAAGGCAGCAAAGCTTCTGCAGCAGGGCGGCAAGGAGGCGGATTCCAGCGGAAGTGCCCTGTCTTCAGAGCCCCTTGTTTCAGGTGGCAGTACTGCCTCAGATGCTGTATCTGCCCTTGTTAACCTTGGCTGGCGTGAGAACGATGCTGCAAAGGCAGTCTCTGCGGTTATCAAGGAGTCAGGTGAGAGCGATGATATTCAGGTGCTTATAACCCGTGCCATGTCCAGGCTCTCTAGGCTTGGCAGAAAGTGATGGTCAGCGATACTTTCATGAAGTTTCCCCCTGATGATCTTGTTGATGATCTTGTTACAGAAGAGCTTTCTGCCTCCATTCTTCCTGAAGACAGGGCTTCAGAGCCTGGTTTAAGGCCCCTGACCCTTGACCAGTACGTGGGGCAGACCGAGGTTGTTGACAGCCTGAGGCTTTTTATTACAGCAGCAAAGAAGCGGGGAACTGCCCTTGATCATGTGTTGCTTCACGGTCATCCCGGTCTTGGAAAGACAACCCTTGCAAACATCATATCAGCAGAGCTTGGAACCGGAATAAGATGCACCTCCGGCCCTGTTATTGAGCGCCCTGGTGACCTTGCAGCAATCTTAACAAATCTTCAGCAGGGTGAGGTGCTGTTTATTGATGAGATCCACCGCCTGAGTCCTGTGGTGGAGGAGATACTATATCCGGCAATGGAGGACTTCAAGCTGGATCTTATCATCGGACAGGGACCAAGCGCACGTACAATCAAGATAGATATTCCTCCATTTACCATGGTTGGCGCAACAACCAGGGCAGGGCTTCTGTCTCCACCCCTGAGAGACCGTTTTGGTGTGGTGCTCAGGGTGGAGTTTTATGAAGATATTCACCTTAAAGAGATTGTTGAGCGATCAGCAAGAATAATGGGAATCCACCTGGACAGTGACGGGGCAATGGAGATTGCACGCCGCTCCAGGGGAACGCCAAGGATTGCAAACCGCCTGCTTCGAAGGGTCAGGGATTTTGCAGAGGTCAGGGCAGATGGTCGGATAACCAGGGAGGTTGCTGATGCCGGCCTGAATATGCTTCACGTTGACACCCAGGGCCTTGATCGAATGGACAGGGAGATCCTGACCATGATAATAGACCGTTTTGGCGGAGGGCCAGTGGGCCTTGACACCCTTGCAACGTCCATTGGAGAGGATAGCGGAACTATTGAAGATGTGTATGAGCCCTTTTTGATTCTGAAAGGCTATATTCACCGTACACCACGCGGCCGCGTTGCCACAGACCTTGCTTACAGGCATCTGGGCAGAGAGCGGAAACAGTAAAAGGCACGAAAGGCTGCACCATCTGAAAATTTCTTTTTATCCTACAAAAGGTAAAATGACCCATAACACCACTTGCTGAAGAGCTTTGGGGGATTTTTTCGTTTCTTAAGGCCTGCGGCCAGGGGAAGCAGGTCGTCCATGTGCATGCCGGGATAAATTGTAAGGTTCACCCTTGGGCCAGGGTGTGTCTGTGCCTCCTTTGCATCAACGCTTACCTCAATCCTGTGGCATATATTTTTTATCAGGGCATTTTCCTCAATGTCACTTCCATCCCTTTGTGAAAGTTCATCCCTGAGTTCATCCATGAGCTTCATCACCCCGTCCGAAAGCTTTGATTTAAGGGCAGGGTCCTCAACTTCCCGGGGAAGCTGCAGGTTCAGGATCTCTTTGGCGATCTTTCCAGTGGCCTTTTCGTATGCCCGGTCCAATATATCCTTTATAGCAATACTTTCTCCAAGGGGCCATGTATCAAGAGGTGTGTCATCGTAACGGTTTGCAAGCCGCATCCATGCCTTGAGGCGGCGCTCCGGCATGTTCAGCATCTTTATTCCGTACAGATCCGGCCTGGTTTCTTCGTGTGGCAGGGAAATTCCAGTCTCTTCCTCCGGCAGTTCATCCCCCATGATTTCCGTGAGTTTTTTCTTCTTTTCCTCAAGTTTTTTTATCTCAAGCTCCAGCAGATCATCCTGCATGTCATTTTCCAGGGCTATCTGAAGGAAGAGCCTTGTCTGCAGCATGGCCTGGCCGGTCTTTTTCTGCTTGATTGATGAAAATATACTGGAGACAGATTCCGCGGCAGGCTGAAATGCCTCTGTGTGGATGGATTCTGCAACGCTCTTGTTGTCAAGCCCCATCTGTTCTCCCCACACCTTCATCTCCCTGAGGATTTTACGGAATCTTTTCTTTTTTTCAGGAGGCGAGGGGGCTATGCGGTGTATGTACAGTGGTGTGCTGAATCCCGGTGCCTTGACAGGTGAAAGTTCCTCGTCATCTGTTGGGGACAGCACATTGACGCTTGAAAACATCAGGGAAAGCGTATTGATGACATTGTGGCGCAAGTAGTTAACCGGATATATTAAAGGTGCTATCTGCATGTGTTCGTTAAGCTCCTGTGGAATGTTGGATTTCTCTGTCTGTGTAATATGTGTAATAAACCTGCAAGAGGGTTGACAGTCAACCTCTTATATGCCATTGATTGACTTGCAATGAAAAGGGCTGTTCCACCGGTAGAATTATGGGCAGATGTTTGAACTGCTCATCTCAGGTACTGGCCCTGTTCAAAGATTAAGATGGAAATTGTACCAACTGGCCTCCTGCCAGGTTTTGATATTGAGGAATGACATATGATCAACGGTAACAAACGGATAGAAATTGATCTTCCCTGCGGAATTTTTTACGACCTTTCCAACCTTATTCTTGATTTGAATGGTACGCTTACCGTTGACGGCGAATTTATTGACGGTGTGGTTGAAAGATTAAAGACCATATCCCGGGTTCTGGATGTTTATGTTCTCACTGCCGATACATATCAGAGCCTTGAAGGCCTGACACGGGAACTCAGGGATGGATGCTGTGTTAATGTGCACTGTCTTGAGTCAGGACGCGGCGATTTGCAGAAACTGGCATTCCTTGAGGAGCTTGGAAGGGAGCATACCATTGCCATTGGTAACGGCTGCAATGACGCCCTGATGCTGAAGGAGGCCGCCCTTGGAGTGTGTATCATGGGTAAGGAGGGTGCATCTGGTGATGCCCTGAGGGTTGCAGATGTTGTATTTCCTCATATATGTGATGCCCTTGATATGTTTCTTAAGAGAAACAGGCTCATAGCCACACTTAGAAAGTAATAGATGAGCAAGCAGGAATCAGCCAGGTTGACTTCCAGGGTCAAGGCGTCGGGCTGAGCGTCAAAGATAGGCCCGGAGGGCCTGCATGCAATCCTTGACAAGCTTCCCCTCTCTAACCATCTCAATCTGCTGGCAGGAATCGAGACAGCCTCTGATGCAGGCATTTACCGCCTCTCGGATGAGCTGGCCATTGTCCAGTCAGTAGATTTCTTTACACCTGTAGTTGACGACCCCTACGAGTTCGGCCAGATAGCTGCGGCAAATTCACTGAGCGACCTCTATGCAATGGGTGCGGTGCCGCTGACTGCCATGAATGTGGTCTGTTTTCCAATCAAGGACGAGAGTCCGGACGTGCTTGCACGTATCCTCAAGGGGGGAATTGACAAGGTTCATGAAGCAGGGGCTGTCCTTGTTGGAGGCCACAGCGTTGAGGACAGTGAGCCAAAATACGGGTTGTCGGTTACAGGTATTGTGCATCCTGAGCGGTTTATCTCAAATGCAGGGGCAAAACCTGGTGATGCGCTTATCCTTACAAAGCCCTTGGGAACAGGCGTACTTTCCACTGCCCATAAGGCAGGTATCCTTAACGATCAGCAGCTCCGGCGCATGACCGGGGTAATGAAGGCCCTTAACCGTGAGGCTTCCGAGGCAATGATTGAGATCGGGGTTAATGCAGCCACGGACATAACCGGTTTTGGTCTTGTTGGTCATGCACTTGAGATGGCTGAGGCAAGTAGCTGCAGGGTTGTGTTGAATGCCAGACGTGTTCCCCTGCTTCGTGAGGCACTTGAATTCTTAAGGCAGGGTTTTGTTCCAGAGGGGGATTACGAGGTCAGGAAGTTTTGCCGCCGCAGTGTGTCTGTGGATGCAGGTGTTGATACCCTTGTTGCCGAACTGCTCTTTGATGCCCAGACATCAGGCGGGCTGCTTGTATCCCTTCCTCAGGATAAAGCAGATTCCTACATGAAATGCATCCTTTCAAAGGGTATTGTTGAGGCTGCTGTAGTTGGAAGGGTAGAGCAGGGCTCACCCCTGGTGCAGATACTTCCCTGAGCCTGCCCGTTTCTCAGGTTAACCCGTATTAGTTTCTTCCATAACCCATGATTCAAAATCCGTAAGGGCTGCCAAAACCGGTACTGCCACAATCTGTGGTACCTGGTAGGAGTGAGCCTTTCTGATCTCCTGCTCCAGTGCGGAATAGAGTTTTCTTGAGGTCTTGAACCTGCATTGCCACTCCTCTGCCCTATCAAGTTTTCCATCCCACCAGAAATGGCTTTCAATGGGCCCGCTTATCTGTGCGCATGCGGCAAGCCTTTTTTCAACCATCATGCGGCCAAGTTTTACCGCCTCATCCCTGCTGTCTGATGTGGTAATTACCATGATTATATCCGAGGTACCGGGGTTCCTGTCCTTGTTCATAGCTTTAACACCTGTCTGTTCTTATGGCTCAATGCCTCTGTACAATTTAACAGTTTGGGATTATTGTTGGCAATCGTTCTGGTGCTTTATCTTACATAAAATTTATATATTTCCTAAGTTGAGCGTTTCAAAATGGGAAAAATTATTTTTCTAGTGGAATTTAAAGGAGTTATATCACTTATATCTTTCCAATTTTGAAACCCTTCGGGATTGCCAGCTTCACTGCATCTCCTTTGTCATCGGTCTTCCCACATAGCCTACTATAGTGGGAAGCCCTCTTTCGCGGATATGCAGCAAATCTGACAATCGCACAACTTAGGCATTTGAAAATTCCGCCGGGGAGCAGTGTATATGGCTTCAAAAGTTCGAGTTATTGTTACTACAGGTTATGGAACCAACTGTGAAGTGGAGATGGCAAATGCCTGCAGGCTTGCAGGGGCAGATTACGTGGACATTGTTCACCTGAGTGATCTTGTTGACGGAAAGGTAAAGTTCACAGATTACCATTTTCTGAACCTTCCTGGCGGTTTCCTTGATGGTGACAACCTTGGCGCCGCACAGGCCGGTGCCCACAGGCTGCGTTATGCCAAGGTCAAAGAGAGTGGCCAGCGGCTTATTGACCAGCTTCTTGAGTTTGTAGAGGCAGGTGGGCTGGTGCTTGGTGTGTGTAATGGTTTTCAGCTCATGGTGAAAACCGGCCTCCTTCCAGGCTTTGATAATAACTATCAGTCAAGGAGCGTAAGTCTCATATATAATGACAGTGGCCGTTTTGAAGACCGGTGGGTAACATGCAGCATGCCGGAAGATTCTCCATGTATCTTTACAAAGGGCATGGAAAAAATGGAACTGCCTGTGCGTCACGGTGAGGGAAAGCTGGTATGCATGGACGAAACCGTCCGCTCACGCCTTAAACATGAGGGGCTTATAGCTATGCAGTATGTTCACCCTGAAACCGGCGAGCCCACAGATGAGTACCCCTTTAATCCAAACGGTTCTGACCTTGCAATAGCCGGTCTCTGTGATCCTACCGGAAGGCTTATGGGGCTCATGCCTCACCCCGAGGCGTTTCACCACAGAACAAATCACCCCCAGTGGACCAGAAAAGAGCTTCCAGAGGAGGGGGCAGGGCTTCTGTTTTTCAGGAATGCTATTGAATATGCCAGAAAGAATCTGGTATGAAACACGTTTTGTTGCTAACGGTAACGTATTGTCCAGGAAATAAATAGTCCGATTATCTCCGGATAGGCACTGTTTCTTCTGCCATATCCTGCGGAAATTAAAAGTTGACCACCGAAACCACCCCAGCACAGAAGATAGTTCTGTTTCTTGCCTATCTGAGGCGCTTTCTTCTTGAGACAGTCCTGACATTTGTCGGGCTGACCATCGTTCTTTTCTGGTTTGCCCCGGATATACTTGCCTTGCTCCAGAACTATCTTGAGCAGAAGCTGGTATTTTTCGGTGTGGTTGAGCCTATGACAGGCCTTCTCAAGATTGCCGCTGTCAGTGCCGTCCTGATAATGATGCCCTGGCTGTCCTGGCGTCTTGCCCAGGGGCTCAAGGCAGTCTTTGGGCTCTCCCGCCGTTTTGTGCTCTTTTTCGCTGCTGCTGGCCTTTTGATGTTTTATGCCGGTGCAATGTTCTGTTTTTTTGTAACCCTGCCGTTTGGTATGAAATTTTTGCTGGGATACCAGTCCGAGGAGATTAAACCTGTAATTTCCTTGGCAAAGTTTGTTAATTTTACCGGTTTTTTCATGCTTGGTTTCGGGCTTGTGTTTGAGCTTCCCCTGTTCATGACCGTGCTTTGCCGACTGGGAATATGCAGTTACAGAACCTTCAGGAAATACCGCAGATATGCCATCCTGATCATTGCCATACTTGCGGCGGTCCTTACTCCTACGCCTGATGTTGTCAATATGAGCCTTATGGGGATTCCTCTGTATCTTCTCTATGAGGCAGGAATTGTGATTGGCATGCTTACTGATCCCGGGAGACAAAAACAGGAAACTGGCTGACACCTGGATTGAGCGATTGTCGGATTTGCTGCAGATCCGCGAAAGAGGAACTTCCATAATAGTCTGCTATATGGAAATTTCTCTGACAAATGAGATGCAGTGAATACGGCAATCCCGGAGGGTTTCAAAACTGGAAAACTATAATTGGTGTAACCTCTTTAAATTTAGTCAAAAAAATACTTTTCCAGATTTTGAAACGCTCAATCTAGGTGACATCAGCTTGACAAGGTCTGAACAACATATATATTGCAGGGTTCATGAAAAATGACGGCGTGAATTCTGCGTTCAAGGCGCCTGTCACCCGGAGATATGATGTATTAACAGGGGCCGTGCCTTGCTGAAACCGGTCTGGTGGGCAGTGCGCCTGTTTTTTAATATGACTGAATCATCATTAAAGATAAAAATAGAAGATATTAAACCTGACGAAGGCCTGCATCTTTCCTTTGAAGATGTCCGCGCGTTGTGTGAGCTTGAATCGGACTTTCCTGAAGATGTCAGTCTCCAGGGGGCATTGCTGGGACGTGCAGATTTTTTTCGTCACGGAGGCAATATACATTTAAGTGGTAAAATCAGCGGTGTCCTGTTATTAATTTGCCACCGCTGCCTTGTTCAGTGTACCGAGGCCATAGAACAGGATTTTTTCTATATTCTTGAGGCCGCAGAGGTCCAGGACGAGCTGTCTGATATAAAGGAAGTTGGGCTTGGTGAAGACGACCTGAATGTCTGGGCATTTCGTGACGGCTTGATAAGCCTTGATGAGATATTCAGAGAGCAGGTCCTCCTTCAGGTGCCCCAGAAGATACTCTGCTCGGAAAAATGTCAGGGGCTTTGCCCCCATTGCGGTACAGACCTGAACAAAGGCAAGTGCAGTTGCACAGAGTTCCATGAAGACAGTCCCTTTGCTGTGCTGAAAGGGCTTAAGGTCAAGGGAAGCTGAAATCTATGTAATCTTTATGCCCAGAGGCTCCTATGGTCATGAAGATATGCGTGTCAGTAAAAATACTACCGTCTTTAAGGGCGGAAAAAATGAAAATATAAGCCAATTCACATGTCCTGCCCGGTGATTTTTCAGGCAGAGTCATGTCAAGTTTTCGGAGGATAAAAAAATGGCTGTACCAAAGAGAAAAATATCACGTTCCCGCAGGGGCAACAGGCGTTCACACGATGCACTGGCCAAACCCGGTCTTTCAACCTGTTCTCACTGCATGGAACAGAAGCGTCCTCATACCATCTGCCCACATTGCGGAACCTACAAGGGCAAGGTCTTTAATTCCAGGGAAGAAGACTAGTCAGGTACAAAATCATGCCTGTAGCAGTAGATGCAATGGGAGGGGATCGCGGCTCCGGAATTATAGTGGAAGGGGCCATAATTGCCGCCAGGGAGCGTGGTGTTGAATCCATCCTTGTGGGAAAGGAAGATCATTTGCGCGCAGAGCTTAGAAGGCTTGGCGGTGAAGGGTTACCCATATCCGTGTATCCTGCGTCACAGGTGGTTGAAATGGGTGAGTCTCCGGCAGATGCCATGCGCCGGAAAAAGGACTCATCCATTCAGGTTGCCTTCAACCTGGTCAAGGAGGGTAAGGCAAGTTCTGTTGTCAGTGCCGGAAATTCAGGTGCAACACTTGCCACTGCCATGTTTACCCTGGGAAGGATCAAGGGAGTCAGGCCTGCCATATGTACCCTGATGCCAACACTGAAGGACCCTCTGGTACTGATAGATGTCGGTGCCAATGTGGATTGCAAGCCCCTGCACCTGCTGCAGTTCGGGATAATGGCCTCGGTTTACTACAGGGAGTGTCTGAAGAATCCCAATCCCCGTGTGGGGCTTATGAGTATCGGGGAGGAGCATTCAAAGGGGAACCAGCAGGTCAAAAAGGCTTATGATCTCCTGTCCGGCAGTGATCTTAACTTTGTTGGCAATGTTGAGGGAAGGGACCTGTTCCGGGGCGATGTTCATGTAATTGTATGTGACGGTTTTGTGGGTAATATCTGCCTGAAACTCAGTGAAGGCCTTGGGGAGGCAGTGCTTTCCATGCTCAGGACCGAGATCAGGGGCAGCATTATGGCTACAATCGGTTACACCCTGGCAAGGACAGCCTTCAAGCGGTTTCAGAAACGGGTGGACTATGCCGAGTATGGCGGGGCTCCACTTCTTGGAATAAATGGTGTTGCACTTATCTGTCACGGCATGTCTCCGGCAAAGGCACTGAAAAATGCCATTATCTCTTCCAAAGACCTTGTGGAAATTAAACTGGCCAAAAAGCTTGCAGATTCTCTTTCAAAAAGACAGGACCTTTTGCGTCTGGTTTGAGGGCAGCATGAATGAAGGTGTGTACTGAGTCCCCGGATTTTCCAGCCCTCAATCGTTTTAGGTTGTAGTTAAATATTTCAGAGTATAATGGCAAACTATGCTGTAATAACCGGAACAGGTGCCTTTGTTCCCTCAAGAGTGGTAACCAACAAGGACCTTGAATGGGAGATAGATACCACTGATGAGTGGATACGCACCAGGACAGGTATTCGTCAAAGATATATTGCCTCTGATGAGGAGCCCAATTCCTATCTGGCAGTGCAGGCCTCAAAAAAGGCCCTGGAGATGGCTGATGTCAGGGCTGCTGACCTTGATCTCATCATCGTAGGCACTCTGACCCCCGATATGCCCATGCCATCGGTTGCATGCCTGGTGCAAAAGGAGCTTGGGGCTGCAAGGGCCGGTGCCTTTGATCTCTCCGCCACCTGTTCAGGTTTCCTCTACGGTCTTTCAATAGCAGACAAGTTTGTAAGGGATAGACGCCGAATGAAGGTCCTGGTTATAGGCAGCGAGGTACTCTCACGCCGTGTCAACTGGGATGACAGGTCCACCTGTGTGCTTTTTGGTGACGGAGCAGGGGCAGCAGTGGTTACTGGAACCAGGGAGCCGAGGGGGATTCTCTCCACTCACCTTCATGCTGATGGCAGGTTGTGGGAGTTTCTGACCATAAGGGCACTTGGCACAGCCCACCCCGTTACGCCGGAGATCCTTGACAAGGGGTGGCAGTATATAGAGATGAGCGGCAGGGATGTGTTCAAGAATGCAGTGCGTGCCCTTGAATCAGTAACATGGGAGGCCCTTAAGGCAAACGCCTGGACCCCTGAAGATGTGGACCTGCTGGTATGTCATCAGGCCAACATGCGTATTCTTGATTATCTGAGGGAAAGATTGGGACTGCCAGAGGAGAAGGTCTTTATCAATATCCACAAGTATGGTAATACCTCGGCGGCCAGTATCCCCATAGCCCTTGATGAGGCGAACCGGTCCGGCAAGCTTAGGCCTGGAATGAATGTCCTCATGGTATCCTTTGGCGGCGGATTTACATGGGGTGCGGTTGCCATGAAATGGTAGTGCCTGGATGAGAGCAGCCGAACTGCTATAATCCTTAAGGAACATGGCTTAAAAAAAGGAATCTATTCAGCGTGGTAAATGGTCTTGTTTTGGAGTGACTTTGAACAATTTCGTAGTTTTTCTTGGCGAAGCGAAGCCACAAAAATCGCGTCTGTCTGAGCGAGGGACGAGCGAGTTTCGCGATTTTGGCGTAGCAAGCCTTAGAAAAACAAGAAATTGTTCACCGGAACGGAAAAACAAGACCATTTACCAACCTTTATTAACATAAGTACGCTGAACAGTAACAAAAAAAGAATGTTTTAAATAGGACTATTAGACCATTATTTTTTTCAGGAAATTTTGACCATATAAAGTTTTATGCTACGCTGACATCCGTGTTTGTTGAATCTGGTTTCAGCAGAGAGATTTTGTTGGAGAAAGCCTGATCTGTTGTTTATGAACCTCTGAAGACAGGCGAAATAGAGTGGTCATGCCTAATTTGAGCTCTAATAATTAGGTCATGGAAATGAAACGGGCTAATCCCGTGATCAGCTACGAAAGAGAGATACTTTGATGTCCAAGGTCAATTACTTTCTCACCGAAGAGCAGGAAATGATAGTGGATCTGACCCGTCAGATCACAGAGGAGAAGATAATCCCGGTCAGAGCGGAGCTGGACAGGAATGAGGCATTCCCCTGGGACATAATGAAGGATCTGGCCCAGGCTGACCTGTTCGCTCTCTACATCCCTGAGGAATATGGCGGACTTGGCGGCGGTACCATGGAAAACTGTCTGGCTGTTGAGCAGCTTGCAAGGGGATGTATTGCTGTCACCACCACCTTTGCTGCAAGTGCACTTGGCGGTTACCCCATACTGCTTTTTGGGACAGACGAACAGAAACAGAAATACCTACCGGATGTTGCCGCAGGCAAGAAACTGGTTGCTTTTGGCCTTACTGAGGCAAATGCCGGAAGCGATGCTGCTGGTATTCAGTGTACTGCTGTGGAAGATGGCGACTACTGGGTGCTTAACGGCACCAAGCAGTGGATTACAAGTGGTGGAGAGGCTGAGATCTACACCATTATAGCAATGACAGACAGGAACAAGGGCGCACGGGGTGCCACAGCCTTTATTGTGGAAAAGGGTGATGAAGGCTTCAGTTTCGGTAAGAAAGAGAAGAAGATGGGGCTCAGGGCATCCTCCACCCGGGAGCTTGTGTTTAATGATTGCCGTATTCCCAAGGACAGGATCCTTGGCCGTCGTGGACAGGGTTTTATTATAGCCATGCGCACCCTGGACCTTGCAAGGCCAGGTATTGGTGCAATTGGTGTCGGGCTTGCCCAGGCAGCCCTTGATGAATCTGTGAAGTATGCAAGGCAGAGGGTCCAGTTTGGCCAGCCAATTATATCCTTCCAGGCAATTCAGCACATGCTTGCCGACATGGCAACATCCATAGAGGCAGCCAGGGCGCTGGTTTATGCAGTTGCCCGCACCATTGATGCCGGGGAAAAGAATTTTTCAAAGTTGTCTGCAATGGCAAAGCTCTTTCCCACTGATGTTGCCATGAAGGTTACCACAGATGCAGTGCAGATACTTGGCGGTTACGGATACATGCAGGACTATCCGGTTGAGAAGATGATGCGTGATGCCAAAATCCTTCAGATCTATGAGGGTACCAACCAGATACAGAGAAATGTTATTGGGCAGGCTCTCAACAAGGAGTACGCAAAGGTAGGCTGATACCAGCCATCATGAGCACGGCGCTGACTTTAAACCCGCACCGCCTGAGTGGTAGCTTTGCATAGTTCTGGGTGTTAAATGTGCCATTTGGAGTAATATTAAAAGTTTATGAAAATCGCAGTTTGTATAAAACAGGTGCCTGACGCCAGTACCGTCAGGTTTGACAAGGAAAAGGGCACTCTTGTCCGTGAGGGTGTAGAGAGCGTAATCAACCCCTTTGACTATAATGCCATTGAGGCCGGACTTGCTTTGAAAGACCAGGTTGGTGGCGAAGTCTCGGTGCTGACCATGGGGCCGCCCCAGGCACAGGATGCTATCAGGGAGGCAATCTCTCTTGGTGTTGATAACGGTATCGTTGTCTCTGACCGTGCTTTTGCCGGTGCGGATACACTTGCCACCACATACACACTTGCAAAGGCAATAAACAAGCTGGGCGAGTTTGACCTGGTCATCTGCGGCAAGCAGGCTGTTGATGGTGATACCGCACAGGTGGGGCCTGGGCTTGCCGTACGCCTTGGCATTCCCTGTGTGACCTGTGTTGATGAACTTGAGGTTCTGGAAGACGGCAGGAAACTGCGCCTTAAACGGATGTGCGAGCAGGGATATGACATTGTGGAGGTGGAACTGCCTGCACTGATAACTGTCCTTGCCTCTCTGAATACCCCGCGGGTTCCTTCCCTCAAGGGTAAGATGAGGGCAAAGAAAACGGATATCCCAATGCTCAGTGCTGAAGATATCGGGGCAGAGACCTCAAAGGTTGGGCTTGCAGGCTCTCCCACCCAGGTTGCCACCACCACAGTGCCAACATTTGATGCGAAACGTGAGATGCTTGAGGGCGAGCCTGAGGAACAGGTAGATGCCCTGATAGGAAAGCTTAAGGAAGCCGGGATATTATAAATGCTCACAGTAGATCTGGAAAAATGTATTGGCTGCGGCGAATGCGAGGATGCGTGTTCGTTTGGCGCCATAGAGGTTAAGGAAGACAAGGCGGTTGTTGACCTTGATAAATGTACCATGTGCGGTACATGTGTTGATACCTGCCCTGAGGGTGCGCTTGAGCTTGCCAAGCAGGAGTCTGAAGCCTCAGGGATCAATCCTGATGAGTGGCGCGGTGTATGGGTAACTGCCGAATACAGGTTTGGTCATACAGCGCCTGTGACCTTTGAGCTGCTTGGCAAGGGCAGGGAGCTTGCCAATGATCTGTCAGTCCCCCTTACTGCGGTACTGATAGGCAGCGGTGTAAGGCAGCATGCTCAGGAGCTTGTTGAGCGTGGAGCAGACCGTGTGCTTGTGGTTGACCATCCTGAGCTTGAGCAGTTCAGGGATGATGTATTTGCAAGGATTGTCTCCGGTCTTGCCCGCAGGGAAAAGCCTGAAATCATCCTGGCTGGTGCCACTGCCATGGGACGTTCCTACATTCCCCAGGTTGCCACCATGCTTGAGACAGGGCTTACTGCTGACTGTACCGAGCTTGAGGTAAGAAAAGAAGACCGTTCCCTGCTTCAGACCAGGCCTGCCTTTGGCGGTAATCTGCTTGCAACCATCGTATGTCCCAACCACAGGCCCCAGATGTCAACTGTTCGTCCACACGTTCTTAAGGCACTTGAGCCGGACGCCTCAAGGCAGGGTGAAATAGTAGAAATCACACCCACTGATGAGGAACTCTCATCCCGCCTTAAAATAGTGGAATCTGTAATGGAAAAGGCAGAAGGCCCAGGCCTTGCTGATTCAGACATAGTAGTAGCTGCCGGAAGGGGCATGGAGAGTGAGAAGAATATGGCTCTTATCCACGAGCTTGCCGAGCTCCTTGAGGCAGGGGTAGGTGCATCTCGTGCAGTAACTGATGCCGAGTGGTTGCCGCACAGGACACAGATAGGTCAGACAGGTGTCACTGTCTCCCCCAAACTTTATATGGGATTTGGCATAAGCGGTGCCATTCAGCACGTTGTAGGCATCCAGGGGGCAGATATGATTGTTGCTGTTAACAAGGACCCGGAAGCCCCCATCTTCGACCTGGCAACCTATGGCATTGTCGGGGATGTGAAGACCATTCTTCCCCTCCTTATTAAGAAGATAAAGAAGGAACGGGGTGTTTAAGAGGACACTTCTAATTGTGTCCCGTACAGGATTTGAATTATGAAAGTACTTGAAGGAAAAAGGGCACTGGTTACAGGCGGTTCCAGGGGCATTGGCGCTGCAATATGCCTTGAGCTTGCCCGCATGGGGGCAGAGGTCTTTATAAATTTTGCTGGAAATACCGAGGCTGCAAAAAGGGTGTCAGCAGCAATTGAAGCCCAGGGCGGCAGTGCCAGGCTAATGCAGTTTGATGTAGCGGATTCTGCTGCTTCCAGCAAGGCAATCAAGGGTGCCATAAAGGAACATGGGGCGTTCCACATCCTGGTGAACAACGCAGGTATAACCCTGGACGGCCTTCTTGCCCGCATGAAGGAGGCGGACTGGGACCGTGTTATTGAGGTGAACCTTAAAGGTGCATTTAACTGTACCCAGGCAGTTGCAATGGCAATGATGAAGGAGCGCTGGGGCAGGATCATAAACATAAGCTCTGTGGTTGGTACAATGGGAAATCCCGGTCAGGCAAATTATGCTGCTACCAAGGCAGGGCTTGAGGGCTTTACAAAGTCTGTTGCCAGGGAGATGGCATCAAGGGGTATTACGGCAAATGCAGTTGCCCCTGGTTTTATTGAAACAGATATGACAGCCGAGCTTCCGGAAAAGATAAAAGAACAGCTTCTTGCCCAGATTCCCGCAGGACGTATGGGCTCCCCTGAGGATGTTGCCGCTGCAGTGGGCTTTTTGGCCTCGCCTGCAGCCCAGTATATCACAGGTCATGTTCTTCATGTCAATGGCGGCTTGGTGTGTGACTGATAAATCTACATTTATATATGATATAGGAGGAAAACTATGAGTATTCAAGAAAAGATGATTGATATAATTGCAAGCCAGCTCAGTGTCTCCAAAGACAAGGTAGTGCCCCAGGCATCATTTGTTGATGACCTTGGCGCTGATTCTCTTGACCTGGTTGAGCTTGTAATGGCAATGGAAGAGGAGTTTGGTGTAGAGATAGCCGACGAAGATGCAGAGAAGATGGCAACTGTCCAGGACGCCATTGATTTCATTAACAGCCACAAGGGCTGATATGCTGGCTGCGCGCCGGCGCAGGTTCACGTGATGACTGAAAAAAACTGTAATCGCAGAGTAGTGGTTACCGGCCTTGGTCTTCTGTGTCCGGTTGGTATCGGGCTTGAAGAATCATGGAAGAATATCGTTGATGGCAAGTCCGGTATAGGACCGGTCACAAAGGTTGACTGTGAGGGGTATCCGTCCCGTATTGCAGGGGAGGTTACAGGGTTTAACCCTGCTGACTTCATGCCTGAAAAGCTGGTTAAGCGTGTTGATCCGTTTGTTCAGATGGGAATAGCCGCATCCCGCATGGCAATTGAAGATGCCGGGCTGGATATGTCACAGGTTGATGCCAACCGTGTAGGTGTACACACCGGTTGCGGGCTTGGTGGCCTTGGATCAATAGAATTCTTCAGGGATGTGCTGGTTAAACGTGGGGCGCGGAGGGTAAGTCCGTTTTTTATTCCCATGGCCATTCCAAATATGGCCTCAGGGCAGATATCAATCATGTTTGGCGCCAAGGGGCCAAACACAGTTGTCTGCACCGCATGTGCCGCAGGTACCCATGCCACAGGTGATGCCTTCAAGATGATTCAGAGGGGTGTCAGTGATGTGATGATCTGCGGTGGTACAGAGTCTGTTATCACTCAGCTTGCGCTGGCAGGGTTTTCGTCTCTTAAGGCACTGTCCACCAGAAATGATGAGCCTGAAAGGGCATCCAGGCCCTTTGACAAGGAGAGGGACGGGTTTGTCATCGGTGAGGGGGCAGGAATCCTGATTCTTGAAGAGCTGGAGCATGCAAAGGCACGGGGGGCAAAGATCAGGGCAGAGGTGGTAGGTTACGGCCTTACCGGTGATGCCTTTCACATGACTGCCCCGCCATCAGACGGTGAAGGCGGTGTCAGGTGTATGCAGATGGCGCTTGAGGATGCAGGTATTAAACCTGAAGATATTGATTACATCAATGCCCACGGTACAAGCACACCGCTTAATGATTCCTGTGAAACAGCAGCTATTAAGACAGTCTTTGGTGAAAGTGCATACAAGATACCCGTAAGTTCAACCAAGTCCATGACAGGACATCTTCTTGGCGGGGCTGGAGGCGTAGAGGCGGTATTTTGCGTAAAGGCAATTGAAGATGGTATTGTGCCTCCAACTATAAATTACGAAAATCCTGATGAAGAGTGCGACCTTGATTATGTCCCCAACGAGTCAAGGAAGATGGACCTTAACTATGTAATGTCCAACTCCTTCGGGTTTGGCGGGACCAATGCGGTGTTAATTTTCAAGAAGTTTTCAGACTGATTCATAGGTTTATTAATGAAAATAGCCATAGGTGCGGATCACGGCGGATTCGAGCTGAAAGAACTTGTCGTTGCGCTTCTTAGAGAAGAAGGCCACGAAGTTTTGGACAAGGGTTGTTTTTCCTCTGATTCCGTTGACTATCCTGAATATGCAGAGAAGGTCTGCTCCAGTATACTGGATGGAGAGGCGGAGCGAGGCATCCTTATTTGCGGAACCGGTATTGGCATGTCCCTGGCTGCCAATAGGCATCATGGAATCCGTGCAGCGTTGTGTCATGAAATATTTACCGCCGAGATGAGCCGCCGTCATAATGATTCAAATATACTGTGCATGGGTGGAAGAGTAATTGGATCAGCACTTGCCTTTGAGATGGTGAAGACGTGGCTTGCTACTCCATTTGACGGTGGAAGGCACAGCAGGCGTATCTCCATGTTTGATAAGGGCTTTGAGTAACTGTTCAGCACGTTTAATGATGATGTTATGTTGATGAAGGGGTGATAAATGGTCTTGTTTTTCCGTTCCGGAGAATAATTTTTTGTTTTTCTAAGGCTCGCTTAAGCCAAAATCGCGAAACTCGCTCGTACCTCGCTCAGACAGACGCGATTTTTATGGTTACGCTTCGCCAAGAAAAACTACGAAATTATTCAGAGTCCCTCCAAAACAAGACCATTTATCACCCTGGATACGGCTTTGATAAATAATGGACAGAATGCCTCCACTTGAGCATTTGCCGGTGTTCAGGCAGCATGAAGTTTTTTCTGGAGAAAAAAGATGTTAGAGCTTTGCCGTACTGACCCTGAAGTATTCAGGGCGCTTAGGGCGGAAATAACCAGGCAGACTGACCAGCTTGAGATGATAGCCTCTGAAAATTTTGTCAGTGAGGCTGTGATCCAGGCCGAGGGCAGTGTGTTTATGAACAAGTATGCGGAAGGTTATCCTGATCACCGTTATTATGGCGGCTGTGAGAACATGGATGTTGTGGAGCAGCTTGCCATTGACAGGCT
The DNA here is from genome assembly GCA_015494395.1 of Deltaproteobacteria bacterium. Classification (GTDB taxonomy): domain Bacteria; phylum Desulfobacterota; class Dissulfuribacteria; order Dissulfuribacterales; family QOAL01; genus S144-17. The sequence goes on from WGBG01000068.1 coordinate 67,760, forward strand.
CAACATGCTCTTTGGCTCTGAGTATGCCAATGTTCAGCCCCACTCAGGCAGCCAGGCAAACATGGCTGTCTATTTTGGCGCCCTTAATCCCGGTGATACCATTCTTTCCATGAGCCTTGCCCACGGTGGACACCTTTCACACGGGGCATCGGTAAGTTTTTCAGGCCGTCTGTTCAATGTGGTCAGTTACGGAGTCAACAGGGATACCGAGACCATTGATTTTGAGGAAGTGGGAAGGCTTGCACGGGAGCATCGTCCACGCCTTATTGTGGCAGGCGCTAGCGCATATCCCCGCACCCTAGAGTTTGACATGTTTCGGATGATTGCCGATGAAGTGGGGGCATATCTTATGGTTGATATGGCTCACATCGCAGGCCTTGTGGCAGCAGGTATCCATCCTTCTCCAGTACCCTTTGCGGAGTTTGTGACATCAACTACCCACAAGACCCTGCGGGGGCCCAGGGGCGGATTCATCCTTGCCAAGGAGCAGTTTGGACGTCTGATGAACAGCCAGATCTTTCCTGGTATCCAGGGGGGGCCGCTTATGCATGTGATTGCAGCAAAGGCAGTTGCATTTCAGGAGGCCCTTGGTGACGAGTACAAGACATACACCCAGCAGATAGTTGCCAATGCCCAGAAGGTGGCGCAGGTGCTTAATGATCGCGGTTTCAGGCTGGTTTCAGGCGGCACAGATAATCACCTTGTGCTGGTGGATGTATCAAAGAAGGGGCTTACGGGTGCAGAGGCAGAGGCGAGGCTTGAAAAGGCTGGCATTACTGTCAACAAGAATTCCATTCCCTTTGATGAAAAACCGCCAAGGGTTACCAGCGGCATAAGGATAGGCACCCCTGCAGTGACCACAAGGGGGCTTGGAGTTGAAGACATGGAGGAGGTTGCAAACTATATTGCCGACATCCTCTCAACAGACGCCCCGGACTCTGTAATCCGTTCGGTAAGGACAAAGGTCCTTGAGATATGCAAGCGTTACCCCCTCTATGCCAAGAGGCTTAAACGCTACGACGATGCCCTGGCACAGGGGTGTGACGCATAAGATATGCTTGCAAACACCGGTTCTGGTTCAAGACCCTCATGGCATGACTACTTCATGTCAATAACCAGACTGGTGTCCGAACGCTCTACATGCCTCAGGCGCCGGGTTGGTGCGATCCTTGTGCTTGAGAAGAGAATCCTTGCCACTGGCTATAATGGCGCTCCTGAAGGGCTTCAGCACTGTCTTGATATTGGCTGTCTCAGGGAACGTCTTAAAATTCCGTCAGGCCAGCGTCATGAGCTTTGTCGGGCCCTTCATGCAGAGCAGAATGTCCTGATCCAGGCCGCGCGCTACGGAATTGCCGTTGCCGGTGCAGAACTCTACTGTACCAACCTTCCATGTATTATCTGCACCAAGATGCTTATCAATGCCGGTGTTACCACCATCTACTACAGTGAGGGATATGCTGACGAAATGTCAATGGAGATGCTGGAGGAAGCGGGTATGAAGCTGGTGCAGGTTGATATGCCGGAATAGTTTCCATCCTGCGTAAAATCCCCTCCTTCTTTCCCTTTTCATTCTCTTCTCTTTCTATTATCTTGCCATCTTATGAAATGTCCATTCTGTAATTTTGAACAAAGCAAGGTGGTTGACTCGCGTCCCAGCCGTGACGGCAGGGCTATTCGCCGTAGAAGGGAATGTCTGTCCTGTTCAGAGCGCTTTACAACTTACGAGCGTATTGAAGAGTTTCAGCCTGTAGTGGTAAAGAAGGACGGCAGAAGGGATGCCTTTGACAGGCGCAAGCTCATTGACGGGATTCTCAAGGCGTGTGAAAAACGTCCTGTCAAAATGGACGATATTGAAAGCTTTGTCTCCAGCATGGAAAAGGAGATACAGGAAAAGGGAGAGGTTGAAATCCCCAGCAGTTTCATTGGTGAGCGTGTAATGGCGCAGCTAAGGGAGTGGGATGATGTTGCTTATGTCCGTTTTGCCTCTGTTTACAAGCAGTTCAAGGATCTGAACGAATTTATGGCACAGCTTCAGGAGCTTTTGGGAAGTGCCTCCAACATGGACAGTAAAGATACCTGACGGGATGACAGCACGGGATGAGAAGACAGGCGGTTAAAGGTGATGGCTGATTTTACTGAAGCAGATTTCACCTTTATGAATCAGGCCATTGAGCTTGCCCGGCTGGGGCTTGGGCGTACCACTCCCAATCCTGCGGTGGGTGCTGTGGTGGTCAGGGATGGCAAAATCGTGGGCCGCGGCTGGCACAGGAAAGCAGGAACCCCACATGCAGAGGTTCATGCCCTTAATGATGCAGGAGATGCTGCAAAAGGTGCCACCATCTATGTCACACTTGAGCCCTGCAATCACACCGGCAGGACACCACCCTGCACCAGGGCAGTGCTTGAGGCAGGGATCAGCCGGGTTGTTATAGGCACCCTCGATCCCAATCCATCGGTGGCAGGCGGGGGAATGGAGTTTTTACGCTCCCGGGGGCTTGAGGTTTCTGAAGGTTGCATGCGCCATGAGTGCAGGCTTCTTATTGCACCATTTGCCAAACACATAAAAACAGGCTTGCCCTGGGTCAGGATGAAGGTCGCCTGCAGTATGGATGGCAGGACTGCAACCCGTACAGGCCATTCCCAGTGGATTACCAACAGTGCTGCAAGGATGAGGGGGCATGAGCTCAGGCGCATAAGTGATGCAATACTGGTTGGAAGTGGTACGGTCAAGGCAGACAATCCAGGCCTTACATGCAGGCATGAAAGTGCCCGTGAAGATGGCACAGATGATCCGGTCAGGGTGGTTCTTGACAGCACTCTTTCAACTGCTCCTGGATCAACAGTGTATAACCTTGATTCTCCTGCTATGACCCTGGTGGTTGCAGCAGAGGGCAGGGCAGCGGCAGACAGAATAAGGGAGTTTGAAAACACAAAGGCCCGGCTGCTTCTTCTTCCTCCTGATGATACTGGCAGGATAGGACTTCAGGGTCTCCTTGAAGAGCTTGGGAAAATGGGAATACAGTCTGTAATGGTGGAGGGAGGTGCAACTGTTCATGGTGCCTTTCTTGATGCCGGGTTTGTGGATGAGACCTTTTTTTTCTATGCACCCCTTATAATTGGAGGCATTGAGGCAAGGCCAGCAGTTTCCGGCAAAGGGACTGACCTGCTTGATAATGCATTGAGGCTGTCGTCCTGCAGCCATGAGATGCTTGATGATAACTGGTTGGTTGCCGGGGTTTGCGGCAGGCGGCTTGATGAGCTTTTTGAGTAACTTGTTGTAATGTTTACAGGGATTGTACAGGGATTAGGCACGGTAAAATCTGTAAAGAAGATGGCAGAGGGCTCTGTTCTTGTCATAGCACCGGATTTTGTCCTGGAACACCCTGAAGAGGGTGAAAGTATTGCGGTAAATGGTGTATGTCTTACGGCAACAACCATTTCCGGTGATTTTTTTACAGCAGATGTCTCCCCTGAGACACTTTCAAGAAGCACCCTTGGAGAGCTTGGGCCTGGCAGCAGGGTAAACCTTGAGCGGGCGCTTCGCCTGTCTGACCGGTTGGGCGGGCATATTGTAAGTGGTCATATTGATTGTACCGGGCAGGTGCTTGAGCGAAAGGAGCTCCGCCAGTTCACCCTGTTCAGGTTTCGCATTGATGCAAAGTATGACAGATATCTCATAGAAAAGGGCTCTGTCACCATTGACGGAATAAGCCTTACAGTCAACTCGTGTACAAGCGGGGAGTTTTCAGTTGCCATCATACCCCATACACTTTCTATCACCACCCTTGGGTTCAGGAAGGTTGGTGACAGGGTAAATATTGAGGTTGATGTTATTGGGAAGTATGTTGAGAAGCTGTTGCAAGGGGGCACTGATGTCAGAGCTGCAGGTGAAGGCAGTCTTGATGCTGAATTTTTGGCAAAGCACGGATTTATATAAATGTAGAGTATCTATCGTGGTAAATGGTCTTGTTTTGGAATGACTTTGAACAATTTCGTAGTTTTTCTTGGCGAAGCGCAGCCATAAAATCGCGTCTGTCTGAGTGAGGCACGAGCGAGTTTCGAGATTTTGGCGGAGCAAGCCTTAGAAAAACAAGAAATTGTTCTCCTGAACGGACAAACAAGACCATTTACCAACCTCATTCAATAAATGCACTGAACAGTTACAATGTGGAGATACAAACTTTAAGGAGTTTTTTTAATATCATGCCAGTTTCAACAATTGAAGAAGCTATTGAAGATATAAAAGCCGGGAAGATGGTCATCCTGGTGGATGATGAAGACCGTGAAAACGAGGGTGACCTTACCATGGCGGCTGAGGCAGTAACACCTGAGGCAATAAACTTCATGGCCAAGTATGGCCGCGGGCTTATCTGTCTTACACTTACAGGTGAAACCGTTGACAGGCTTGGGCTTCCCATGATGGCATCAAAGAATACGTCCCGTTTTGGTACGGCCTTTACTGTCTCCATTGAGGCCCGCCAGGGTGTTACCACAGGAATCTCTGCCCATGACCGGGCAACCACTATCCAGACAGTTATGCGCGATGACTGCACTCCGGATGACATTGCAACACCTGGTCACGTGTTCCCGCTCAGGGCAAGGGACGGTGGGGTGCTTGTAAGGGCTGGTCAGACAGAGGGTTCTGTGGATCTTGCAAGGCTTGCAGGGCTTAAGCCTGCTGGTGTCATCTGCGAGATAATGAAAGATGACGGGACAATGGCGCGCATGCCTGATCTTGAGGTCTTTGCACAGGAGCATGGCCTTAAGATTGTAACCATTGCAGACCTTATCGAGTACAGGCTGCGGACCGAAACCTTTGTAAAACGTGAGGTTGAGACAAGACTGCCATCACGTTTTGGAGGGGAGTGGAAACTAATTGCCTACACATCCATTATGGACAAGCAGGAGCATATTGCCCTGGTAAAGGGTGATGGAGAGATAAAACCTGACGAAGCTGTGCTGGTCAGGGTCCATTCCGAGTGTTTTACCGGGGATGTTCTTGGTTCCCTTCGGTGTGACTGTGAATCCCAGCTTCACAGGGCAATGGAACAGATCGGCAAGGAGGGACGTGGAGTGCTTCTCTACATGCGTCAGGAGGGCCGCGGCATCGGGCTTATCAACAAGCTCAAGGCATATTGTCTCCAGGATCAGGGCAGGGATACGGTTGAGGCAAACCGGGAGCTGGGATTCAAGGCTGATCTCAGGGACTATGGTACAGGGGCACAGATTTTGAGGGACCTTGGAGTCAGAAAGATGCGTCTAATGACCAACAATCCCAAAAAGATAGTTGGTCTTGAGGGATATGGCCTTAAGGTGGTTGAGCGTGTTCCAATTGAGATCCCTCCTCATGAGGAAAATGCACGTTACCTGAGATGCAAGATGGAGAAGATGGGGCATATGCTTCATGTGGACTAGGTCCGGGTTTAGAGCAGGTTAGCAGATCAGTTTTTATCAGGAGAGTATAGAGAAATGTATAAAACACTTGAAGGGCATCTCCAGGCAGAGGGGCTCAAAATCGGAGTTGTTGTTGCAAGGTTCAATGAGTTTATCTCGAGCAAGCTTCTCGGCGGCACTGTTGACGCATTTATACGTCACGGCGGTCGTGAGGAAGACCTTGAGGTCGCTTGGGTGCCTGGTGCTTTTGAAATCCCGCTTGTGGCAAAAAAGATGGCAAAATCCGGTCGTTATGACGCTGTTGTGTGTCTTGGCTGTATAATTCGCGGTGCCACTCCACACTTTGATTACGTTGCTGCAGAGTCATCAAAGGGCATTGCCCAGGTAGCAATGAAGGCAGATTGCCCGGTGGCATTTGGAGTGCTTACCACCGAGACCATTGAGCAGGCTGTTGAGCGGGCCGGTACCAAGGCCGGTAACAAGGGTTGGGATGCGGCGCTTGCAGCCATTGAGATGGTAAACCTGCTCAGGCAGTTCTAACCTAGATTGAGCGTTTCAAAATCTGAAAAAATGTTTTTTCAATGAAATTAAAAGGAGTTATGTCGATTATGGCTTTCCAGTTTTGAAACCCTTCGGGATTGCCGTATTTACTGCATCTTCTTTGTCAGAGGAATCCCCATATAGCCGACTATTATGGGAATTCCTCTTTCGCGGATCTGCAGCAAATCCGACAATCGCTCAATCTAGGTCTAAACGGGGAAGCTGGACAAAAGACATTTATGGGTGCGCGGTCAAGGGCAAGGGAAATAGCGCTTCAGATACTGTTTCAATACGAATGGAACAGTGGTTACAGCATGGAACAGGTGCTTCAGGAGTATGTGAGCGGTCTTCTTGCAGGAAGACCTGCTGACAATGAATATACCCTTGAGTTTGCCAGACGGTGCATAAGAGGTGTGCTGGAGCATCGGGAGCAGATTGATTCTGTCATTGCCCGCCATGCCAAAAAGTGGCGTCTTGACCGCATGTCAAATGTTGACAGAAACATATTGAGGCTTGGGGTTTTTGAGATACTCTTTGCCCCGGACATACCGGGAAAGGTAGCGGTCAACGAGGCTGTAGAGCTTGCCAAACGCTACGGAACCGACGAATCAGGCGCATTTGTAAATGGCATTCTTGACAGTGTGCTAAACGAGGCTGAACATCAGTCTGGGCAGCAATGAGCTTTGGATTTTGCCACTGTATGCACATGAAAACTTACACGGATTATGAAGTACAATTTTGAAGAGATAGAAAAACGCTGGCAGGATAAGTGGGAGAGAGAGAAGTCTTTTGCTGTTGCTGATGATGCTGATTCTCCAAGGTATTATGCTTTGGAGATGTTTCCGTATCCTTCAGGCAGGATACACATGGGGCATGTGCGGAATTACAGCATAGGGGATGTTATTGCACGCTTCAAGCGCATGAAGGGATTCAGCGTCCTGCACCCAATGGGATGGGATGCCTTTGGCCTTCCTGCAGAGAATGCGGCGATAAAGCATGGTATTCATCCTGCTGCCTGGACCATGGACAACATAGACTACATGCGGAAGCAGCTACGAAGATTGGGGCTTTCGTATGACTGGGACCGGGAGATAGCAACCTGCCATCCTGATTATTACAGGCATGAGCAGCTCTTTTTTATACAGATGCTTAAAAAGGGCCTTGCCTACAGAAAGCGTACAAAGGTCAACTGGTGCGAAAGCTGCCACACAGTGCTTGCAAACGAACAGGTTGAGGAGGGGTGCTGCTGGCGTTGCGATAATGAGGTGCAGGCACGTGAGATCGACGGCTGGTTTTTCCGTATAACAGACTATGCTGAGGAGCTTCTTGAAGGGTGCGATACCCTGTCCGGCTGGCCTGAAAAGGTCCTGGTAATGCAGCGTAACTGGATAGGAAAGAGCGAAGGTGCAGAGATTGTCTTTGATGTAAAGGATAGAGACGGACTCAGTATCACTGTTTTTACCACCAGGCCGGATACCCTGATGGGTGCAACTTTCATGAGCATTTCACCTGAGCATCCGGTTGCAATGGAGCTTGCAGAGGGTACTGGTCAGGAAGATGAGGTAAAGGCATTTATTGACAAATTCAAGCGGGAAAAGGCAAGGAAGGAGTACGGAGACACTGAAAAGGAGGGGGTATTTTCCGGTTCCTATGCCGTTCATCCTGTAACTGGTGATGTTATACCCATATACCTGGCCAATTTCGTGCTGATGGAATACGGGACAGGCGCTGTTATGGCAGTCCCTGCCCATGACCAGAGAGATTTTGAGTTTGCCTCCCGCTATAATCTTCCAGTGAAGCTGGTAATTAAGCCAGATGCAGATGTTGATGGATTTGACGTCAATAATCTTGAGGCAGCATGGGAGGGAACAGGTCATCTTGTAAACTCGGGTGAGTTTGATGGCCTTTTCAATGAGAAGGCAAAAAAAGAGATAACCGCCTGGCTTGAGAAGCAGGGCAGGGGGCGTTCCAGGGTGACATACAGGCTTCGGGACTGGGGCATTTCCAGGCAGCGTTTCTGGGGCGCCCCCATTCCGGTTGTCCACTGTGAAAAGTGCGGAGTGGTCCCTGTGAGGGAGGGGGACCTTCCTGTGGTGCTTCCGGTGGATGCTGTGCCTGACAGTGCAGGCAGGTCACCTCTGCCCCAGCTTGAAAGTTTCTGGCGCACCAGGTGCCCGTCCTGCGGTGGCGATGCCCGCAGGGAAACCGATACCATGGATACATTTGTTGAGTCATCATGGTATTTTGCCCGTTATATCTGCCCCAGGGATGATAAACCTCTGGATAAGGAGAAGGTGGACAGGTGGCTTCCTGTGGACCAGTACATCGGGGGCATTGAGCATGCAATCCTGCACCTGCTCTATTCCAGGTTTTTTACCCGGGCGCTCCGGGACCTTGGGTGGCTTTCAGCAGATGAGCCATTCAAAAATCTACTTACCCAGGGGATGGTGCTGAAAGATGGCTCAAAGATGTCCAAGTCCAAGGGAAATGTCGTTGATCCAAGCGACATGATAAAGGCCTATGGTGCTGACACTGTGCGTCTGTTCATACTGTTTGCCGCACCGCCTGAACGTGACCTTGAGTGGAGTGACAAGGGGGTTGAGGGGGCACATCGTTTTCTCCAGCGCCTCTGGCGAACAGTTACAGAGAATCGTGAGCATATTGTCTCTGCTTCGCCATTTGATTCAGGCATGCACAGCCAGCTTCCTGATGATTTGAAGAAACTCAGGATGAAGACCCATTCCACCATAAGCAGGGTTACCAAGGATATTGACAAGCGTTTCCACTTTAATACAGCAATAAGTGCCATAATGGAGCTTATGAATGAGGTCGGGGCTGTGCTCAAAGGGGCAGTTCCGGAAGGTGAAGAAGCGCCGGTGCTTGATGACACCGCTTGGTCAGTGGTACGTGAGGCACTGGAACATACCCTGATCATGCTTAATCCCATTGTGCCTCACATAACTGAAGAACTGTGGCACATTCTCGGGCATGAAGATGATCTCTGGGCAGTAGAGTGGCCCGAGGCTGATGCCGTAGCCATGAAGTCGGATACTGTCAAGATAGTAGTCCAGGTAAACGGCAAGGTCCGGGCAAATATAATGGTGGATGCCGGGGCTGACCAGGAAGCTGCCCAGGCTGCAGCCCTTGATGATGCAAATGTCAAACGGCATTTAGAGGGTAAACAGATACGAAAGGTTATCTACGTTCCCGGACGCCTCCTTAATATAGTTGCAGGATAGTTGCAGTATAATGATCAGACTAACTCTGAGTACCAGCTTTGGCATCAGGTCTTTAAGACTTGCCTTCTGTCTATTTCTTGTATTTATGACTGGCGCATGTGGTTATCACAGGCTGGATACAGCAGCAAACCTTCCGGACTGGATAAAGACCATCTATATTGAGCCATGGGAGAATAACACCACTGAGACAGAGATGCCGGTGTGGATTACTGAGAATCTGAGGGAGGAATTCTTGCGTGACAGCGGGCTTGAGCTGGTCTCGCGTGATCAGGCAGACGTGATACTTACCGGAAGGGTTGAATCAGTCAATGTTTCTGGTATCTCATACATCAGTTATGACAGGGCAGTTGAAGAGAGGGTCTATGCGATCCTGTCTGTAAGGCTGTATGAAAGAAAGAGCGGTGCAGAGGTGTGGCAGCTTTCAGATCTGCGCAGGGAAGAAAATTTTTATGTTGCAAAAGAGCTGATGCAGACAGAGAGCCTGAAAAATGATGCTCTGAAAAAACTCTGTCGAAATGTTGCCGAGACCATTCACCACAGGGTGACAGGGGTATTTTAGGGCCTTCAGTCTCAAAGATGACACTCTGACGTGTCGGACACTTATTCAATAATGGAATATGGAGCCTGGTGAAAAAGGCCGCATCCCGTATGCATCCATACGAATATGCGGCCTTTTGATTGCTTTTGGGTTTAGTTGCTTGATTTTGTTACCGGGGCAGGGCTTTTTTAACCTTCCTGTGCCTTAAGTGAATTTACAAGTCTTGCAAGACGTGCAACCTTCCTTGAAGCGGTCTTCCTGTGCAGGGTGGGCTTCCTGCCAATCTTGTCAATATATTTCTGGGCATCGATAAATGCTGTTTGTGCATTTTCCAATGATTTTTCCGCCACAGCATTTTCAACCTTCTTGATTAGATTTTTGATGCGTGTCTTGCGAATCTTGTTTCTCGCGCGTCTTTTCTCATTCTGCCTGATTCTCTTAAGCGCTGACTTATGGTTAGCCAATTCCGTCCTCCTGAAACTGTAATTAAAAAATTTTTGAATGTTATACAGATATTAAACTGGGAAGCATTATACGTTCAGTAAATATCCTGATGGTTCAATATCTAAATTTTTTGAAATTTACTCACTCTTTCCAGTAACAACGGCGTTTAATACTATGTATGCAGGTTCATGTCAATAAAAAGCCGGGAATATTACATGGGGAAGCCTGTGACCTGTCAAACTTTTGGTTATTGGGATATGCCTTCCCTCTGTATGACAGTCATGCCCCAGCTATACTGTCCAGATTTCCACGTTGGCCCCTGTCTGAACACCAAGAATATCTTCTGCGCTAGCCTTATTTGCAGCAATTTCCATCAGGCCGAAGCTTCCCTCAAGACACAGAAGCCCGCCTGGTTCTGCATCGCTGTAGGTGTTAAGAACAGGAATGTCGTGGCCTGCGATCCTTGCCGTTGCTGCACCTGATTTAAGGGAGTTGCTGCTGTTTGCCCTGATATTTGTAATCAGGTTTCCAAATCCGTCTATGTATATTATTTTACCCCTGATTACATTGTCTACGTAGTCTGGTTCCGGCCATTCAAGTATGATGGGCGCATCACACGGGGGGCCAATTTCTTCAAGGGCGATACCTGCCGTGATATGTGCTGCTACTGGTGCAAAAATGTCCCGTGCGTGAAATGTGCTGCTTATGTCATTGAGGTACAAATTGCGATTTTCTATGTAATAGCACTCAAGTTGATCTGGTTTTGCAAGATCTCTGATAACTCCGGTTATAAGACCGTTATCGGGCAATACAAAAATATTTCCTGAACGGTTATCGGGAAGCCTTGCCACAATCCCCCTGCGGCTGGAGCCAACTCCAGGATCAACTACTGAAAGGAACACGGTCCTTCCTGGAAAATACCGGTATGAGCCTGCAAGCATCAGTGCCCCTGCAGTTATGTCCTGGGGAGGGATGGCGTGGGTGATATCAATTATCCTGGTATCAGGGGCTATTGAGGCAATCACACCTTTTACTATTCCAGCATAGGGATCGGTCAGACCAAAATCGCTCAGAAAGGCAATTATTGAAGGGGATTTTGCTGTGTTATTCATGCTTGCAAGGGAATAGCTGAGATTTGTTGTGGAAATGGAATGGAAAACAGGAGAAGGAAGGCGGATGGTCGGGACGAGAGGATTTGAACCTCCGACCCCCTGAACCCCATTCAGGTGCGCTGCCAGACTGCGCTACGTCCCGACACTTGTTTCTTTATACCCCTGAGGGCATGAATGTTTTGAAACGAGGCACGGATAACATTTTTGCATTGATGCGTCAAGATTTTTGTCCAGGCAGGTTGCAGGCGCACCGCAAATAATATAACCCTGAACTGGGGGTATGAAAGACCGGAACGTGTGGTTCAAGTCGTTCCTTAGCCCCAGTTTGTCAAAAGATACAAAATGGTTACAGGAGGTTTGGTGAAAATGGCCCATTTTCTTCATAAAGATTCATATACCTTTGAAGATCATCCCCTTTTTGAAAAGGTCAGGATAGCAAAACTGGCCGGAAACGCCCAGAACTCCCCTGTAGGGGTTTCAATGCTTGAGTTTGAATCTGGTGCTCAGGTGCCGGTTCATGTACATGATGACAGTATTGACTCCATTTATGTAATGTCCGGCAGTGCTGAAATATTTGCAGATGGTAAGTGGCGGCCTGTAAGTGCTGGAGATTATTGCCTGGTGCCTGCAGGTGAGGAGCACGGGGTCAAAAATACCGGCCAGGAACCTTTGAGGCTTTTTATAGTCCATTCTCCTCCGCTATTTTGATTTCTGCAGGTAGCGGTTTGGGTGGCAGACATATTTTTTATATATGTCCCTTTTGTTGGTCAAGTGGCATGCCCTGCCTTGACCTGTCTATGTCATGCATCTATAGTATCCCCTTTAAAGTCCGGTAGTTTATGCTGATTTTTATTGATACCTGGATTGAGCGATTGTCGGATTTGCTGCAGATCCGCGAAAGAGGAATTTCCATAATAGTCGGCTATATGGAAATTCCTCTGACAAAGGAGATGCAGTGAATCCGCCAATCCCGAAGGGTTTCAAAAGTTGAAGAGTATTATAGGTGTAACTCCTTTTGATATCGTATAAAATCATTATCGTATAAAATCATTTCTTCAAACTTTTGAAACGCTCAATTCAGGTGATAAACAATTTATAGGAAACCTGAAATGATAAATAAATGTATTGTAGCAGTTCTGCTCCTGGCCTGTTGTATCATGGCCGGAATGCTTAGTTCCTGCAGTTCAGGTGGCGGGCTGAAAGACGCCATCCTTCAACCAAAGGAGAGTGATGCCAAGAAAGAGGCAGAGCTTGCCAAGATGACACCCGAGGAGCGCAAGAAGCAGGCGGAGATAGATCAGATGGAGGATGAGATTGTGGCCTCTCCCTTCATGGTAACATCTGATTATTTCAGGAAGACTGCAGGGAAGGAGGGGGCAACGCTTCATCTTTTTGGCAGTGCGGAGCAGAGCAAAAAAGAAAAGGAGCTTGAAGAGAGGCTTGCAAAGCTTGAAAAAAGGCTTCAGGGCATACCGGAACGTGCCAAGGACAGTCATGGCATGCCGGTTCTTAGAAGAAAGGTGGTGCTCCTCTCTCTGCTTGGTGACCTTGGGCTTGATGTCCTGTCACTTCTTCCTGCTGCCCTCCGGCGCACTGACGGTATAGTGCCTGTGGACGCATCCCAGCTTGCCCAGTATCTCCAGGAACATGGCCGGAACGTGGCAGAGCTTGCCTCTGCTGCAACAAGGCGTGAGGTGGCTGCCGAGGTTGGTATCCAGGCATATATCCTCATCTATTTCCCCCAGTCAGACCAGAGTGTAAAGGGTAAAAAGACAGTCCTGCGTCTTGATGTCATTCATGCCACAGAAAGTGTGCTCATCGGCTCATATCTTTCAAGCATAGAGGATTTTGATAAGGTAGCCAAAAAGATATCAGCAGATGTGGTAAGGGCAACGGACTGGTCCTGCAGGATTATAAAGATAGAGGATGACAGGGTCTATCTCAATGCCGGAAGGCTTACAGGCCTTCAGCCGGGAGACAAGTTGAGGGCATACAGGCGGGGTAAGGAAATTATTGATCCAATCACCAAGCGTTCTCTTGGCTTTGGCCCTGGAAAGGTGACAGGCGATCTTGAGGTTAAGGAGTTCTTTGGGACCGATGCCTCAACCGCTGCGATCATCTCTGATAATGGCCTTGGTCAGGGAGATATTGTCAAGATGCTTGAGCTTGCTCCATATTGATGCTGAACCGTAAGTTGAGTGTTTTTTAATAAATTTTTAGCAACTGTTCAGCGCATTCACCTTAATAAGGTTGGCAAATGGTCTTGTTTTTCCGTTCCGGTGAATAATTTCTTGTTTTTCTAAGGCTTGCTTCGCCAAAATCGCGAAACTCGCTCGTACCTCGCTCAGACAGACGCGATTTTTTGGGCTGCGCTTCGCCAAGAAATACTACGAAATTCTTCAGAGTCATTCCAAAACAAGACCATTTGTCACGTGAACAGATATAGTTTTTATTAGTTCAATTCAGCAATAAGACAAGAAAGGAAATGAAAAATAATGCATCCGCTTTTAACAGATGATCCAGGCAAAAAAATGCTCCTGCTTGGAAACGAGGCAATAGTGCGGGGGGCAGTGGAGGCAGGCATGTCCGTTGCCGCCGCTTATCCCGGCACCCCATCATCCGAGATTGGTAACAACCTGTTTCAGATTACACAGGACAGGGAATCTGGAATTTACTTTGAATTTTCCACCAACGAGAAGGTGGCAATGGAGGTGGCTGCCGCAGCCTCTGCCGCAGGCCTCAGGACCCTGACCTGTATGAAGCATGTTGGCATGAACGTGGCCTCTGACGTGCTCATGACCCTGGCATATCTGGGCATCAGGGGAGGTATGGTGATTGTTTGTGCCGATGATCCATCCATGCACTCAAGCCAGAACGAGCAGGACAACCGCTATTATGCAAAGCTTGCAGGGCTTCCAGTCCTTGAACCTGTCTCAGCCCAGGAGGCAAAGGACATGACCAGGGCTGCCTTTGATATTTCAGAGGAGCTTGGGGTGCCGGTAATACTTCGCACCACCACACGAACAGCCCATGTGAGAGGACCTGTGGAGCTTGGTGATCTTCCTGCTGAAAGAAAACAGAAGGGGCGTTTTGAAAAGACCCCCATGCGCTGGGTGCCTGTGCCAGCAGTTGCCAGGATCAGACACAAGGCGCTGCTTGAGATCCAGGAAAAGGCAGCAGGTGTGGCTGAGAAGTCAGAATTTAACACCATTACCGGAAGTGGCGCCATTGGTATTCTGGCATCAGGAGTTGCCGCCTGCTACGTCAAGGACTCAATCTCCGAGCTTGGGTGCGAAGAAAATGTAAAATTTTTAAGGCTTGGATTCACCTATCCTGTGCCTGAAGCGCTTTTCCTCTCATTCCTTGATGGCCTTGAAAAGGTGCTTGTAGTAGAGGAGCTTGAGCCCTTTCAGGAGGAGGCACTCAGGGTGGTAGCCCAGAAAAACGGAATTAATGTTGAGATACTTGGAAAGGCAAGTGGTCATTTGCCGCGTCTTTACGAGTTTGACCCGGCACAGGTGAGAAGCGCCATTGCATCGGCTGCGGGGATTGATGTTTCTTCCCCTGACATGCCTGACCTCTCCGGTATTCCACAACTTCCAATGCGGCCTCCCACACTTTGCAAGGGCTGTCCACACAGGGAGACCTACAACGAGATCAAGGAAGTGCTCACTGAGCTTGGCATGGTGGAAAACACCGTGTATCCGACAGATATCGGCTGTTACACTCTTGGCATGCTTCCTCCAATCGGCATGGCAGACTACCTGCTCTGCATGGGTTCAAGTGTTGGGACATCGGCAGGATTTTCCATTGCAACAGACCAGAAGATAGTCTCATTCATTGGAGACTCCACCTTCTTCCATTCAGGAATATCTTCTCTGTGCAGTGCAGTGCACAACGAACACAACTTCTGTCTTGTTATCCTTGATAACAGCACCACGGCAATGACCGGTCATCAGCCTAACCCCGGCATATCTCTGCGGCCTCCCGGATATGACAAACCCAGGATAGCCATTGAAGACGTGGTCAGGGGGTGTGGAGTTAAGAATTTCTACAGGATCAATCCTTACAAGAAGTCCGAGGCAATGGGAGTGCTGAAGGATGCCCTGGCTCAGGACGGCGTAACTGTGGTTGTTGCCGAGGCCCCCTGTGTGCTCTACTACAAGAGGGTTGGAGGAAAGAAATAATGAGACAGAGAATACTTTTTACAGGTGTAGGCGGCCAGGGCACCCTTCTGGCCTCAAGGCTTCTTGGAGAGGCTGTCATGGCAGAGGGGCTTGATGTCTGTGTCAGCGAGGTGCATGGCATGGCACAGCGCGGAGGCGTGGTTGAGTCAACTGTTATGCTGGGCGGGATCTCAGGACCCATCATATCAGAGGGTGAAGCAGATGTGCTGGTCAGTTTTGAGCCCCTTGAGACCATCAGGGCACTTCCCAAGTGCTCAAGGAAATCTATAATCATTACCAACACGGTTCCCATTGAGCCTTTCACAGTAAAACTGGGCCAGGCAGAGTATCCTGATGTTGATCAGTGGGTAGGCTTTATGAAGGATAACTATGCCAATGTCAAGGCCCTTGATGCTGATTCACTTGCAAAGGAGGCAGGAACTGCAAAGGCGGTCAACGTGGTGCTTATCGGCACCCTGGCTGCCACAGGCGTACTCCCTGTCTCTGCGGATGTGCTGCGTGAGACCATCAGGCGTACAGTAAAGCCCAAGTTTGTAGATGCAAACCTTAAGGCATTTGAGCTTGGCATGAAGGCCGCTGCCTGAGAATAGGAGTTTTGCAAACCATGAATATCTTTAGAAACAGGGTGCTTAGGCTCCTCCTTGCAGTGGGAGTTATAATGCTATTCAGCCTCACGCTGTCATCATGTACGGAGAGGCAGCGCAAGAATCTCAAGCATATGAAATCGGATATCATAGGCCTTAAGCGAAAGATTACCCTGTACGACTGCAATGGTAAGGTAATCCGGCAGTGGGAGGGCAGGTTCAAGGTGGAGACCATTGGTGCCTATGTGTCGTTCATTGATGACGATGGAAAGGATATCAAGATCAGTGGCACTGTGGTGGTTGAGGAGTTGTAATTAATCTTTTCTTCTCCAATGGATATGAGTGAATCTGCTCCCAGGCCGGCTGATCCGGATGAGGTAATAGCTGCGGCAGAGGCAGTGCTCTTTGCCGCAGGGCGCCCTGTATCAATGCGCAACCTATGTTCGGCCCTTGACGAGTTTGACCCTTCACAGGTAAGGGCTGCTCTCCAGGCACTTTCCGCAAGATATGACCGGCCTGGATCTGGTATCGAGCTTGCCGAGGTTGCAGGTGGATACGTGGTTCGCACAAAGCCTTCCCAGAAGAGATTTGTCATAAAGGCCCGGCAGAAGAGTCCTGCAAGGCTAAGCCGTGCTGCCATGGAGACCCTGGCGCTTGTTGCCTATAAACAGCCTGTCACCAGGGCAGAGATTGAGGCAATAAGGGGGGTTGATTCAAGCGGGACACTTCGTTTTTTAATGGAGCGCAGGCTTGTGCGCATCCAGGGAAGGAAGGATGTGCCTGGAAGGCCCCTTCTTTATGGAACCACGCGTTATTTTCTTGAGCTTTTCCAGTTGAAAGACCTTAAATCACTTCCGGACAGCACTGAGCTAAAGGAACTTGAGCTTTTAACCAAGGGGCAGCTCAGCCTGTTTGAGGGCAAGGACGGAGGAAGCAAGGACAAGGCTTCTGGTGATGTTTCCGGGGAAATGGCCAAAGACGATGCCAAGTCACCCATGACGGATTCCCGGCCCGTGCCCCCTGGCATTGATGAAACCCCACTGGTTAATGACGAGGCAAAACAGACTGCATGAAACCTGATCTCTCAACATCGGTTGGCTCCTTGAAACTTTCAGGCCCGGTGCTCCTTGCATCAGGGACCTGTGGTTACGGTGCAGAGCTTGAGGGACTGTTGGACCTTAATGCAATAGGCGGGATTGTTGTAAAGGGTATTTCACTTGAGCCTCGCAAGGGGAATCCTCCTCCAAGGATTGCAGAGACACCCTGCGGCCTGCTTAATGCCATTGGCCTTGAAAATGTCGGTGTTGATGCCTTTCTTGAGAAAAAACTTCCGTGGCTTTGCAAGCTTGACTGTGTTGTAATTGTTAACATCCTTGGAAGCAGCGCTCAGGAATATGCGCAGATGGCCCGGCGGCTTGATGGTGTCAAGGGTGTTGATGCCCTGGAGGTAAACATATCCTGCCCCAATGTGAAGGAGGGGGGAGTTGCCTTTGGAACAGATCCAATTGCAGCCTCAGAGGTTACCGCAGCGGTAAGGGAGTGCACCTCGCTCCCGGTAATCGTAAAACTTTCTCCAAATGTCACAGATATTACGGTCATTGCAAGGGCAGTGGAGTCAGCAGGCGCCGATGCCATATCCCTGATAAACACGCTCCTTGGTATGAAAATAGACATTTTTTCCAGGCGCCCTGCCATAGCAAATACATTTGCAGGGCTCTCAGGGCCTGCCATAAGGCCGGTTGCACTGAGGATGGTGTGGCAGGCGGTTAGCAGCGTATCTGTCCCTGTTATAGGCATAGGCGGAATCACCACCTCGCAGGATGCCGTGGAGTTTCTCATGGCAGGTGCCTGTGCCGTCCAGGTAGGCACTGCAACCCTGGTAAAACCCTCGGCAGCAGCAGAAATTACGGAGGGCATTGGTGAATTCATGAAGCAGCAGGGCATAAAAAGTATTGAGCAGTTGAATATAAACACATAGACACAATATGAAGCATAAACCTCCTGTTACAAGACAGTTTGACCTCTCCCTGCCTCCGCCGGTTCCTGGAGATAACCGTTCCCACGAGGCGCGGCTTCGTTCATCCCTTGAATCCGAACTCGGTGCAGCCCCGGCCATTCCCCTCTCTCTGTGCCGCAGGTTAAGCTCTGTACTTCCAGATTCAGACTTTAAGGTCAAGGCAGTGGTATCACGTGGCCCCTGCGGTTGGGAGGCTGTGGATGTACTTCCTGGAAACAGCTCGGAACCCGTGCTGGGAGTCGCCATTGATCTTGGAAGCACAACCGTGGTCTTTTACCTGGTTGACATGCTTGAATCAAAGGTGATAGCCACTGTTTCACGCCCTAATCCCCAGCGTGCACATGGCGAGGATATCCTTGAGCGCATACTCTTTGCAGGCCGTGGTGACGGCTTAAAGGTGCTCCAGTCAGAGATAGTTGACCTTATCAACAACACCATATCAGAGATTACAGGAGAGCATGGCTGTTCTCCCGGGTCTGTCTATTACCTTACAGTGGCAGGAAACACCACCATGTGCCATTTTCTCCTGGCACTTGATCCTTCCCATATCTGCAAAGAGCCATATCTTCCAAGTGTAAACCGTTTTGATCTCATGCGGGCATCCGAAGCAGGTATAAGGTGCCATGAGCTTTCATGGCTTTACTGCTTTCCAAATATTGGCAGCTACTTTGGCGGGGACCTCCTTGCCGGGATCCTTGCATCAGGCATGCACAGGAGTGAGGAGATCTCCATGCTTGTGGATGTTGGCACAAATGCAGAGGTGGTGCTTGGAAACCGTGACTGGCTGGTGTCCTGTGCAGGGGCAGCAGGACCTGCCCTTGAGGGTGGCATACTTACGTGCGGAATGAGGGCACAGCCAGGGGCAATTGAGCGTGTGGAAATATCACCGTCGGATTTGTCTGTCAAATACAAGGTTATTGGCGATGAGGCCCCCAGGGGGCTTTGCGGTTCTGCAATCATAGACCTGCTTTCTGCCATGTTCCTTGCAGGCATTGTGGATGTGACTGGCAAACTGGTCCCTGAAAGAGATCCTCAGAGAATCAGGGAGATAAACGGCGAGTTGGCATGGGTGCTTGTTGAGGCTGACAGGACTGCCACAGGAAAGCCGGTTTACATTACCCAGAGCGACATAAAAAACCTGGTGCGTTCAAAGGGGGCCATGTACACCATTTTGAACGTGGTTATCCAGAGTGTAGGTGTTAGTTTTGCAGATATTGACAACTTCTACGTTGCAGGGGCTTTTGGGAACTATATCGACCCGGTTAAGGCAATATCAATCGGTATGCTTCCAGATATCCCTGTTGATAAATTCAAGCCCCTTGGAAATTCCGCAGGTACAGGGGCGGTTAAGGCACTTCTTGATTCAGGCGCAATAGATGAGGTTGAGCATATCATGGAAAAGCTCACCTACCTTGAGATGAACGTAAGGGGTGACTTCATGAACCAGCTTACCGCTGCCCTGTTCCTGCCCCATACAGATCGCAGCCTTTTTCCAAGCGTAAAGGTGCCAAAGTTCTGAAAAAGGGATTTTGATCTGAATCTCAATATGCCGATCGATTTCAACCTAAATTGCATATTTTGAAACATTTAATGCAGGTTCAATTAAAGTATCTGACTCTTGGCGTACCTGAGTTTCTTCTTGGCAGTTGCCAGCGCCAGCCACCTGCATGTCTTCCTCCGATTATGCACTTGGGAGGTCGGGATGTTTTTATGGGGAAGCGCAGGGATATCGGGTCTGAAACAGGGTCAAATGAGAAACATTTGTGAAAAAACCATACTTCAGGCCATTTTTCATGTTTTGGATCATTTTCAACCAGATACTGATCTATGGCCTTCATTCCTTCACTAACCGCTTTTGCTGAATAACTTACTTCAACAAAGTTATTGGGAGCAATGGTCCCCACGCACACATAGCCCAGGTCCTGCCTTGCAACCTCTTCCCATTCCCCGCCTTTTTCGGCCATTACAAAACACAAACTTCTCATTATTACACCAAAGGCAGGTTGTTGCCCCTTGTTCCATATGGTGGATACAGCGCACCTGGAAGGCTTTTTATAAGCATTGGCAAGCCAGGAAGCCGTTGGCGAGCGTGTAGCCTGATATTGGGCTGCCCCAAACCAGTTAGGAGTATTTGCCTTCCACTGATCAAAGAAGCGGTTGGCATAAAGTTGGGCGTAATAATCCGGGTGGTCCATCACGATATAAGGGCCAAAACCCGGTGGATCGTCAGGTTGAAAAGGTTTTTTTTCCAGTCTGGGTGTGCCTACCTGGTCACCACCCTGGGGTTTCAAGTCATGTGGAATGGGAAATTTTCTGATTGGCGGATGTATGTGTTTCAGTGCACCAATGTTTTTGATTGGTCCTTTGAATTTGAAAGTTTGGGAGTAGGCAGACGGTATGGAAATGGCACTTCCAAAGACGCCACCCATTATCTTCAAAAACTGTCTTCTTGATATAATCTTGTTTTTACCCATGTGCTTTTGCCCCAATATATGTGAAAATATCCGGTTTGTATTGTTACGGATTGACCCGATTATCTCAGTTTTATATTAGGTTTAAATCTAAGAAGTTTGTCAGGTATAAACATCCTGGGATTGTTGGACGGGAGTTTACCCACGGAGTCACCGATAACCACATTTTTTATATTGAAATTATCAGTTGCCCTTGTGGGAGTTCCCAATGGTCTGACATCCCAGCAAAGCCATCCGTATCCCCTGTCCCCATCAAGGTTGAAGTCCGGGGGGCAGTTACCTGAAACAATGTCTTTAATCATGGTTGTGCCAAGATCTACTGCATTTCCAAGGCACTGTCTGTCTGATTTTGCCGCCTTATTACATAGTGTTACCATCTCCAAGGTGGTGCGAACTGTTTTAAGGCCGTGATAATAGGGCCTGTATAAAGAGGCTTTTTCAATAAAAGCGTCTGGTAGGGCACCATTTCTGTATGGCCCGTTTTTGCTGTGATCTCGTTCCAGTGCAGTTGTAGGGTATTTCCACGGATACTGGAAACTTTGTGGGAAGCCACCGGCAGCAAGGCAGGCCTCCAGAAGCACCTTGTCGGTATCTTCCAGTTCCTTCAGTTTTTTCTTGGCATCATTTAGTAGCTTTGGCGTACTTATTACCCCTTCCTTGTGGGGATATTGCCGGTCTGGCTGGTGCTCTGGCATATAAAATGTTTTTTCCCAGTCATAGTCCATCTCTGATGCCCCGACCAGCACAGCACCGGCGAGATTGCCAGCAAAGCCGGATGATATCCTGGAGCCATGCTCCAACTCCTCAGGGTGCCCGTAACAGTATCCGCGCAGGGCAAGAACACGGCGGCAGGCCCTGTAAACGTGGTAGCATCCAAGTCTTATAAGGTATAGTGCGTACCTGATAGGGTAAACTGTTGTGGCTACTATCTGGTCACCTGCCCATTTAATCACCTTGGCAATATATTCAAACACTTCCTTTACAAAATTTATCAGGGCCTCTATAAGTGCACGCCATGTAAAGTGCCTGCGTCTCCTTTCTCCAAATTCATCTTCAAAAGAGGGAGGGGTAGGGCAGGCGTCAAAGTCAATGGGAAAATCCGGAGGCTCTGGAGGATCAATGCTGTAGCCCTTGGTTTGTATTTCAATGGCTCTCCGGAGCATGTCCCACATTCGCACCAGGTCTCCATCCACAGGCCACTCTCGTCCCTCAAGCAACCTTCCGTCCGGGTGCCTGATGTTACTATAGGTCATTTTGAGGGCCTGGAGAAACTGCTCACGAATCGCCTTGTCCATATTGCGGGGATAGTGTTCTGCCCAATGACTGTTGTTGATATCCAACTTCAAATAGTGGGCTAATGTCCATACATCAATATAGTTGTCTGTGCAGTGATGCCTCTGCCATTGTCGCCGGTAAGGTGAGCCTGCGCAGGCATTTACATAGGCATGCCCGGTAGTATCGGTGGCAAGGTGGGTGACGTATCCGGCAGCATAGGCAAGTTTTTTGGGGTGGTTTCCTGCTGCTTTATACAGATTATGTGCAAATTGTGACGTTTTCCTGTAATGAAGCATGTCAAACCAGAACCATCCCTCCTCCCTGAGGCCCCTCTGCATGGGGAGTTTAAGGTATGCGAATCCGTCTATATAGCCGGACGCAAATGCGGAAAGGGCTGTTAAAAAGGTATTCTGGATGTCATCAAAGGTGGCACCAAATTCCTGGATTGCGTCTCTTAAAGGGGTATAGCCCGGAATATACCTTGAGGCTGCTCTATCAACAGCACGCTCCAGCTTTTCTATGGCCTCCTTGTAGGGCTCTATGAAGTCCTCAAACATTTCATAGACATGGATAGCCCTCTCAACCCAGATTTGTGCAACTGGCATTAGATCAAGAAAAAATGTAATGTCAGGGCCTTGGGAACCCATAGCCGCTATGTCAGGATGGTCGTGCATAATCTTGCAGAGGTCACCAAATCGTCCCGGCTGGTTTTTGCCAGCTTCGGCTATCTGTCTTTGAATAAATAGATGCGTGGCATAACCTGGCAACTTAACACCTCCTTGGAGCTAAGGCTTCTGATACGCTCATGTTGTGTTAATTTTGTGTTAAAATAAAGTAACTAGGAATATTATGCTGAAACAGGATCAGGCAGTCAATCTCTGTTTTGTTGAACCTATATTGAATTCGTATGACAAAACCGGCATATGTGTTCCCTATTGGGCATGCTGACTATAACGGGGAAGAGATCATGGGAGATTACATTGAAGTAACAGGATTCGGGGCACTTAACCTTGATTATGTGTATGAAGTAGCTGATCTTGAGCTGATACGAAATGAGGGCTTTGAGCTTTACCCTGGCGGGGAGATAAGTGGCACTCCAGATGATGCCGCTGCTCTTCACAGGCTCTGTGAGGAGCACGGCCGGCTTCTTGCCAGAAGCGGTGGCGGCTCTGCAGCAAATACCATAACTGTCCTTGCTGCCCTTGGGCATAAAACCGCGTTTATCGGTTCCGCAGGTGATGACGCCGAAGGAGAGTTCATTGTTGAGTCCATGAAAGGTGTGGACTGCGCCCGTGTGGTTCATTCCGGAATAAGCGGCCAGTGTATCGTGCTTATTGATTCAATGACCAGGGATCGGGCACTTTTTGTGGTTCCGGGAAGCGCTGTTCCTGAGATCAGCCCGAATTTTGACCTGTCTGGTACAAAAATCCTGCACATGAGCTCCCTTGCCATTGAAGAGGGCCCTCAAATACAGGAACGCCTTGTATCTTTGCTGTCCCCTGGACAGTGGCTCTCCTTTGATCCCGGTGAGCTTTATGCCAAAAGGGGAATGGATGAACTGGCACCGTTGCTTGCAAGGACAGATATCCTCTTTGTGACCCAGGATGAACTCTGCATGCTTGACAGCAGTTCAGGGGGATATGCAGTTTATCAGAGGCTCAATCATGGTAAAAATGCACCTCTCATGGTGGTAAAGCAGGGGGCAAGGGGTGCTGCGGCATTTATCCGCGGACAGGACTGGTTTGTGCCTGCAGTTCCTGTAAAAAGTGTTGTTGACAATACCGGTGCTGGAGATGCCTTTGCGGCAGGATTCCTTCACGCACTGCTTGAAAAAAGACCTGTTCCTGAGTGTCTCAGCGAGGGGGCAAGGATTGCCTCGGTTTCGCTTGGCGGATACGGAAGGAACTGGCTGGGAAAGCTTGCTGCAACATCAGCCTAGATTGAGCGATTGTCGGATTTGCTGCAGATCCGCTAAAGAGGAATTCCCATAATAGTCGGCTATATGGGGATTCCTCTGACAAAGGAGATGCAGTAAATACGGCAATCCCTAAGGGTTTCAAAACTGGAAAGCTATAATTGCCATAACTCCTTTTAATTTCGTTGAAAAGATATTTTCCCAGATTTTGAAACGCTCAATCTAGGATCAGGTTAATTCAAGGGCTATTACCTCTTTTCTGTGCACCAGGCCTGAGGCTATCTGCCTAGTGTGTGCATTTTTCCTGATTTTTTCAAGTTCCTTAATCCACTTTTTGTAGAGAATTACGATGGCTGGCCTGGATGTCTCTTTTAAATCTTCCGGGTTATTTAAAAAAT
Organism: Deltaproteobacteria bacterium; assembly: GCA_015494395.1. Taxonomy (GTDB): domain Bacteria; phylum Desulfobacterota; class Dissulfuribacteria; order Dissulfuribacterales; family QOAL01; genus S144-17. The sequence goes on from WGBG01000068.1 coordinate 91,874, forward strand.
GCAGCCTGGTATTGCTGTAAAAGGCAAGTTTCAGTCCATCTCCATCCGGGTTTATTCGGTAAACCAGTACCGGATAGTTGTTTATGTTTTGCCTCTCCACCTCTTCCATAAAACTTCGCCCGGATTCATGGCGTGCCATTACTGGTTCCACGGCAACTGCGTTTAAGAGAAGTAGCACTGCAGTTAGAAGTGCCGTAATTACTGATGCAAGACCTGCAAGGTTGTACATGGCAACTGGCCCGGTGCTGGCATGTCTGGAATCCAAGCTGTTCTGGCTTTGAGATTTGAGGTGTTTTTTCCATACATGGCATGCAGTTGCCTGTATGCCTGCTGCAATAAGGATTGCCATGAATGGGTATGCTGGCAGTACGTATCTTCCGTGTCTTGTGCTTGCCATTGAAAAAAGGGCAAAGATAAAGACTGTCCCGGCAGCGCACTGGCGCAGAAGGGTGGAGCAGTTAGTGTTTGTATGCTTAAAAAATTTTTGGGCTCCTGTGACGGAGCAGTTCTGTAATGCCTCCTTGCTTTTTCGTTTCATGATAGTGGGAAGGATGGCTATAAGCAGCAGCCACGGGGAAAATGAAGTGACAATCTGGATTATATAATAATATGCCGGTTTGTTCGGCTGTGTACCAACCCTGTCCACAACTTGATTTCCCCAAACCTTTAAGGCCAGTTCCTTTCCCCCCTGCAGATAAACGGCGCTGAAGTATAAACCGGCAAGAAGTATTGCTGCACCAAGTGAAAAGGCGCACAAGATAAAAAGTTTTTTCCAGGAGCGCTCCATTAGGAAAAAAAGACCAGTTGCCCCCAGGGGGATTACAACTCCCACAGGCCCTTTGATCAGAATTGAAAGTCCAATCAATATAAATGCACTGAACGCCAGCGAGATGGTTTTTGTCAGGCTGTGGGGATTCCCTGCCAATTTCATCAAGACCAGGAAGGCACCAAATGTGGTTAGTGCCAGCATCATATCCACTGTTGCGTGTCCTGCTCCGAGCCAAAATCCCGGTGCAGTGGCAAGGACAAGGCTTGAGATCAGGGCAAGATCTGTTGATACCTTGCGGGCATAAGACCATGTGAGATATACAAGCCAGGCGGCAGAAACAGCAGATGGGAGCACTGCAGAAAATGTGGTGACCCTGCCTGCAGGGATGGAGAATATGTATTCCAGGATGAAGTAGAGTGGGGGGTAGTCCGGATAAGGCCTTCCCATCATGTACGGGATAAGGGATATTCCTTGCTGAAAGATCTCTTTGGCAAAAAGGGCATTTCTTGCCTCCATACCATAGATATCCCTCAGCAAAGAAGGTATTGCATAAAGCATTAAAGGCAGCAGAAAAAAAAGTGGCTTTTTTCTGCTGTCATGTGTTAGCAGGTGATAGCAGCGGCTTGTTACGAAAGCTCCCTTGCCGCCTTTCAGAATTGCCATTTCCTTATGTTAACATGCAAAAAATGCCGATTTTCTACAGATCGTCAGGATGGCCAAGCTCGGTTATGCTCCCTGATTCAACGTATGATGCAATGGTTCGCCTCAGTGCGTCCTTAAGTCCGATTTTGGGCTCCCAGCCGAGAACCTTTTTGGCAAGGGATATGTCAGGCACCCGATAACCCACATCTTCATAATCAGGGCCGTAGTAGGTGGCAGAGTCAATTTCAGTCAGTGTGGCCTGATCTGCCTTTTCAGCAATTTCAGGAAACTCCTTGCATACCTCCACCATCATCTCTGCTAGGTCTCTGATTGAGTAGTCATTGTCAGGGTTTCCAATGTTGAAGATGCGGCCGTCACAGCGCCTTCCCTTATTCTTAAGAATGGCAAACAGGCAGTCAAGCCCGTCATCAACATAGGTGAAACAGCGGCGTTGTTTGCCGCCATCCACCAGGGTTATGGGCTCTCCCCTTAAAATATGTCCCAGGAACTGGGTCACAACGCGAGAGCTTCCCTCTTTTGGTGTGGCCAGGCTGTCAAGACCGGAGCCAATCCAGTTAAAGGGGCGTATAAGCGTAAACTGGAGGTCACGGTGAATTCCCATTGCCCAGATCACCCGGTCCATCATCTGTTTTGCGCAGGCGTATATCCAGCGCTGCTTGTGAATAGGCCCATAGACAAGCTGGCTGGTATCTTCATTAAAGGCAGGGTCTTGGCACATGCCATAGACCTCGCTTGTAGATGGAAATATAACCCTGGTTCCGTATTGAGCGCACTGTCTAACTATGCGGAGGTTCTGCTCAAAATCAAGCTCAAATACCCTTAGAGGGTCCTTGACATAGCTGGCAGGCGTAGCAATGGCAACAAGGGGCAGGCAGACATCGCATTTTTTTACATGATACTCTATCCATTCCTTGTTAATTGAAATGTCCCCCTCAATAAAGTGGATGTTGGGGTGGTTTACCCTGTCGCCAAGCCTGTCTGAAGACAGGTCCATTCCATAGATTTCCCAGTCCGTTTCATTCGCAACCCTGCGAACCAGATGACTGCCAATAAAACCGTTTACGCCAAGGACAAGAATTTTCATCTGTTATGTTACTCCCGTGGGTACATTAATAAGGCTAATAATTCATCTGAATTGAGCGTTTCAAAAGTTTGAAGAAATGATTTTATACGACATTAAAGGGAGTTACATGTATCATACTCTTCAACTTTTGAAACCCTTCGGGATTGCCGTATTTACTGCATCTCCTTTGTCAGAGGAATCCCCATATAGCCGACTATTATGGGAATTCCTCTTTCGCGGATCTGCAGCAAATCCGACAATAGCTCAATCCAGGATTCAGTATCTCAGTTTGTTTCACAGCGGATTTATATACCATCGTTAACAGTAGCACAGAAGAATTGTGGATTCCAGTGGGGGCGGGAGAAGATGATGTTATTTTACGGACAGGAAGTATATGCCGGTATTGTTCTCAGGGTTTTTGTCATGGTCTGATGACCAGACTTCTATTTCAATCCGGGCCGAGCCTGCGTCTTCAAGTTCCTGCATTGTGAACCAGGTTGAAACGCTGGTGCTTTCTCCCGGGGCAAGAGAAGCAATGAAATAGCTGCTGGCAGAGCCATTTATGTCAACCGTTACAGTTATGTACCAGGCAGTGAGGGTACCCTGGTTCTGAACCGTAACTGCAAGCTGTTTGTTGTCACTATGGATGCCTTCTTCTGCATCTTCCCAGAAATACCCAGCAACGGCAAGGTCAGTGTAATCCTGATAGCGCTCCCTGATTCTCTGAAGGTTTACCAGGCCGATACCAAATTCAGGGTCCTGCCCAGGCTGGCCCGAGTCGTTTGAGTAGTACATTACAAGTCCCACCGCTTCAGTAGAAGATACAGACTCCTCTGACATTATTCCTGCTATTGCCCCGGTTATCAGGGCTGCGGCAACTGATGTTCCATCTGCCCTTACATACAATCCATTTGAAAGCTCTGTTATTACGCCATAGCCCGGCGCGGACAGGTCAATTTCCTGGCCGGTATTTGAAAAAGAGGCATGTTGGCCTGCGGCATCTGTGGCAGCAACTGCAATAACTCCGGGATAGCGCGCAGGATACGCAGTCTGATTGCTGCCGCTGTTTCCTGCTGCTGCCACAACAGTCACCCCGCTGTCAAGGGCATACTGTACAGCACGGCTAACAGCCATGTCATCCCCCATGCTTCCAAGGCTTAAGTTTATAATATCTGCCCCTGACTCCACTGCCGCGATAATTCCCCTGGCAATGGTAAATCCATCGCCCTTTGCCTCGGCATCAAGCACCCGTACATCAACAAGCGAGACTTCAGGAGCAATTCCTGGAGTTATTTCGCTCTCACCTGCTATAACTGATGCCATGATGCTGCCGTGCGGAGAGAGTTCGATTTGTTCTTCCGGTGAGCTTACAAGATCTATGGATGTAATACGGGAAGGATCAATAAGCACGGTTCCGGAGATGCCGGAATCAACAAGGGCAACCGTGACGTCTTTTCCCCAGAGTGCGTCAGGGGTGTTTAAGCCAAGCGCAGATAATGTCCCGGTATTAACCGGACTGAGGAATGGGGTTATGGTATCGCCTGATGGGGCAGGGGAGGCAGACGGTGCCTTGAACCAGTGATTTGCCCCGGCTTCAACTGGCCTTGCCCTGCTTGTAGTCATGATTCTTTCAAGCATTGCCCCATCCCTGCATGCGATCCGTAACATACCCAGGGCATAATTGGTGTCTAAAACAGACACACCATCCATGCCCTCAATTTCCCGCATAAACTTGTCCAGTTCAGTGGAGGATGAAAATCTTAACTGCCATTCCCCTTCTATGATGTCCATGGAATTACTGGAAGAAGCAGGATGCCTGAAAGGAATATGAAGGGAGGGTGATGATTCGTTTTGTCCCTTGTGGCTTGAGGAAGAAGTCTTGATTGAATCGTTATGTGTTGGATAAAAAAGTTTGAGTTCTGGCAGCGTATGAGAGCTATCTGAAGGGGTTTGCTTTTCGTGTTTGAATTTGTACTTAAAACACACGAAGAGCGAGATTGCAGCAACGCATATTGCTGTCATTAAGAGGTGCCTTTTGGGGATTCCTGTAATATTTTTCATCTATTGAGCATAATGCCTGAGTTTATCTGCAAAAAACCTGCAGCCATAGCCTATGATTCTAATCGGTACATCCGCTGACTTCAGTTAAAAATGCACCCTGAAAATCAACTCGGGTTACTTTTCAATGGCAATGCCTTTTGCCCCGTCATGTGAGTGCAGAGGGCTGTGTATAGTAATTTTTTTACCGTCTGAAACCCCCTGCTGGTAGCTGTCCATGTAGATTTTGACCTTTGAGGCGGAGTATTTTGAAAGCCTTGGATAACGCCTTGAAACAAAACGGTTAAGCTCTGCGTCAGAGGCAACCACCAGAGCACTTGTTGTGCCCCTTCCCTGGAGATTTGCAGCCATGCGTGTATTTCTGTTCTGCTCTTCCATTTTTTTGTAAAATCCCTCAAGCAGTCCGTAATAATAGCTGTTCCTTGCACGCATTCCATTGCCCTTGAATTTCTTCCTGTTAGCCTTCCACAGCTCCCTGATTTTTCGTTCAAGGAAATGGTAAACAAATTCTGCAATCTCTACATTTTCCCTCTTACCCATGATGTCTATAACCTTGTGTTCTGTATCAAGTTCAGGGTCATACATGCAGGAATAAACAATATCCACATAGAAGAAATCCCGAAGTATCTGGGCAATCTTCCTCTGGTGGCGTTCGATACGTTTCTTCTTGTGATTTATGATTATATTCCCATAACCTTTTCGGTTGTCCTCCCTTGCTATGCGCAGGTTGTATTTGTCCATGAGCTCTGATGCCTTTGCCATGGCAAGGTTGGCCTCATGCTCATTGGACGACTGTGCAAGCGCAAGGAGTTTTCTGATTTTTTCAGTAAAGCGCCTGGCCTCTCTGGTTTCCGGGCCTGGATTGTCGACACATTTTATGCCCTCTGGCAAGTCTCCGGAAGCGCTTCGGAATGCAGGATCCAGGCCAATCATGTCACAGGCACGATGAAATAACTCCCCGTGACCATCATTCGGGACCTTGAAGATCTGTGAACAGATCTGGTGAGCCATTTCATGTTTCAGCACGTTAAGCACAACGTCCCAGGAAAAGTTTCTGATAAGGTGTTCACTTATTTCAATGGTGCAATCATGGGGATTCCATGAACCGTACCTGGTTTTTGAACTGGATATGTCAAAACCGGGAGCCAGGAGTCCAATCCTGTAATTCCAGGTAATGGTATCAAACTCCTGTTTCAGTTGTCTCGCCCACATACGGGACAAGTCGGCTTTGCGATTGTTAAAAGACATGATTCTTGAAACCCCGTTTTCAGAGTTGCCTGACCACACCCATCGTCATGTATCAGGCAATTATTCCTGTTCGTTAGAAAGCAGATACAGCCTCCTCCATGCTTTCTCCTTTGGCTTAAGCATCCAGGGTATCCTTATGCCCGCCTGGTCTATTTGCCTCAAGTTTTTCTCCCTTACCAGGATGAATACCCGCCTGTGATTCCGGGTCAAAAGTTCTTTCAATATATTCAGCGGTATCTGGGCAATTTGGGGCCTGTCAAGATAAAATGCGCACTCTTCATCCCAGAAGTGATAGGTGTAAACAGGAGAGCTGCCTATAATATGGTCTATCTTTTCACACCATGCCCTCATATCCTTGCAGTAATAGATGAATGGCAGTACTGCTCCTGCTGCAATCATCCAGGTTGCGGTTATCATGCAGGCAAGGCGCATGAATTTGGACCATGCATCTGATGAAGAATATTTGCTGCGTCTAAAGACCAACCAATAGATTGAGACAGTAAAAAAGGCAAGGAGTGTTGTAAATATCACAGAAAGATAATGGTTCCCAAACCATTCCAGATGCCCCCCCAGCCTCGGAGGTAGCAGTGGGGAGACAGCATGCTGAACCGTTTCTGAAATTAATGCGACAGAAAGGGCTGATGCCACAATACAGACGATTGCAAGAATCCAGGAAAGCGCCACTGATATCTTTTCAAAGATCTGCCTGTATATGTTTTTTTCAGATTCAAACAGCCGTATCAGGAAATCTGCTGTGACAAGGGTAGCGGCAGGATAGAGAGGAAGTATGTAATCACTTCTCTTAACTCCGCATAGGGAGAAGAATAGGAAAATCCAGCCTGTGTATAGAAACATGACCCTGTGCGTCATGGTGGGTTTGAATCGTTTCTGCCAGGACTCTTGTATGTTTTTTCTCAGGAAAAGCCAGGCAGCCACAGGTAAAATTAAACTCCACGGGAAAAAGCCAGTGAGAAAATAGACAAGATAGATGCCCCTGGCAGAGTGGTTGAACTGCTTGAATTCAATGCCTTTGAAAAGATTGCCAAACCTTGAGACACTTTCTTCCAGGAAAAAATGCCGGAAAAATTCCCAGTCTGTGGAGATGCATACGTTCAGATACCAGGGCAGGGTAATTAGCATAAACAGAATAATTCCTGGTCCAAGAAAAAAGCGCCTGAGTTCCCGCCAGTTTTTTTTCAATATAAGAAACAGGAAAACAGGAGGCCAGCTGATAAGGACACCAACCGGGCCCTTGGTGAGTACCGCCACTCCTGATGCAACAAAGAAGCCCCAGTAAAACAGGGTCTTTCTTGGTGTCGGAAGGGTCTCTCGCATGTACAGGACAAATGAGCTTACTGTTGCAAAACAGAGCATGTTGAGCGTCATGTCAATCCTTCCAACCTGGGTCATCCAGAAGACCTTTGGGCTTGATATGAAGATAAAAGCCGCAACAGCCGGAAGCGCAAATCGCAGATTTTTACTTACCTGGTCACGCCTGTAAAGCCGGAACATTGCCATTATGCATGCTGAAGACAGGAGAGACGGGATGCGTACAGCAAGTTCCGAGACAGAACCGGTAAAGAGTGAGGCAAGGGCAATGAGCCAGTAGAAGAACGAGGGTTTGTCATAATCCGGCCGGCCATTCATGTGATTTACCGTCCAGTCACCTGTACGGAGAAACTCTCTGGCAGTCATGCCCGACTCACCCTCAAGGGTGCAGTTTAATCCCCGGGTGGCAGCCAGATACCAGGCCAGGGCATATATGAGCATTGTGAAAAGAAATAACAGATAATAATGGTCAGGTTTGATATTTTCAGTTTTCATCGCAGAGTTGAATTTATCGGACTTGTAGGGACCTGTATATTCCGGGCCCAAAGGCACCACCTTTTGCATCTCCTTGATACACTTACATGGTTCCAAGAGCAAGAACTTAAAGGGGGTGGCCATTGGATAAAGCCTGATTTTATGCAATTAATGGTTGTTAAAGTGCAGTTATAGGGTTATAACCCTTTCGAAATTTGAGACTTGGCAGGCAATGTGTTTTGGCTTTGCAGTTTTAACCTGCCTCATGCCGGGCATGACCTTAAATTGATTTGTAAACCTCGTGCCAAGATGGGTGCCATAAGGTCAACCCCGGTCATACTGGAGATATGGAGAATTGAGAGATGAGTAGCAAGTGCAGTTCATGTTCCGTGGAAGGATGCAAGACAAAGGGAAATCCCCCTGAAGACAAGGCGTGCCTTGATCATATAAAAAACAAGCTGGTTGTGCTTTCCGGCAAGGGAGGCGTTGGCAAGAGCACTGTGGCAGCAAACATCGCCGTTGCCCTTGCCAGGCAGGGCAAGAAGGTGGGCCTGCTTGATGTTGACGTTCATGGTCCAAGTATCCCCCGCCTTATCGGACTTAAGGGGCAGCGTGCGAAACTCAAGGAGCCCTGGCTCATACCTGTAAAGTGGAATGAAAATCTTAAGGTCATGTCTCTTGGCTTTCTGCTCCCTGATGAAAACGAGGCGGTAATCTGGAGAGGGCCGGTAAAGGGGAGCCTGATAAAACAGTTTGTTGAAGAAGTCGCATGGGGTAACCTTGATTATCTGGTGGTGGACTGCCCGCCTGGTACAGGTGATGAGCCGCTTTCTGTCCTTCAGATACTCGGTGATGATGCCAAGGCGGTGGTGGTAACAACCCCCCAGGGCGTGGCAATTGATGACGTGCGCCGTTCTATTACATTCTGCAACAAGGTAGGGAATCCCATTGCCGGTATCATTGAAAACATGAGCGGGTTTGCCTGCCCGAAATGTAAAGACGTAGTTGATATCTTTGGCTCTGGTGCAGGAGAAAAACTCGCAAAGGAGACAGGTGTTCCCTATCTTGGTGCAATACCCCTTGATCCTGATGTGGCACGGGCAGGGGACTTGGGAAAGGTCTTCATGGAAAGCGGTGATGACCAGCCAACCGTAAAGGCAATGAACGAGATCGTTTCAAAGCTTTAACAGGTGACAATGCGTTGTTGACTTGATAAGCGGTTTAATATACTTATCAGGAAATTGTTTGGTGGATGCGCAATAAATCCAGCCAAGTGTTCAATCCTTTTGCCAGTTAATTGTGTTACTGATACAATTAAAAAATATTACATTTCGGGCAGTTAGCTCAGCTGGATAGAGCGTTGGCCTCCGGAGCCAAAGGCCGTGGGTTCGAATCCCGCACTGCCCGCCAGTAATTTCAAGGGGTTACGGTAAATGAGCCGTAACCCCTTTTTCTTTTTGGTAACCTATTGGTAACCTTTTTCCGTAAAGGAATGGTTTGAATTATCGGGTAGTATGACCCGCCCCTGAAATTGTGAACAGTGCGAAAAAATGCTACAACAGCGTCAGGAGGACTGACATGGTTTCGAGGAGAAGAGGGATATACTAGTGAGTTCAAGGTCAATATGGTTAACCTTATAGCCAGCAATGTTTGCACTAAATGTTGGGCTACAAAAGCCCGTCAGAAGACGAGGCGGCATATATTAAATTTGCCGCCTCACCGGGTGTCCACAGGATCGGGAAAAGGTCAGCTAATGATTACTACGCCGAACAGATACGCACAATGTACATGTTAATCACCTGTCACAGTTGGCAAAGTGAGATGCCATTATCTGGACATCAGACCCGTTTACATCTCCATTCGCATCAAGGTCTGCCTCAAACGCATTCTGGCTGAATGCTGCTGCAAATGCAGCTATATCACCACCATCCGAGTCTCCATCATAATTGAAATCACCCAGGCAGTCAGGAAGCTCTCCGGAAAGAAAGACCTGCTCACTGACATCGGAACTGGAGAGATTGTCCCACTGGATTGGCGTAATCACCACCGCAGTCCCTGGACTAACCGTATGTTTTGTCATAAGGACAATGTCATCAATATCTGCCGGTTGTTCCGGAGGCTCAGGCTGCGGCCCGAGCTGTGCCTGGGTGAACTTCGTGTGCAGAACAATTTCCTTGTTACTCGTATTTTCATATACAAGGGATTTCAAATCAGGGGTGACCCTGAACCGTACGCTACCTCCCACCTCCAGCGGAAGATCCAGAATTTCAAAGACACGCTGCAAGGAACGTCTCCCTTTCTCCAGACTCTTTACCATCTTCAGGGAGACGATCTTTCCATCTTCATTTGTAGTCATGTGGAGGTATGAATTTCCCCGGCCTATGGCAAGTAAATCACTGCCGCCCTTTTCCGAACTGGCATGAACCGCAGTCATGGTTCCCCGGTTTATGCACTTCCAGTCATATGAACCGTTATCATTGAGGCCGTATATCTCGACATTGTAGTCTCCATCAGGCAGGACATAAAATTCCTGATCATGGAATGTTCCGTCTCCAAAAGGAGTAAGCGGGATACCGTTTGCAATCTCAAAATGCAACTTGCCTGATTTATCATATCCCAGCCGGTCCCCGTCATCCTCTACAATGCCACTGTCAGCGCTGCCAAATAGAATCATGCCTATACCGCGACCACTTAACGGAAATGTATAATTATCCCGCACGGAAACCGAGGCAGGGAAATAATAAAGACCGTAGAACGGAATATCCATCTCAGTGTGTTCTGTGGAAATCCTGAGATTATAATCAGTGCTGGCCTCCCATACATCACCACTTCCCATGTCAAAACTCCATGTCTGCGGGTAGCTTCTGGCATCCACAGTGATGTACGGATAGTTATCAAAATCAGTTATGCGTGCATATTCGCTGCTGTCTGTATTGTCCCTGCTGGTTGAGAACTCTTCCCTGTTGGAATCGTATACATATATGCGATACACATTGGGCGATACCTCTTCAACATGATCAGGGACCATGGTATGTCCACTGAAACTGTCAAATGTCCCGGGAACCACATGCTGAATACATATAACGCCTGGATGATAATCCGGTGATGATTTGTCACGCCAGTTGTCAGTATCCGCCATGACACGTTCAAGATGCATGTATGGAGTATCAGCAAGATGGTCTATCAAATAACCGATTACCTCCGCGGATATCTGGCTTATATGGTTATGGCGAATTTCCCGTGTAATACCGCTGTCAGGATCAAGGTTATTCCATACCAGGTCCCGCACTGTATCATAAGCGCCGAAAGGCAGTTCCAGATCTCCGTACATAAATTTAAGACTTGTGACACTCATACCCCAGCAGGTTCCAGGCCATGCCAGATTTTCAACATAACTGTCGAAAATTGCCTGGGCTATCGGGTCATGACAGGCACGACGACAGAAAAGGCCATCCCAGTCACAGCAAACAAGTTTCCATGTTACCGCATCGTGTCCGAAACACCTTTCATAATCATGCCACGAAAGCAGATACTCGCCGGGATTATGAAACTGGAAGCCCCAGTTCCACTGGTACGGCACATCTATAATGTGAAAAGGCGTGGGATGGGTGGACGTACCCACAGTGATATGCATTGAACCCAGATCAAAATCCGGCAGGAAGAAGGTAAATGAATTATCATCTTCAAGAGGAATGGCAGAGTGCCATACCTCTGTATCATCCATATAAACGTGACTGCCCCCCAGGTTCTCCCCATAGAGAGTAACCGGTGTCTTGAACCATCCTTCCAGCGGGGAAAAGTGTGAAAGATGGGGTGACAGAGGCCTTACAGTCACTGTTGTAATATCCTCATCAGGAGAGCCGTCACATCCGGATGTGGCATTCACCGTGAGTTTGACTTCAATATCTACCTCAACCGGCACATTCGGGGCTGTAAAATACGCCATGCTGGAATTGGCATTATGTATCGTGATTCCGCTCTCATAAAAACCGTCAGGATTAACAAACTCCCAGTGGTAGCTGATATCATCACCTTCAGGATCACTGCTTCCACTGCCATCCAGGTAAACCGTGTCAAACTCGTTAACAGTCTGGTCATCTCCCGCATCAGCCATAGGACAGTGATTTACGGGATTAGGGGTGATGGTGAACGGATAGATGTGGGTTGCCTCATGGCCATTCCATTCCAGCTTGATCCTGGCATTGGCGGTATCCACATTTGGCACAGTCCATGTAAAGCTTCCGTTGGCACAATTGACACCATAGGGAGTAATTTTCTGCCAGTTATAACCTTCAGGCAGGCTGTATTCAGTAGCATAGTAGATATTCAGGAAAGGAGAATTCCACATGCAGCCTGTCACGTCCCATGTAATTTCATAACTGTCCCCTGCGCTGAGTATTATTTCACGGTTGTCGCATGGATTGGGTTGAGGGTTTGAAAGATATAGGGTGCTTGGAGCAGAGGCTGGAAAAATTATGACTGAATTGCTTGTGGCGCTGTCACATATTCCGTTTCCGTCAGTCAGCAGCTTTACCATGATCTGCAAATAGGACTTGGTATCAACATAAGGCACTTCCCAGTTGTATGTACCTGTGCTGCTGTAAGAGACAACATCAATAAAGTGTTCGGTAGAAGACCCGGACCACTTGTAATAAAAAGCTACCTGCCATGCACAGGGAGGAGTGTTTGTAGCCCGCCAGGAAATGGTCATGGTATCCCCGGAGCGATACACCTCTGTCCCTATGGGCGAGACAAGGCATACGTTCACATCTGCCATGACTGCAAGGGGAAATATACAGAACAAAAGAAGGAAAATACACGCAGTCAGAAGGTAGTTGTGCTGGGTAAAAGGGGCGGTCTTTTTCATGATCGTCTCCTTGATACCGGCAAAAAACTCCGGCTAAGCAAATGTTCAGACATCAATTGCTTATGAAGAGTTCGAAGAAAAATATGTGTTAAGACATTACTTATATTGAAAAGATATTCGCAAAAAATATACCATTACCAAAGGCATATTTTTATAGAAATAAATCGTTCCAAAAAATATTTTTCTGTCACTTTTGCCGATTCAAGGAAAAAATATCATGGGAAATATTTTTCTCATGAAGAATTTTTTACCAATCAAAAAATCAGAAGGGACTCCGCCCTGAACGCGATTTATTCTGGGGGATGGTTATGATTTGCTCCATCAGGTATAATTCTCATTTCCCTCATCCACCTGCCCATCACAGTTGTTATCAATCCCGTCCGCAGGTATTTCCTCTGCTCCAGGGTTCACTGCCTGGTCATCATCGTCACAATCACCATCAATTTCAGCATATCCGTCCCCATCATTGTCATTATCAATTTCTGTTTTACCGAAATTGTTGCTGAAAACAGAAAGGTCTTGTGCATCAACATCTGAATCAAGGTCAAAATCACCCATTTGCAAGTAAAGGATGGTGGTATCAAGCTCATCAATGGTCTCCTCACGGCTTGATATTTCCTGATCGCATTGCTGCTGTGCTGCAGTTACAGCCTCACCGACTGCCTGATCAATTTCCTGCTGAACCACTGCATTAACAACATCAACATGGACAGTTACTGTATCCTCACCGCCATTGCCATCGCTTACCCTGCAGGTAAAACTGTCCTGTCCGTGATAATTGACAGCAGGGCTATAGTTGACATCCACGCTGTTTCCTGTTGGTGCAATAGAAGCAGTGCCGTGGACAGGCTGCCCCATAACACTCCAGGTCAGTTGGTCGCCCTCAGGATCCGAGGCATCAAGAGTCAGGGAGAACGGGGTCGGGACACTGTCCTCACTCATTGTTACTGTTACTGATTCACCCTGGGAAATAACTGGAGGTGCGTTCAGGTATGTATAAGAGGCTGATGCAGATTTGCCAGCAAAATTTATCACTTCAACCGGCACCGCACCAACAACATGAGATGGTGGGATACAGGTAATTTCCGTGTCTGACCAGGATACGATTTGTGCAGGCAGAGCACCGAAGGTAACACTCCCTGTGCCCTGACTGTCTCCGAAGCCAGAGCCGTTTATAACAACCGGGCTGGCACCAAAGCCGGAATCAGGAGACAGGGATGAAATTGCAGCATTACATTGGACATTGCGTACTGCCAGGACATAGAAGATCGAGGTCTTGGATGTAGCATATACACCATAAGCCCGGTTAAAACTCACTATCCAGGCCTGCGAGGCATAGGTGGCCGTTGTGTCGCTCCAGTAATAGGGTTCGGAAAATTCCGGGAAAAATCCGGTATCCATGAAAAAACCTGAACGGGAATAATCCATGAGAGACTGCAATTCCTTGCGATTGGGAAGCCGCCAGTCATCATGCCCGCCAGAAACAAGATTTTCAGCAGCCGCAAGGGCCTGTTCCCAGGTTACCTTATCACTGGCATCAAGAGTTCCATCGCTGTTGATATCAATGGCTTTCTTCTGCCAGGTCAGACAGTTTTGGGTGTCAGTCACCGTGCCGTTGCCATTGTCTATGAAACGGCTGGAAGCCTTTGCCACCCCACCACGCACAGCAATTGTATATTTCCAGCCGTTATTAGTTTTGTCAGATTGACCGACTGCACCAGTATCCTTAATATGCCAGGCCTGCGATGGATAATCGCCATAGGTGTTGGATGACCAGTAGTAGTTATTCATGTTGGGGAAGTAATCGGGATCAAACGCCTTATACTGTTTATGGTTCATGAGCGTTGCAAGTTCAGACATTGAGGGCATTCGCCAGTCGCTGTAACCCCCAAAGGCCTCATCATTTAATGACTGTATGAAATCTTCGGTAGTGTAACCATAGCCCTCACAGCAGCCAGCATTACCGCCATTGGTAGCAGGATTAGTGTTACACCACGGTAAAGCCCTGTTGGCATGGATGGAAGTAGAGTTACTGCTCTTCACCTCCCATATCAGGCCGGTTACGTTATCACGCACCATGACCCATTCAGTTGCGCTGTCAGGAAGGGCGTTTCCACTGGCATCAAGCTTGGTGTATGAAGGAGGAGTGCCGGTGTACTGGGCGTCCTGTCCATAAAAAGGCTCACCCTGGGAAGGACAGGTTATTTCTCCGCTGGCGCTATAGCATTTCTCCTGCCCGGTATCCGGCAGCAAAGCCGCCTCGAGAATCACAGCATTGGAATCATAGTAAACAAATGATGTGCTGGCCTGTTCTCCACGGTCACTGGTCACTGTAACAGCAACCTTTCCAGGGTCATGTGCAGGCGCAACGCAGACAATTTCCGTATCCGTCCAGGAGGTGATTGTTGCAGGAGTTGAGCCAAAGGTGACGCCTCCTGCACCCTGGCCGTCTCCAA
>WGBG01000069.1 GCA_015494395.1 Deltaproteobacteria bacterium
ATCAAGTACGAGAGCGAAACAGGCGACGTATGCTATGCAGTTCGCTGTGCATCTCCCCGTCTCATCACTACTGACACTATCCGCGAGATCTGTGAAATCGCTGACAAGTACTCTGAAGGTTCAGTTCGCTGGACAACCCGTAACAACATAGAGTTCACAGTTGACAGCGAAGATAAGATGCGCGCCCTGAAGGACGACCTCTTGGGACGCAAGTTCCCCGGAGGTTCCTACAAGTTCCCCGTAGGCGGAACCGGCGCTGGCGTTACAAACATCGTTCACACCCAGGGTTGGGTACACTGCCACACACCTGCTACTGACGCATCAGGTGTTGTCAAAGCAGTTATGGACGAGGTATTTGACTACTTCGGAAGCCATAAACTTCCTGCACAGGTCCGCATCGCTCTGGCATGCTGCCTCAACATGTGTGGTGCTGTTCACTGTTCAGACATCGCTATCCTTGGCGTACACCGTAAGCCTCCATTTATTGAGGACGACCGTATTACAGGTGTTTGCGAAATTCCGCTGGCAGTTGCTGCATGTCCTCTGGGAGCCATCAAGCCAGCTACAGTAGAGATTGACGGCGAGAAAAAGAAGACAGTCCGCGTCAAGGAAGATCGCTGTATGTTCTGCGGTAACTGCTACACCATGTGTCCTGCCATGCCTCTTGCCGACATGGATGGTGACGGCATTGCAATCCTGGTTGGTGGTAAGATCTCCAACAGGGTAAGCGCACCCAAGTTCTCCAAGCTGGTTATTCCTTACATCCCCAATGAGCCTCCTCGTTGGCCTTCAACCACAAAGGTTATCAAGAAGATCATCGAGGTTTACGCTTCTGACGCACGTAAGTACGAGCGTATTGGCGAGTGGGCAGAGCGCATTGGCTGGGAGCGCTTCTACGAGAAATGTGACATTCCCTTCACCGAGAAGTCCATTGACGATTACCGCCTCGCTTACGATACCTATCACACCACTACACAGTTCAAGTGGAGTGTACATACCGACAACTTCTAATACTGGAGGAGTAACGTCATGGCAGTTAATATCGACGAACTCAAAGAAAAGGTCTTGGCATTCGCCACTAAAAAGGCAGCCCACAAGTCCAAGATGTACATCAAGGATCTCTACAAGGCTGATCCCGATGCAAAACCAAGAGAGATCAAGAAGGCTGCAAATGCCCTTGTTAACGAAGGGAAACTGGAGTTCTTCTCATCTGGCAGCACCACAATGTACGGTGTTCCAGGTTTCGGCAAGACTGAGAAAGAACAGTTTGGCGGTGATGATTAATTACGCAGCGAGCTGTTAAATAGCAACAAAAAAAGCCCTCCAAAAGAGGGCTTTTTTTATTTCTCCTGCATTTTCTTTACACGTTCAAAGATATCTGCTGCCGGGCTTCCGAAGTAGAACAGCAGGTCATCCTTCCCCAGTCCAAGGGTCTTGCACGCCTGCTCTCGAAACTGGGAATCGATCCTCGCAACAAGCTCCATGTGTTCCGCAGCCCTTGCCCTGTCCTCAGGCTCTTGACTGACCGATGCGCTGGAGAAAAAGAGTATGTCCTCAACAGGAATCGCCTTCTCATAGGCTTCCACCAACTGCATCAAGGTACCTGAGCGGTTGAAAAGCGCCCTTCGAGTCAAGAGATCTTTCAAAAACATCGCCTCAATGTCTGCAGTATCCCAGCACTTGAGGGCTTCACATTCAACTGGCCGATGCTCATATATGCTGCATGCCTTGGCTGTGGCATTATAAAGCATACACGCCCTTCCCCCCTCAACAGTCCTTATCTTTATCATCTCCTGCGGTAGAGAAATCAACTCACCCTTCGCAGGATCCCAGGCAGGCTCACCCTTGCGATGGGTAATCAGCTGAACAGGAAGGAGTTTTCCCTCAGTTACCAGTTCAATATCGTCCATGTGGAGGGCAGGACCGCCGCTGGAACAACATGTGCCACACCTCTTGCACGAACCCTGTGTTGGATTAGAATTGTTTTGTGTAGTAATTGTACTGTCTCCTTTCTAAACTTTCATGGCATGGGGTTAGCCCCCTCCTGGCATGAAAGTTAGCTCAAAGCTAAAAGTCGGAAGCTGAAAGATAAAGGCAAACAGTCATGCCTTCTCTTGTCTTAAACTTTCAGTTTCACCTGGTTTGAGATATTTTCGCTTAAAAATAACATGGACATTAAATACATAATGTCACTCAGAGGCCAATAAAATGTTTACCAGACTTCAGGCACTATACGATACAATAGACAGAACAGCGTCGCAAATAGCAGGAGAGTACCCTAAAGAGGTAAAATGCAAGAAAGGCTGTTCTGACTGCTGCCATGCCGCCTTTGACGTATCCCTTGTTGAAGGATACTACCTGTTGAGCGTATTTCGAACTCTGCCGCGCAAACTCAGGCGCAAAGCGTTGAAAAATGCCCAGAAGGTAATGAAAGAGTGGGATGAAATGATTAAGAAACAGCTTGACATCAGCAGGATAAGGATCAGGTGTCCGCTGCTTGATGACAATGACACATGCATTGCCTATGCAGCAAGACCAGTGAACTGCAGAACCTATGGTGTCCCAACAGAAATTGACGGCAAGGGCCATGTCTGCCGCCTCTCAAGCTTTAACCCGGGTGTCTCCTACCCTACAATCAAGCTCGCCCCTGTACAGAAGGAACTCTACCTGATGTCAGAAAGCATTAATCCAAAGCTTTGCAAGAAACGCTGGCCCGTCGCCGCGGTTCTTTTGTCGGAAAATGATTCGTGATGCAGTATCCTTGTTAAAATTCACAAATACGCAGGACGGTGAAGCCAAGCCTGAACCGTCCTGCGCATAACTGTTTTCACCTATTTTTCAGCCTCTATTCTTGCCTTAAGCTGCTTGATTCCATCGGCAAGGAGATCTGCCTTCTCCCGTGCGCCCATGTTACGATAAAGCTTCTCGGACAGGGTATAGCCATCCAGGGCATCCTCCAGCCTTCCAAGACGCTCATATACATCGGCAATTCCTGCCAGGAACAGTGCAGAGCGTTTAACCTCCCTGAGCTCCTCAACAAGCTCCAGGGCCCTGAAATAGTACGGAAGCACCTTTTCCCACTCTTTAAGCTGCCTGTAAACATCTATAATTTTTTCAAGGATAATTACCGTACTTACCTTATCCTCATGCTTTTCGCATATTGCAAGTGTCCTCTGATAAGGTGAAAGGGCTGCCTGGAAGTTGCCCCGCATGATGTGCAGGTCGCCGATTTTCTCACACACGTTAGCAACCTCATAGGCGCAGCCCTCCTCGTCAAAAATGGCAAGGACCTGCTCAAATTTATCCAGGGCATCGAGGGACTGCCCCCGGTTTTTCAGTATGTCTGCCTCCTGATACATTGTTCTTGCCTGTATCACCCTGGGATTTTCACCCTGAACAGCACCTTCCCGGGTGTCCGGACCGGTTTGCTGATTACCTGTTTCCTGCATATTACCTCCTGTAGCCTCGGCCTGTTTAGGCCTGGCCTCATTATCTTCAATATGATTAACAGCCTCAAGGGCTAACTCTCCAACTGTAGTATGTCTGGTCACCATCCCATCAAACATGGAAAGCTCCTGTTCATCACTGCAGAGCCTGCGGCATGCATTAAGCGCCTCTTTTGATTTCATCCTGCCAAGTGCCCAAACCGCCAGGCCCCTGACTTCTGGCTCTTCTGACTCAAGGAGATCCAGAAGCGGAAAAAAGGACGCACTCTTGACAAGCTTGGGATAAAGCTCTCCAATCCTTCCAAGCGCCCAGAGGATAGCCGGTATGGACGGCTTATCAGACATAAGCCCTAGTATGTGACGAACAAAGGAACCATAAACAGCAGGCTGATGGCGGATTATCTCACCAACCACTTCAATGGTGCCCCAACTTGCCGCTGCAGAATCATTAGCTGCATACAGCATCCTTCGAACAAGGTCTCCTACGACCCTGGGCTGGGATTTAGCAAGGGCACCAGCGACCCCTCCAAGCATGAGTACCGCATTCCACTTGGTTTCCTCATCCGCTGCATATATGAGCCGTTGGATCTTCCTGAGCACCAGGGAATCACGTATTGCCATGGCAATTAACCTGGACATGTCACGCTTGGCCACGGCGTCCTGAACATCACGCTTTGAAAAGCGGATTTTCTTACCGGAAGCTCCAGTACCCGATAACACTTTAAGGGGCTGCGCTGGCTCTGCACTCTCCTCCATGCGCTGTTTAACACCCTCATCTGTCAGTTCACGCACATCATCCAGGAGCCGGATAAAACTGAGAGCGCCACGAACCCTGGAACCCTGATTATCATGACCCGAAGGATAAATGCGATGGGACACAACATCATAATGTTCAATAAGAACATCCTGATAATCTTCATCCGGCAAAAGATCCCAGGCCATATCCCAGTTATCATTACAGGCGAAACCGAGAGCCTCCACAAGGGCTGCGCCGAGGTTGAAACCGGTGACGTCATGAACATACACCGCCCCGCAACCATCACACCTGCCATATCCAAAGTCTCCAAGCCGGGCCGGTTCCATTTCGCGGGGCCTTTTAAGCGGCTCATCACAGAAAGGACACAAGGGCTTTATGGAATCAAGACCTCTTGCCATTGCGGGCTCCTATGCGTAGGTCTCTGAAAGCTTGTCTGCCAGCTTCTTGTCAAACTCCGGATGAACAGGATATTTGTACTTCTTTGCCTCTTTGACCGCCTCTGAAGCCTCTTTGTACTTGCCCTTGTAGTAGAGGGCTACGGCAAGGTTGTTATGCGCTACACCAAAGCGAGGGGCAAGGCTAACAGCCTTACGAGCAGCATCTATTGCCTCATCAAGACGGTCCAGCTCAACAAGCACTGTAGAAAGGCTTGTAAGGGCAGGGACCATGTCAGGATTCTTTTCAAGGGCCATCTGCAGATATTTAGCGGCATCCTCCCACTTGCCAAGGTGCAGATATGCAGCTCCAATATTTGCCATTGCCTCTGCAGAACCGGGATGGCTTTTAAGCGCCTCCTTGTTTTGTTCTATGCCCTCCTGAATTTTTCCTGTCTGAAAGTAGAGACTTCCAAGATTGACCCTGAGTTCAAAGGAAAAGGGATCTATCTCAAGGGCCTTCTTGAAGATATTAATTGCATCATCGAACCGTTCCAAACGTGCATATACAAGCGCAAGCCTGTGTAGTGCCACCACTGACTGGGGATTTTCCTGAACTTCCTTTTCAACTGCGGCCAGCATTTCTGTGCTGCCTTTATTTTCTGACATATTGCCTCCTGATATATTCATGGTTTAGTTATGATTGACTGATAAAAATAACATGAAACCCAAACAAATTCCATGACTGACCGCCTATTCTTAACATAAACAGGCAGAGACAGATAGCTTTTTCATTTAATTACAACAAAAAGGACACTGATATGGAGAAAACCCAAAAGAAGCAACTCGCCAGCCACACACTTCAATGCAAGTTCTGCGGTGAGCCAGCAGAAATAAAGGGCAGATGAGCTGGGGCAACAGTAGTCTGCACGGGGTGCGGACAGTCACTTCCAGCGGCAATGTACAGCAGGGAGATCGAAGAGATGAAAGATGCCATGATTTGTGAATTTCACGGCAAAAACGGATGATTCACTACGCAAAAAAGCCCGCTGCGTTTGCAAGCGGGCTTGATACAGTCAAATGCTAATGGCAAAACTATGCTATCTGCTGTTCCTCCCTTACTGAAAGGGCTAACTTGTAGAGAATAGTCAATACCAGAGCACCAACAGCCCAGATTGAAATTGCTATCATTATCTCAGGCATGGTGGCACTGTACTCAGTGATGGTCTCAAATGGGTTTGGTATAAAACCTCCAATTACAAGACCAACACCCTTGTCGATGAGGGTTGCAATGAATACTGATGCAACACCGGCAATAAGCCATCCATTCTGCCTGCGAAGCGCAGGAACGAGAAGGATACCGATCCCTACAAAGCCAGCCAGCATGGAGAATCTCATGAAGCCAACAAGTGAATCATGCCCGTGAAGGCCAAAGAAGAGGTATTCAAGAGGCGCGATATGGCCTGGTATGTGGCTGTAATATGCAGTGAAGAACTCCATGAACATTAGGAACACGTTCACGATCATTGCATAGCATACAGTCTTGGCAACTGACTGAATTGCCTCAGGATCAACCCTGAACTTGCTGACCTTCTGCACGAAAAGAAGAAGCATTATAAGCAGGGAAGGACCAGCGGCAAAAGCTGATGCCAGGAACCTGGGAGCCATAACAGCAGTGAGCCACAGGTGGCGTCCAGGGACACCAGCGTACAGGAATGCTGTAACAGTATGGATACTGATAGCCCAGGGTATTGACAGATAGATAAATGGCTTTACCCAGCCTGGACAGGGAAGCCCCTTCTTGTCTGCAAGAAGTGTGTTGTAACCGACAATTATGTTAATGGCCAGATAACCATTGAGAACAATCATGTCATAAAAGAGCATTGAATGCGGTGTTGGATGAAGCAGTACATTCAACATCCTCATGGGTTGCCCGATATCGACAATGATAAAGAGCAGGCACATGGTTACCGCTGCAATTGCAATAAACTCTCCAAAAACAACTATCTTGGCATATTTCTGATAGTGGTGAAGATATTTTGGTATCACCAGCATGACAGCTCCCGCAGCCACACCGACGAAATAGGTAAACTGTGCAATATAAACGCCCCAGGAGATGTCACGGCTCATGCCTGTGATCCCGAGACCATTCTTGAGCTGGTACAGGTAACACATGAATCCCACTGAAATAACCGCCAGCAGGAAGAATACCCAGCCCCAGTACTTTGGTGATCCTTTTAAGGCCCTCTCAATCATGACAACCTCTCCCTACACTAAGTAGAATACTGATGGTTTGGTCCCGAGTTCAAGCTTACGTCTCAGGGACACGCGCTCACGAAGCACCTTGCGTATATTGGAGTTCGGATCTGCCAGATTACCAAAAATCATGACATCCGGACACGCCTCAACACATGCTGGCTTCTTGCCCTCTGCCAGTCTCTCAACACAGAAGTTGCACTTCTCCACAACACCTCTCATACGGGTGGGGAAGCGAGGATTAAGTTTCCTGCCCTCTGCCTTGAGTGGAATGCGTGGGTCAAACCAGTTGAAACTCCTGGATCCGTAAGGACACGCAGCCATGCAGAAACGGCAGCCAATGCACCTGTGGTAGTCCTGTGCAACAATGCCGTCTGGGCGTTTGAATGTGGCCTCAACCGGACAAACCCTGGCACAAGGAGGGTCGTCACAGTGGTTGCACATTAGGAGGAAAGGAAGCTCCCTTACCTCGTCAGCAAGATACTCATTGTGAGTGTCCGGGAATACATGCTCATACTCGTCTTCCCAAATCCACTTTATCTCATCATCCTTGCTGTCCCAGTGAGGAATATTATGCGCATTATCACATGCAGCCCTGATCTTATCTACTTTTGAATGATCTTTAAGCTGTAGGACATCTATTGCCATCGCCAGTCTGACCTTGGGACCTGCCTCAGCCACACCGCCATGGCCCTCTCCGTGCTCGGAATGCCCTTCATGTTCAGAAGCATCAACATCGCCGGGCATGAACAGGTCAAAGGCGCCCTTGGCCCCCAGACCTGCTACAGCCGATAACCCTGCAGCTTTTAAAAATTCTCTTCTGTCCATGCTCATAACTCACTCCTGTTCGGATCAATATGACAGTCCCAGCAGTATGGGTCAACGCCTGCGTAGTTGTGGCACTTGTCACAGAAATCTTTCTTGTTGGAATGACACTTCAGACAGGTATTCTGAAGGCTGATCCATACCTTCTCACCCTTGCTGTTCACGTACCACCTGTTACCATCCCTCAAGGCTTGATCTCTCAATTTATTGAGGAGCTGCATGTGGGTGGTAATCATGAACTGCGTATCTTCTATACACTGTTTCTTGGCCATCTTCTGGATCTCGGGTGTGTCGAGCTTTGGCTCTGGCCGCGGTGCGGCTGTCCCGGTGGTGTACCAGAAGGCGAAGGTGAATATACCTACGAATATGACCAGTCCGGTTATGACTTTTCCTGTATCATACATCTTCAGTTCCCTCCGATTCCTCCTCAGCAGGTGCCATGCCAGGTATTTCCTCGCCCCTGAGGTTCATGGTGCGTGGTCCCTCACCCTCCATAATAAGGGCATTGGCCACAAGCTCGGATACGCCGGCAACCTGCATGTCCGGACACCAGTATTCCATTGAAGCAGGCAATACCGCCCTGTCAATTGCACATACATTGGCCAGCATGTTCACTCCGTACTTCTCATGGACATACTTGGCAGCATTAGCCCTTGGAAGTCCACCGCGAAGCCTGAGCTCCATATTCTCACCTGCATTCAGACCAGAACCACTGCCGCAGCAGAATGTCTGCTCGCGTATCGTATTTTCAGGCATTTCGTAGAAGTGGTTACATACGTTCTTGATAACGTAACGAGGTTCCTCAAACATTCCCATACCCCTGGACGGATTACAGGAATCGTGGAAGGTGACCTTGTAGTGATCATTTCTGCTCGGGTCCAGATTCAGCTTGCCGTGCTTGATAAGGTCAGCGGTGAACTCTGACATGTGGACCATCTTCAGAGACTTTGCATTTTCAAACTTGGTGCCTGTAATGGGGGATACAGGCTCCTCCATTGTGGGAACCGGTTTGTTGAATGTGTTCATGTACTGGTGAACAACGCGCCACATGTGACCGCACTCACCACCGAGAATCCACTTTACGCCAAGCCTTTCTGCCTCGTGATACATCTTGGCATTAAGCCTCTGAGCCATCTCAAGGGAGGTAAAGAAACCGAAGTTACCACCCTCACAGGCGTATGTGCTCCAGGTATAATCAAGGCCAATATGCTCAAAAATCATGAGGTAGCCCATAAGGGTATAGATACCTGGCTCAGCAAATACGTCACCAGACGGGGTAATAAAGAGTATCTCGGCCCCCTTTCTGTTAAAGGATGGCTCGATCTTGACGCCTACATACTCCTCAATGTCCATAAGGAGGAATTCGATATTCTGTACGAATGTATGGGGCAGGAGACCAAGGTGGTTACCGGTCTCGTAACAGTTTGCCACAGGCTCCTGAATCCAGTTAATGTTAAGGCCCAGGAGGTTCAGAAGCTCGCGGCCAATAATGGTGATCTCCGCAGTATCTATGCCATAGGGACAGAAGAGAGAGCAACGGCGGCACTCTGTACACTGGAACATGTATGACCAAATTTCCTTGAGTACATCTTCCGTGAGCTTGCGTCCACCAGCCAGGCGTCCCAATATCTGCCCGGCTTTGGTGAACTCTCCACGGTAAACCGACCTTATCAGCTCACCCCTGACAACAGGCATGTTCTTGGGGTCACCGGACCCCAGGAAGAAGTGACACTTGTCAGCGCATGCACCACAACGGACACATATATCCATGAAGATCTTGAAGGTACGATGCTTGTCCAGCCTCTCCCGCATTCCTTCCAGGAAGGTTTCCTTCCAACCTTCCGGAAGGTTCCAGTCCTCGTCAAGCGGGTTCCATTCGTGGGGATTGGGCATGCCCACAATCTCCAGCTTTTCCGGCTTGGCAGGATAACAGTATATACCCGGTTTAATCTCTACCGGGATATCCATCCAGTCCTGTGTGGGAGGACTGAGATCTATCCGCAGCATTTCTTGAGGTGTTAATTCCTTTGCCATGATATCAATCCTTACTCCCTTTCAAGTGGTAAGCCAGCTTCTTTCATAAGATCCCTGTACATATCCTCGTATTCCGCATATGTGTGGAATTTAGGCGGTGTCCACCAGGGATTCTCATGACGCTCCATCCTGTTGGTGTTGGCCAGGTTCCTTGTGGGGCTCATGAATACGCCGCCCATGTGCATGAGCTTGCTGAACGGGAAGTAAGCAAACAGGGTGCTCACAAGTGCCACATGCACAAAGAAGATGGAACCTATGTTGTCAGGAACTGTGGGATGCAGGCTGGCCAGCCCGTTTGCAAGCTGTTTAACCGAGACGATATCCACCCTGAACACAAACCTCATAAGCAGACCGGTAATCCCGATACCGAGAAGCAGGAAGAGCGGGAAGTAGTCTGCAGGAAGGGAAATAAACCTGACTTTGGAGAGAAACAGACGGCGGCAGAGCAGTGCAGTTACAGCACCGACAAAGAGAAGGTCTGTCAGGTAGATTGGCGGAATTCCTATCTGGAACATTCCGTCAACTGCATCCAGTGTCTCTACAAAGCCTGGAATCGGATGAACAAAGAGCCTCAGATGTCTCAAGGCTATAATAAGGAACGCATAGTGGAAGCCTATGGCAAAGAGCCATAGCCACTTTGAGGGGCTGTAGTAAAGGTAGCCTGATCTCAGGTCTGCCCTTGTGTTCCTGAAAAGTGAACGGAAACAGAACACCTCCAGGAACATGCGCCCGATTACGCCGGCTGTCGTGCTGGGGTTATCCAGCTTGGCCGACTTGATCCAAGGAAGACTGACTTCCTGTCCTGCGGTAGTAGGAATTCGGAATGGTACTGGTGATTTGGCCCAGTCCACCACCTTTCTGCAGAATCCGACCAGGAATACTGCAAAGGCAGCGTAAGGTACCAGAACCCCGAAGATGGGTTGAAGGCCTGATATTGAGCCTCCTATCCATGCTACTACCATAATCGCCAAAACTGCACCTAGGGATACAATGATGCCCATTACCTCACACCTCGCTTCAGTTTAGACTTGGGTTCTTGCCACACTTCATTTTCTCCAGGTGCTTCTTGCCACGCCTGAGCATGTAAGAAGCACACATGCCCCCTGAAAGCACAAAGGGCCGTTGTGTAATATCATTATGTCTGACTTCCCAAACCCTCTCCCTGCACCTCATGAAGACATCAAACGCTGCCATAACAGCGTTATCAATCCTGCTCTCCAGGGCAAGATATTCCCTGTACAGCCCCTGTTCTTCAATGGTCTCAAGAAGTTCCTCCCGCATTATGTCCTTCAGAAAAGAGACCACTGCCACAGCAGCCGTAGGAGTGAAATCCTGCACTGCACGGACGCGGATAAGGTAGTCCAGACATTTATATAGGTTGTCAGAATCGTGGCCAGAGATAATTTCGTCATAAAGCGGCCACACACTTTGCTGAATTGAAGCGCCTATGGGATTGGCAAACTCGTTCTTTTCCTCTTTGAGAAAGTTTGCTGTCTCGTCAGGATAGGTGTGGTGAATTCTCCTGATCCACTCCTCAACGATCTTGCCCTTTTTCTGCTCAAGCAGTTCTGTAAGTTTCTTTTCTCCGCTCCCCACGGACTCCTCCTGTGAAAACCCTGCACGCTTTACAGCATCCAGGGTGAATTCTCTGAAAGGCACACCCTTGAGATGACAACCACACTGTTCCCCAGCTTCTGCCAGAATGAAATACAGGCAGGCAGGTGCTGAAAACAAGCCATAACCAGGCTTTCATATCCGTCAGTCATCAGGCAGGACATGAGACTCCTGCTTATATGAATGGCCATTCAGAGCTTTCTATGTATAGATTACTTGTGTGCACCTGTCAAGATACTTATGGCTGTGGCAAACCCTGATAACAAATCACTGTGAAAACCCAGCATGAAGGTGTAATATCCCTATGAACCAGACATTTGATTATGAACCAACCTTCATTGAACGCTATCAGTTATCATGCGAATATTTTTAATAAATCCCTATTGCCTTGACCAACGGGTCGTAGATTATGACATCAAGGTGGTGCCCATAGGGCTCTACTATATCGGCGCGCTGCTGAAGGAGCTTGGCCATGACTGCGCCATCCTTAACTGGCACGACATAAACGCCAGGCCCCATGAAATCAGGGAGATGTTCCTTCAACACAGGCCTGACCTTGTGGGCATTTCCATAATGCATGCCAACCGGTGGGGCGGGATAGAAATAGCCCGGATAGCCAAGGAGCTTCTTCCTGATACCCCGGTGGTTTTCGGAGGCCCAGGGGCAACTTTTCTCTACCGTCATCTCATGGAACACTTCCCTGAAATAGACTACATAATCAGGGGAGAAGGCGAAGTCACCTTTACACAACTACTTGATTTTATAACAAATCCCTATTCCCGGAATATTGAATCAATAAACGGACTTGTTTACAGAGATGAAAACAAAATTCTGAGCACCCCGTCTAGGGAATTTATTGAAGATATAGACACCCTGCCAAACCCTGCCAGGCACTTCACCTTTCAGCACGTGGTATCTTCCCGGGGCTGCCCCTGGAACTGCACCTTCTGCGGCTCCCCTGCCTTCTGGAAGAGGAAGGTAAGGTTCCACTCACCTGACTATTTCGTTGACCAGCTGGAGTTACTGAACCGGAAAGGGGTCAACCATTTTTATGTTTCTGATGACACATTTACTGTAAAGGAGGATCGGGTTGTTGAGATATGCCGCAAGATTATTGATCGGGAGATTGACATAACATGGGTTGCCATCTCCAGGGTAAACTGCATAACAGAAAAGATGCTCTACTGGATGAGGCGTGCCGGGTGTCTCCAGATAAGCTTCGGAGTGGAAAGCGGATCTCAAAAGATAAGGGCAATCTACAACAAGAAGATAAAGGACCAGGATGCTGAACGGGCGTTCAGCCTCTGTACCGCCTATGGCATACTTCCAAGGGCTTACTTTATCTATGGCGCCCCGGGAGAAACCAGAAAGACCATAAGGGCATCCATAAAACTCATGGACAGAATCAGGCCCCTTAGCGCCATCTTCTACATCCTTGACCTGTTCCCTGGAACTGCTCTCTACAATACATGGAGGAAGGCAGCATCCTTAAGCGATGATATCTGGCTAAAGCGAATCGAAGATATAATGTATTTTGAGACTGATCCCAAAATCTCAAAGGAAGACGTGCTCACCTTTGGACGCATGTTAAGAAGTGCCTGGCACAGGGGCCTGCCCCAGTATGCAAGAGAAATAAAACCGGTTGACATTACAGCACTCTACCCGTTTCATGCCGATTTTCTTGCAAGGCTAGGTATGACATTTGCTTTTGGCGATTATGCTGCAAACCCGGAGATTCCGCAAAAGGAACAGACAGCAGAGTACCTTTTCAATAAGGCACTTGAATATGCCCCGGACAGCAAGGCGTACCTTGGACTTGGAGTAATCCGCCAGAAGCAGAGGGATTTTACAGGTTCGGTTGATATACTGCAGGAGGGCGCAAGGCACTATCCAGACAATCCCCAGATTCACTCGTGCATGGGGATAAGCCTAATGAACCTCTCAAGATTTGAAGAGGCACTGGATATTTTAAGCAAGTTTCCCGATGACCAGCAGTGCAACAACTATGCTGCAGAATGCAGGCGCATGCTTGGAAGATAATTTTTCATAACGAGTCAGTCTAGAGCAACAGGACATGGAAACCAGTAATCCTGAGACAAAATTTCAGCGAAGACGCCCGGGCATCATGATAGCTGCGGTCAAGGGCGGTGCTGGAAAGACAATCGCAACCCTGGGTCTAATCCGGGCACTTACCCTGGAAAACAGAACCGTTGTGCCCTTCAAAAAAGGGCCGGACTACATTGATGCCCGCTGGATGGCAATGGCTGCCCGACACCACTGTTATAACCTTGACCCGTATCTCATGGACAGGGGGATAATAGAGGCATCTTTTATGAAAAGGGAGCCTGAAGGCTCCATCAGCATCGTTGAGGGCAACCGGGGACTCCATGACGGGGTTGACATTCACGGAAGCTGCAGCACGGCAGAACTTGCCAAGTGGCTGTACCTCCCTGTGCTTCTGGTGATTGACTGTACCAAGGTCACAAGGACAACAGCAGCAGTGGTTGCAGGGTGTGCAGGTTTTGATCCTGACGTAAGGATAGCAGGTGTTATACTGAATCACATAGCAAGGCCAAGACATGAAGATATAATCACAAGAAGCATTGAATATTACACAGACATTCCTGTTATTGGTGCTATTTACCGCATGAAACAGGATCCGCTCCCCATGCGGCATCTGGGTCTGACCCCTGCAGATGAACATTCCAGGGTCGCTGAGCTTCTTGATAATCTTGCCGCTAAGGTCAGGGACTCACTTGACATTGAACGTATAATGGGAATTGCTGCAGAAGGCATTAAAGGCCCTGACATTTCCCAAATTTCTGCCTCAAAGGAAAAGTTGACAGATACCACAAAGGAAGCAGACTCCCGGCCTGAAAAGCCCTGCGTTGGCATAATACGGGACAGCGCCTTTCAATTCTACTATCCGGAAAACCTGGAAGCCATTGAGAGGGCAGGCGCAAGGCTCATCTTCCTTGACTCCACATCAGATTCTTTTGTCCCTGATGAAGTAGATGCCATCTATATTGGGGGGGGATTTCCTGAAACACAGGCGGAACGCCTGGCAAATAATGAAGGCTTTCGAACTTCACTGCGCAGGCGGGCTGAGGCAGGGCTGCCGGTTTATGCTGAATGCGGTGGGTTAATGTATCTTGGTAAGAATATTATATGGCAGGGCAGAACCTGGCCCATGACCGGTATCATTGACTGGAATTTCAGGGTACAGCCAAAGCCTGCAGGACACGGCTACACAATACTGGAAGTAACAGAAGATAACGCTTTTTTCAGTGCCGGAACAACTCTTAAAGGGCATGAATTCCACTACTCTGTGCCAGAGCGGCCAGACGCTGCGGCTGAAGACCAACAAGAGGAAAAGTTTACGTGCATGGTGAAGCGCGGGCATGGATTTCAGCACCGCCTTGAAGGAATAGCAGTGCGAAATGTTTTCGGCACCTATACCCATATTCACGCACTTGGCAACGAAAGATGGGGGGAAAACATGGTAAATGCAGCCCGTGCCTTCAGGTCTGTGCAAAATAATGAATAACCATTCAAAAAACAGGTTGACAACCCGCCGTGTTCTGGTCTATATGAGTTTACTGTTTATTTGCTCTAATTGGCCTCACGGCTAAAATAACCAAGGAGGAAAGCCATGTTTCAGATCACAATCGATTTTGACAAGTGCCAGGGCGACGAGGAATGCGTAAACGCATGTCCCGCAGAGGTTTATGACTTTGAGGATGACAAGCCCGTTA
This sequence comes from Deltaproteobacteria bacterium, assembly GCA_015494395.1. Taxonomy (GTDB): domain Bacteria; phylum Desulfobacterota; class Dissulfuribacteria; order Dissulfuribacterales; family QOAL01; genus S144-17. The sequence continues at coordinate 15,062 of WGBG01000069.1, forward strand.
TCGCCAGGCCAGATGACTGTCTGGGCTGCGAAACCTGTGTAGAGGTTTGCCCTGTAGGCGCAATCACAGTAGAAGAAGTCTAAGACTTCCTGATTGCGGCTCAAGAGGGGAGCCGGCATTTTGCCGGCTCCCCTTTTTTTGTGCCAGACTGCCTTGAGGATTTCAACAGCAATCACTCAATCCAGGAACCTGCAAAAGCGTCAAAAAAATGTCACAAATTCATTGACAGACCACCACCACTTAATTATTTTACCTGTGACATGGCAGATGATTGCTTTAATTTCTGCCAATACAAACCTGGTTCATTAAAATCCCTGGGCTTTTAATCCGCAGGGCACTTCCTGGAAAACCGATGCGAAACGAAACTGTCCTAGTCGTCGATGATGTCCCTGATATAAGGACAACCATGAGTGAAATCCTCAAATACAAGGGTTTCGCTGTGGATCAGGCCACAGACGGCCAGGAAGCCATCGAACTCATAAATACCCGTTTTTACGATATTGTACTAACAGATATTGCCATGCCAAGAAAGAATGGCATGGAGGTGTTGAAGTACATCAAAAACAACAGCCCTGACACCATCTGTATAATGATAACGGGTTTCGGCTCTATTGAAGGGGCTGTTGAAGCCCTTCGGATGGGTGCATTTGACTATCTCAGCAAGCCCATCAAACCAAGCGAAGTTGTAGTCATAATAGAAAAAGCCCTTGAGGTAAGGGACCTTAAAAGAGAAAACAAATCTCTACGGGAAGAGCTTCAGAACAGATACAGCTATGATCGTATAGTCGGGCAGAGTGAATCCATAAAAAAGGTATTCAAGCTTGTTGACAAGGTTGCCCACACAGACAGTACCGTTCTTATTACCGGAGAGAGCGGCACAGGCAAGGAACTGATTGCCCATGCCATTCATTATGCAAGCGGCAGGAAAACCAAGCCTTTTGTACCAATAAACTGTGCGGCAATTCCTGAAGAGCTCCTTGAAAGTGAACTTTTCGGGCATGAAAAAGGGGCATTTACCCACGCAATCCGCACACGAATAGGTCGTTTTGAGCTTGCCAACAAGGGCACCATATTCCTGGATGAAATTGGGGAGATGAGCCCATCCCTTCAGGTGAAACTGCTGAGAGTTCTGCAGGAACGCTGCTTTGAGCGTGTTGGCGGCGTCAAAACCATCAATGTTGACATCCGGGTGGTGGCGGCCACCAACATTGACCTTGAAGAGGCAGTCAACAAGGGGACATTCAGGGAGGACCTCTATTACAGGCTTAATGTCATACCAATTCACCTCCCTCCGCTAAGAGAGCGCAAGGGTGATATTCCGCTCCTGGTAAACCACTTCCTGAAAAAATTCTCAAAGGGCACTGATGTAAAATCCATTGATGAAAATGCCCTGATGATGCTTGAATCTTACGACTGGCCAGGCAATGTCAGGGAGCTTGAGAACATTGTGGAACGCCTAGTAATACTTGCAAATGGCCCAACCATTACCATAGCAGACATACCTGAAACCATTCTGAGGAAATCAGGGCATGTTCCAATCCCAAAATCTTCTGAACCACCTGCGATACTGCCTGAAGATGGCCTTTCCCTCAGTGAAGCAGTTGAACAGTTTGAAAAGACGCTTATCCTTCAGGCACTTGAAAGGACCAACGGGGTTAAAAATCGCGCGGCAAAACTCTTGAAGATGAACAGGACCACACTGATTGAAAAGATGAAAAAGATGAAACTCATGAAACCCCGGGCTGCAATCAAAAAGGCAAAGGCCAAGGAAACAGGAGGAGCCGCTGCATAATGCTTCACCTATCTCATAAAACAGACGGCATCATAAATTTATTCACTGGCATTTTGACCAAAAAGCTCTTTCAAAACCTCCTTATTTTTACGACTGGCTTAATTTTCCTCTTAACGTCCCTGTCGTGCCCTGCCATTGCAGGAAAACCCAGCGTTACAGTACTACCCCTTGATACGTCAAAGGCAGGAAAATTCGCATATCTGGGCAATGCCATACAGCAGATGCTGATCAGCCGTCTTGGAACAGAGCAGCTTGAGGTAATTCCTGCCGGTGCCTCCCAGGACGGCAACAAAGCCGACTTTATTGTAAGAGGAAAAATAGTCAGCCATGCCGGGGAGAAGGTTGCAATTAACCTGCGGCTTGAGGCATCAGGCTCGGACACACCGGTTGCAGCATGGGAAATAACACCTGCAACACTGGATGCCATTGTGCCTGAGACAGGCAGATACTCCCTGATAATATCCCAAAAAATTTCAGATATTGAAAACCAGCGGGCGGTGCTTGCAAGCATTACAGATACTATAAATGCCGTTGAAGGGTCATCAAAACCGGTTCTGGACGATGAAGCCCTGCGTATTGCAAGGATTCACCCCGACCTCCTTTACAGGGAAACTCCTGAAAATCTTAAAGGAACCGCCTCTCCAATTGACAAAGTTCCCGAAGAGGCAAATTCTGGAACAGAAACTGATATGACTGAGACTGCCGGGAATTCAGAAGAAACTGCTGAAACAACACCGGAAGTTGCGTCCACTGAGGATGAAGAGGAGGATGATAACTGGCAGCCTGATTATCCGCCTGTTTATGAGGATGATCTTTCAGCCAGGAAACCTGTAAAAAATGCGGCAAAAACTGAAGATGATGAAAGCTGGGCCGCTGACTATCCACCGGAATATGACGATTCAGAGGTTGTAAGGACTGAGAAGACATCAACCACCAAAGAGGAGGAAGGCGGCTGGCTTTCGTGGATATTGCCTGAGTCAAGCGATAAGGAAGAGGCTGGGAGAGAATCCGGCAAGATTCCTGCACCGGTTCCTCCGGACAAACTGCCTTATCCTGTTCCAAAAGACATAGAGGAGCTGGAAACTGCTGATGTCACGCCTGATACCCAAAATACTGACTTTATGTCCCTGGCGTCTCTGCCGCCTTCACAGCATACGGTAACCGGAATTCCTTCTCCTGAGTCTCCATCATCTCTGGAAAATCAGGCACATGAGGCAATGCATGAGACGGAAACAGCAGCCCCGGATACTGAAACGGCAATAGAAGACGATACGAATGATATCCTGGAGGAAGAGGCAAAGGAGCTTAAAGAAACAGAAACTATTGTCAACAAGGCTGAAAAAGCCGGCGAGGATGAAGTGGATCATGCTGAAAATTCAGTTGAATATTCGGTTGATAAATCAGCGGAAGAATCAATCAAAGAGGCAGAAAACATACCGGATCCGGAAACACCAGGCACAGAACCCGACTTGACTGCTTCATCAGAGCCAGTTACCGGAGAGCCGGCTACAGCATCGAGTCTGTCTCATGCAGAGCAGAACACCAAAACCGTATCATCCAGCAGCAAAACATCCCGGACCGGCTGGTTTTCCTGGTTGTGGCCAGCAAGCTGGAAGGGAGAAAACAGCGAAACTTCCAGGCACACCGCTCCAGCCATCCAGGCTCAAAAGGAGCCTGAATATCACGCAGCATCTGAACCCCCTCCTTCCAAGGACAAGGGGCCTGTATGGGTATGGAAATAATCTGGTTTAAAGTTAGTGAATGGATGCATACTTTAACCTAGATTGAGCGTTTCAAAATCTGGAAAATTATTTTTTCAATGAAATTAAAAGGAGTTATGTCGATTATAGCTTTCCAGATTTTGAAACCCTTCGGGATTGCCGTATTTGCTGCATCTCCTTTGTCAGAGGAATCCCCATATAGCCGACTATTATGGGAATTCCTCTTTCGCGGATCTGCAGCAAATCCGACAATCGCTCAATCTAGGTTTAAACTATTTTCGTCTCCCAAGTTTTATCTTAAGCTTCATGAGCCTGCTACCCCTGTAAATTGTGATCAGGGTTGTATCACCAGGCTTAAACTGCTTTAGCTTCCTTATCACATCGGCATCGCTTCTTATCTGACTCTTTCCAAGCCCTACGATTATGTCACCGCCAACCGGATAGACCCTGTTACCAAGACACAGGCTCTTTTCAGAACCCTTAAGCCCTGCCTTTTCTGCAGGGCCCCCAGGTACCACTTCAGTAATCAATGCACCGTTTGAAACAGGTAAACCAAGGAAACTTGAAAGAGAAGGGGTAATGGAGACAAGGCCTGCCCCTAACCATGCCCGCTCTACAACACCTTTTTCTATAAGCCCTTCTGCCACCCACCTTACAGTGGGCGCAGGAATGCCATATCCTGAAGGACTTTCACCATCCCTGATAAATAATGATGCACTCATGGCAATGACCCTGCCCTGATTGTCAAACATCGGGCCGCCATCCATTACCTTGACCAAGGGCCTGTCTGTCTGGACAACATCATAAAGAAGCGAGCCGGTCACCGTAACCAGGGTACGCCTGGCACAGCTTACAAGTGCCTGGGATACCATGAGCATCTCACCTCCTGCCACCCTTCCCATTGCAATAACATCCTGACCGGTCACAGCATCACCGGCAAACCTTACGCCTCTCAGTGACCGAAGCACCTTTTCAGGCGCCTGAACAGACAGCAGCGCAATCCCGGTCTCGCTATCTTCTCCTCTGAAAATTGCCGGCCATGTGGTCCCGTCCCAGAGCACAACCTCAACATTATGCCTGTCTGCTATCACCCTTCCCAGCGTAACCACATTGCCCTTTGAATCTACGACAAAACCTGAGCCAGAGCCCTTGTCCATGGCGGATGCCGTAACCTGCCCTGACTTGATCACTGTGCTGTTCACCCCTACCACCACTGGAGACAGGGATTTGATCAGCCTTAAACGCTCCCTTTCACCAAAGCATGTGGCTGCATTCACTGATGCACACTGGATTAACAGGACCATGAAGGTCAAAAAAAAGGCAGGATAACAACTGCTGATATATTTCATCTTCATATTCATTGGCTAACCCGTCATGAAATTGGCAAAAAAGACATAAGGTCTGACTATTTTTTTACTGACTTTAAACTTGTGCTACAGACCTGAGACAAGTGCTCCTGCCACTGCGGCAGCAAGGACAAGCCTGTAAATGACAAAGGGATAGAATGTGTGACGTTTCAGATAGCGCATGAGAAATGCGATAACAGCGTAACCTGAAATTACTGATGCTGCAAAGCCCACAAAATACTCCTGGCCTGGCATTTCGGTTCCTGCTTTAAACAGCTTGAGTCCCTCATAAAGGCCTGCGCCTGCAATTATGGGTGCAGACAGGAGAAAGGAAAATCTCGCAGCATCGGCCCGGGTAAATCCCATAAACATGGCACCGGTCATGGTAATACCGCTTCTGGATGTGCCGGGAATAACGGCAAGTGCCTGACACACTCCCACAATCAGCGCATCAGAAAGTTTCATATCTTCAACAGACCGAACATGGGCTGCAATACGCTCAGACAGGGCAAGCAGCAAAGCCACACCTGAGAGGGTACAGACCACCACCCACGGCGATCTCAGTACAGTTGAAACGTAATCTTCAAGCAGATACCCAAACAGGGCACCAGGCACAGTACCGGCTACAAGAAACAGAAAAAGACGCCTGTGCACAGCCCTGTCCTTATCAGATGAAAACACAGACAGTAACATCTTCAGCCAGTCATTCCAGAAAAAGAGCAGCACTGCAATCAGAGTGCCCATGTGCAGCATGACATCGAATGCCAAAGGCACATCTTCCAAGCCCATGAAATGCTCGGCAAGTATAAGATGCCCGGAGCTTGAAACAGGAAGAAATTCCGTCAATCCCTGTACTACACCCAAAAAAACTGCTTCAATAGTTGTCATCTGTAACCATCCTGGCTGTTAAAACCTAGGTAAAACATTGGTAACTGTTCAGCGTATTAACGGTATGGTTCGTAAATGGTCTTGTTTTTCCGTTCCGGTGAATAATGTCTTGTTTTTCCAAGGCTTGCTACGCCAAAATCGCGAAACTCGCTCGCACCTCGCTCAGACAAACGCGATTTTATGGCTGCGCTTCGCCAAGAAAAACTACGAAATTATTCAGAGTCACTCCCAAACAAGACCATTTACTACGCTGAGTAGATACAAACATTGTTAACGATACAAGATCCTGCACTTATCCGGAACACTCTGTCATCAATCCGTTATGTTTTGCAATATACCAAGTATCCATGATACTTTGTTGATAGACATTCTTGCAGGTTCAGTCTTAAAACCATAGTGTAGCCAAACTGCACTTTCAACACAAAGCATGAAGGCATAAAAGCCCTATTGCACCTTAAACCATCAGAACATTATGCCAACAAAAACTCATTATCCATGTGGTTCCCTTATCATCGCCGGTATTCCAGGCACCACACTGGACAGGGAAACAGCAAAACTGATAAGGCAATATGGTGTAGGGAATTTTATAATATTTAAACGTAATGCACAAAAGGGACATGAAGCACTTAAAAACCTCTGTGAATCCCTTAAAGAGGCGTGTCTGGCTGCTGGAATCGGAACACCAATTATCTCTGTTGACCAGGAGGGTGGCACGGTTCAGAGGCTAAACAAACCCTTTTGGAAGAAACTGCCCTCTGCACAGGAGGCGGGTGAAGCACCTGACCCTGAGACAGCCACTGCCGCACTTGCCGTTGAAACCGCGGAGATGCTGAGGCAAGTTGGCATAAACATGAACATGGCGCCGGTGCTTGACGTGGCAGGCCCTGCCTCTGATGGTGTACTTAAAGGCCGGTGTTTTGGTGACAATCCCTCTGATGTGGCTGCAGCAGGCACGGTATATATAAATACCCTTCAGGAAAACGGCATAGCAGCAGTGGCAAAGCACTTCCCGGGAATAGGTCTGGTTCAGGAAGATCCTCACATGCACAGGCCGGTGGTGGAAGCTGACCAAATAACCATCCAGGAAAATCTCGTGCCATTTCAGCATGCAGTGAATAGCGGGGTCAGCAGTGTGATGACCTCTCACGTAATCTTCCAGCATCTTGACAAGGACGTTCCCGCATCATTTTCAGCAATCATTGCCCAGAAGATTTTAAGAGAACAGATGGGCTTTGACGGTGTGCTCATGACAGATGACCTGGAGATGGGGGGAATTACCAGGTATGGAAGTGTTGAAGAATCTGCGCTTAGGGCACTTGTTGCAGGGCACGACATGTTTCTTGTGTGCCACAGCCCTGAACTCATCAAGGCTACTGTGAAAGTGCTTGATGACGCTTGCAAATCCAAAAAGATAAGCACCGCCAGGCTGGAAACCTCACTTTTAAGAGTTTCCATGCTTAAAGAGCGGTTTTGCCAATAGGCTTAATACATTGTATGCTTAAGCTGCTGTAACTGTTCAGCGTATTGATGTTTTAAGGTTGATAATTGATCTTGTTTTTCCGTTCCGGTGAATAATTTCTAGTTTTTCTAAGGTTTGCTACGCTAAAATCGCGAAACTCGCTCCTTCCTCGCTCAGACAGACGCGATTTTCAGGCTCCGCTTCGCCAAGAAAAACTACGAAATTCTTCATAGTCACTCCAAAACAAATCCAATTATCACGCTGAATAGATACAAGCTGCTTATTGTGATGATACAAACATCCGGACAGGGTTTCAAGGCATGATGAAAAAATTCAAACAGTTATCCCAGGAGGCCCTATTGTGGTTAAGGATGAGGCGTGTCCTTATCCTTGCTCTTCCCACTGGAATCATAGCAGGGCTTGGTTCTGTCCTGTTCTATACAGCCCTTGATTTTTCCCACACCTTTTTCCTGGACTACCTGGCTGGATACAGACCTGAGGGCCCTGGTGGAGAACACTCTATATTTCCTCACACCACAACCGAATTTGTCCGCTGGATGCTCATTGTGGTGCCAACAATCGGAGGTCTTATTTCCGGATGGCTGATATACACCTTTGCGCCTGAGGCAGAAGGGCACGGAACAGATGCAGCACTTGAGGGCTATCATTTCAGGGCTGCCATAATCAGGGCCCGTATCCCCCTTATAAAGACCATAGCATCTGCAATAACCATCGGCTCAGGTGGATCTGGCGGGCGCGAAGGGCCAATTGCCCAGATTGGAGCAGGTTTCGGCTCTGTAATTGCACAAAAACTTGCCCTATCGGTCCATGAACGCCGGGTACTCATGATGGCAGGAATGAGTGCAGGTATCGGCTCAATCTTTCACGCACCCCTGGCAGGTGCCATATTTGCCGCAGAAATCCTCTACAGGGACATTGACATGGAGTATGAGCTCCTCGTCCCGTCAGCAATCACATCTGTTATTGCCTACTGCGTATTCTCCCTGTTCTTTGGATTTGGCACACTCTTTACCACTCCCTACATGGCATTTGAACATGCCACAGAACTGCTGCCCTATACCATTCTTGCGGTCATAGTTGCCCTTGCTGCCGGAATCTACGCAAGGACATTTTACGCAATAAGGGATGCGTTCCAGGCACTTCCTGTTCTTCCGCACATCAAACCTGCAATAGGAGGACTTCTTACTGGTATTGTAGGATATTTCCTGCCAGACGCCATTTACACTGGCTATGGCATTCTTCAACAGGGTCTGGAAGGGCAGATCGGGGTACAGATGCTGCTGCTGGTTGCTGTGGCAAAGGTATTTACCACTTCCTTCAGCATTGCATCAGGCGGAAGCGGCGGTGTGTTCGGCCCGTCGGTTGTAATTGGAGGCGCATTGGGTGGCGCAGTGGGCCTGCTTCTAAAAACCGTATGGCCACAGTTGATTCCGTTTCCCCAGGCCTACGTCATTGTTGGCATGGCCGGATTCTTTGCATCTGCTGCAAGTACCCCCTTCTCCACTGTCATCATGGTAAGTGAGATGACAGGAAACTATGACCTGCTGCTTCCGGCTGTCTGGGTCTCAACCATTGCATTCCTGTTAAAGAGCAAACATGGCATATACGAAAAACAGCTTACCACCCGATATGATACACCAATTCACCATGCAGACTTTCTGCTTGGTGTTCTCAGCCGACTTACTGTGTATGAACTTGTTCAGCGCTACAGCACCATGCATTTTGAACCTGTAAAAAAGGACATGCCGTTAAGGGAGATCATAAAGATCATGTCCCGCTCCCCTTACTCCACGTTTCCTGTGGTAAATGATAAGGACGAATATGTTGGCGTGATTCCTGCTTTGAAAGTCAGGGCCGCTGTGGTTGAGTTCGGGCTTAACAGCCCTATAAGGGCCGAAGACCTGGTTGAAGAACGGGACGTTGTGTACCCCTGGGAGTCACTTGCCACTGCCCTTCAGAGGATGGCAGAAGCAGGAAGTGATGAGCTTGTGATACTTACAAACCGTAATACGAAAAAAATTGACGGCATCTTGAGCAGGGCGGACATTCTAAGGGCATACGACCAGGCAGTTGCTCAAAAGAGGGAGTAATATTCCTGTCAGCCCTACTGTATATGATAATGCAAAGATACCACAGCAAGACATTCGTCAGTCTGCATTACTCCCCTTATCTAAAGCCTACATAACATTTTTCCCATCTACATCCCCATCACCATCGTGGTCTTCAGCAGGATCATAGTTGGCATCCTGAATCACACTGCCAAATGCACGAGCCTTGATTTCAGCTTTTTTGCGCTTTTCAACTGCGTCAACGATGCACCTGGCAAACAGGGGACCTGCTGTTTTGTTAGCCAGCTCATTGGGATGGGAATCTGAACCGGAATGACTCCGTTCATAATCATAGCGCAGGCAATACTGCTGTCCTTCTGGTGGATCAGGCCGTTTTTCAGCAACAATACCAAAGAAATCAAATATAAAAATATTTGGATGGTCCTTGCCATCTTCAGTAAGAAAATCATTCTTGACCCACTGAACAAACTCCCATGCCCTTGAAGCCTGATCAGCATTTGTTGCAAGCCTGTGCAGTGGCGCCAGAGTCCAGAGAATAAAGGTGGTTTCAGGATACTTGTCCATCTCGTTACGCAGGGCACGGTACTGCAACTTGTAGTTTTCAAGGCTCTTTCGAGAGGAGCCAACGTCTGGTGTTCCTGTATCAGGAAGAATTGCCGCACCTGGGAAACAGTGTTTGAATATCACCACGTCGTATTCTTCAGCCAGGTTGTCCAGGCACTCCATGTTGGGATTGCCAGGCTGACACGCCCCATTAATCCACAGGTTCCAGTAATCATAAGGATAGTTTGCCCAGGGATAACCGTTGGTGGGATACGCCCGCTCCTCAATAGTTAGGCTTGGATCATACTCAGATAGCCACTTAGGAACCTCACCCTGCACATAAACATTGCCTCCGGTTGAGTGGTGCAGAAAAATTATCTTCTCTCCAGCGGCAAATGCCTTGCCCTGCACTGCCCAACAGCCCAAAAGCACACTCAATATCAAAAAAAGCCCTTTAAGATTCATATCATTTCTCCTGTTAATTCAATCCTAGATTGAGCGTTTCAAAATCTGGAGTAACTGTTCAGCGTATTGATGTTATAAGGTTGATAATTGGTCTTGTTTTTCCGTTCCGGTGAATAATTTCTTGTTTTTCTAAGGCTTGCTACGCTAAAATCGCGAAACTCGCTGGTCCCACGCTCAGACAGACACGATTTTCTGGCTCCGCTTCGCCAAGAAAAACTACGAAATTCTTCATAGTCACTCCAAAATAAAACCAATTATCACGCTGAATAGATACAATCTGGAAAAGTATTTTTTTAATAAAATTTAAAGAAGTTAGACCAATTATAGTTTTCCAGTTTTGAAACCCTGTGGGATTGCCAGCTTCACTGCATCTCCTTTGTCATCGGTCTTCCCACATAGCCTACTATAGTAGGAAGCCCTCTTTCGCGGATCTGCAGCAAATCTGAACAATCGCTCAATTTAGGCATTAATATTCAGTCAGGAAACCAGCAGGCAACGCTTTATTTCCCTCCCTGCCTTGATGCGCTCCCCCAGACCCGTGGAAGCCACCGGGCAAGATCCCCTGCAGTCCACCCCCAGGGTCCCCTGGCTGATGCAAGCATATCTCCTGCAAGACCGTGGGCACACACCCCGATCCTTGCAGCATCCCACGGTTTATAACCTTGTGCAAGAAGCGCACCAATAATGCCGGAAAGCACATCCCCCATTCCTCCGCTTCCCATGCCGGAATTACCTGTGAGATTTATGCACGTCCTGCCATCAGGCGCTGCAGTCACTGTCCTTGCCCCCTTGAGCACTACTATTGCGCCAGTAATGCCAGCCAGCCTGCGGGCAGAGCCAATACGGTCTGACTGTACATCCCTAACACTGCACCCCATTAACCGTGCCATTTCACCCGGATGTGGAGTAAGTATCAGATTGTCATTATCTCCTGTGCTGAACATATCCATTTCGGAGGCCATTGCAGTCAGGGCGTCTGCATCTGCCACCACTGGCATATCCAGGTCTTTGATTATTGTTATGGTGAAATCCTGTGTTTCCGGCAGCAGCCCTAGGCCAGGCCCTATAACAGCGGCCTTTTTATTTTCTGCAAAGGAAATTACCTCATCAACAGCCCTTACAGACGGCGTACCTTCAGAAGTTTCACTGACGCCCAGGGTCATTGACTCTGTAAGTTTGGTTGCAAGGACCGTCCGGGATGATCTGGCACACACAGCAGTTACAAGCCCGGCACCGGACCTGAGCCCCCCCGCCACAGCAAGGGCGGCTGCACCAGTCTTCCCCTGTGATCCTCCAATAACAAGGAGGTGACCAAATGTCCCCTTGTGACCTGCATTCGGACGGGGCATTAAAAGGGCTGCAAATTCATGTCGGCCCATTGCTACACACTCTATTTCTGCATTCTCAACTAAAAAGTCAGGGATACCAATATCAATAACGTGCAACTTGCCGGTATGGTCACAGCCGGGCCATGTGACATGACCAATTTTAGGAAGGGCCATGCTGCAGGTAATATCTGCTTTCACAGCAACGCCAAGCACATGGCCTGTATCTGCCGAAAGCCCGGAGGCAATATCAACAGCTACCACCGGGGCATTGCTCCTGTTCATGTACCGCACAGCCCGGGCAAACCGCCCCTCAAGGGGTCTTCCAAGGCCGGTACCAAAAAGCGCATCCACTATGACACCAGCATTTTCAAAGGATGCACCCCTGTCAAGCAGAGTCTCTTCCGAGGCACAAACTGCAAGAGGAATGCGCAGCTGTTTAATAATCTCAAGATTAACAAGCGCATCTCCTTTAAACTTTTCTTCCACTGCAAGGCAGATAACCTCTGCCCTGAAACCTGCCTGCACAAGGTGTCGGGCAATCACAAATCCGTCACCGCCATTATTACCAGGCCCTGCAACGATGAGCGCGCCTCTGCCTGAAAGCTCGGCATGATATTGACTCATAATGACCTGGGCAGTTCCCCTGCCTGCATTTTCCATGAGTATCAGGCCGTGAATTCCTATCTCCTCTATTGTCTTTCTGTCAAGCGCCTGCATCTGTGCTGCGGTAACAACCTTCATGTTTCTGTTTCCTCTTTTCACCGTATCTATTCAGCATGGTCTATGGTCTTGTTTTGGAGTGACTTTGAATAATTTCGTATTTCCATCCCTGATTTTAACACATTGCCCACTCAAAACGCTACATCCCCTTATCATCTTCCAGCTGCTCCACCAGCCCCACCATTCAGAGCATCACTATAACCATCTGAAATTACTTTAAACACCACCCTACATCGCCCCTGCATACCAGCCCATCCGTACCATGCATCACCCCATATCAGCTTTTTATTCAGGACATGCGTGGATATTTTGTTTGACAAAGAGAGCGGGGATTTATCCCCATGCCGGAAACTAAAAAATGAAAAAAGGAGAAGCATCATGAAAAAAAAGACAAGTATCAAGACAATGGTCGGATTCATCACTGTTGTTTGTGCAACTGCAATGCTGTGCCTTCCCAATGGCTCAACAGCAGCGGACAATGCCACTAAAGGTGCGCAGAAGGTACCGGAAACAGTTGACATCAACCTCCAGAAGCAGTGCCCCTCAATACCGGGGCTGCCTGCTGACAAAAAGGATGTGAAAGGCTTTACCCATGAAAAACATGCCATCCAGTACCTTTTAGGTAAGGAGAAATTTTCAAAATATCACTATACAGACCAGTTTACCTGTACTGCTTGCCATACAGAAGCCAAATCACAAGAGGCAATAACAGAAGATGGCATGTGTGCATCAATACAGGAAGAACTTGAAAAGGCCGGTGGCGCCCAGAAGATGTCCAAGTTCTTTCACAATACATGCAAGAAATGCCATGCAGCAATGAAAAAGGCTGGTGAAAAGACCGGTCCTACAAGCTGCAAAGGATGTCATAAAAGATAATGCCAAATGGCACTATTAACCAGATAACCAGAAAAGTTGCTTGGAGCATCTGGGCACAAAGCAGCTCCTCCATTCAATAGAACACCAAAAAGGAGAACACCATGAAAAAGAATCTATCCACCATTACAGCACTATGTATCGCCCTTATAGTAGCAGCAGGTTCAGTTTATGCTGCCAGGATCAAGGCCAATGTTACCTCCGTAGCCTCAAACCACGATGAGGTCTGTGCCGGTGTCACACAGCTTGCAGGCACGGATGCCAAAAACTGCACGGTTAAAGACGATGTGACAGGGGCAGTAATCCTTGAGGCAGGCAAAAAGCTCTCGCTCAAGGAAGGACAGGATGTGATTCTCAAGGCAAAGGGTACCGGCAAGGTCATGGCAAAGGTTGCCGCTGTCATAAAGGCAGGTGATGACATAAGTGCCCTTGAAAAGACTGAAAATGGCGCAATTATCGTTAAGGGTAAAAAGGGATGCATAGCAGTAATAGTGCCTGAGAAACCCTTCGCTCCTGAAAATGGCGCAAAGGTTACCATCAAGACCAAGCAGACACAGACTGTAGAAGGCTGTTAAACATCTGCCATTCAATCTCCCTCTCCTTCACCTCCTGATGTAAGGGGATGCGGCTTTACAGGCGCATCCCCTTTTTTTAATTGTTACCTTGTGATAAACTGTAGACACTAGATCGTTCCATCCACATCAGAGGGGAATTGCACCATGCGTGATACACTTGCAATGATTCTTGCAGGCGGAATTGGCAGCAGGCTTAACATACTTGTAAAGGAAAGGGCAAAGCCTGCTGTCCCCTTTGGAGGGATTTTCAGAATCATAGATTTTGCATTGTCCAATGTCATGAACTCCGGCCTTACCCAGGTGGCTGTACTTACGCAGTACAAACCCCTCTCTCTCATGAGGCATATTGGTGACGGCTCTGCATGGGATTTTGTTGGAAGGACCCGGGGAGTAAAAATTCTCCCGCCGCGCACAGGGGAAAAGGACTCTGACTGGTACAAAGGCACTGCTGATGCAGTGCGCCAGAATATTGATTTCATAGAAGCCCGCCCCTCACAGGATGTACTGATACTTTCAGGAGATCACATTTACTTCATGGACTACAAGGACATGGTACGCCACCACCGGGAAGTTGGCGCAAAGGTGACAGTTGCCATGATGACAGTGCCCTGGGAACAGACCTCCCAGTTTGGAATAGGCATTATTGACAGCCACGGACGCATTGTTGAATGGGAGGAAAAGCCTGAACAGGCCCGGTCAAACCTTGCATCAATGGGTATTTATGTCTTTGATACCGTTTACCTTCTGGAATCCCTCAAAGCCACCAGGGAGGTGGATTTTGGCCATCACGTAATTCCAAAGGCAATGGCAGACGGCGAGCTGTACAGCTATATTTTTAATGGTTACTGGCGGGATGTAGGCACCATAAGCTCCCTGTGGGATACCAATATGGACATGATACGCCCAAATGCCCGTATTGATGCCGAGGGCTGGGGAATAGTAACCAACGTTGAGGCGGATGGGCTTCCGTACGACAGGGAACCGGCGCGCATACTTCCAGGAGCCACGGTAAATAGCTCCGCACTTGCGCCTGGATGCATAATCTCAGGCCATGTGGAAAATTCCGTACTCTCTCCAGGGGTAGTAGTGGAAAAGGGGGCAACAGTACGGGACAGTGTAATCATGCATAACTCATGGATTGCAAAGAACGCACTGGTACACCGTACGGTTTGTGACAAGTATGTCTATTTTGGGGAAAATTCCTCTGTAGGCATAGGGGATGCCTCTGTAATCAACAGGGAGTTTCCCAAACACCTTTATGCAGGGCTTACCCTGATCGGTAAAAGGGCAGAGGTGCCTGAAAATGCAAAGGTTGGCACAAACTGTGTGGTCTTTCCAAGGACAACCCGGGACCTGTGGCCATCCCTGGGAAACCTTGAAGACGGCGAATCTTTAATCGGAAAGGCTTGAGCCCAGGGGCCGTAAAATCCCTGCCTCAAGCTCATATATACCGCCAAGCATCAGGGGCATATTACGGCTTCCATGCCCAGCAGGAAAACCGGATGCAACAGGCACACCCAGGCCACCAAGACGGTCTTCAAACAGTGCTTCAAGCTCCCCGTTCCCTGCCCCGGCCTTGCTGAACTCTCCCAGCACTATGCCGTTGACATTCCGTAACCTTCCACTCTGGAGCAGATGGGTAAGCATCCTGTCAATCCGGTAAAGAGGCTCATTGACATCTTCGAGTAACAGGATAGAGTCCTGCCATAGAGGCTCCCAGGGGGTCCCAACAAGATGACACAGGGTGGCAAGATTTCCTCCAGCAAGCCTGCCTGTGACTGTGCCACCGTCTGCAACAATCCTATCTCCGGAAAGTTCAGGCAAAATTCCTTTAAGAAGAAAGTCCCACAGTGCCTTACGTGATAGGGCATCTGTATTTTCCAATGTACATAGCATGGGGGCATGAAGCGTCTTTACGCCAACACGGTTCAATGCGGCGTGAAGGCAGGTTACATCACTAAACCCTGCCACAAGAGGTGCATCCGCAGCAACCAGGCTGTCCCAGTCAACCCTGTCCAGCCACCTGAGGATACCGTATCCACCACGGACTGCCCACAACATCTTCACAGAACTTGAATGGAACAGCCGGGAAAATCTCCGGGCCTGAAACTCATCACTTTCGGCAAGCCACGGGAAGGGTGAATCTGATTCGGATTTGAGGGAGAATTCTGACAGCATGGAAAAAACCTGAGGGGCCTCCTGTGTAATAATCTCAAGCCCGCTACGGGCAGGCCCTTCGCGAGGTGGCCCGGACGGGGCAAAAAGGACGATATCCGCAGATGTTTTTTCAGCAATAGTCATCAGGTTGACATTCCGAAAGCTATAATTATTGTATTTATTCAGCCATGGGCACGCATGGCTAAAAAGGGATAAAACGGTATAAGAATCATGGGTACAAACAAAGATTACTACAAAGTCCTTGGTGTATCAAAAAATGCATCACAGGAAGAGATAAAAAAGGCTTTCAGAAAGCTGGCTGTCAAATATCACCCTGACAAAAACAAGGGCGACAAGGTTGCTGAAGAAAAATTCAAAGAGATTAACGAGGCATACGCCGTACTGAGCGATCCGGAGAAGAAAAAACAGTACGACACCTTTGGTTCAAGCGAATTTCACCGGAGGTACAGCCAGGAGGACATATTCCGCAATGCTGATTTCAGCTCCATTTTCCGCGATCTTGGTATGGGCGGCGACATTTTCAACATATTTTTTGGCGGGTCTGCAGGCCCGCATGCCAGAACTGGCGGCGCCTCATTTGAAGACCTCTTCAGCGGAGGTTTCCATCAGGGTGGCGGAAGCTGCGGTGGTGGCTGCCACTCAGGGGCAGGTTCCCACTTTTATCAGCCGCAACCCAAAGGACAGGATGTCATACTTGACATGACACTCACCCCCAGGGAACTGCTTGAAGGGGGCAAAAAGATTATCTCGCTCCAGACAGGGGGCGTTCAGGAAAAGATCTCTGTTAACATCCCAAAAGGGATAACCGAGGGGAAAAAGATAAGGGTTGCCGGCAAGGGGACTCCTGGCCCGGGAGGCAGAGGTGACCTGTACCTGAGAATTCATGTGGCAGCAGGCCCTGGCTTCCGTGTAAAGGGTAATGATGTAGAAACGGACCTTTTCATCCCGTTCTCTGAGGCATGTCTTGGCACAAAGGCCCAGGTACAGACCATAGACGGCGGGTCTGTAAAACTGAAGATCCCGGCGGGAACCCGTTGCGGACAGAAGATGCGCCTGAAAAACAAGGGTCTCCCAACTTCCACTGGCGGAAGGGGAGATCATTACGTGCGTGTCATGGTGGATGTGCCAGGAAAGCTCAACAGGGAACAGAAAAAACTCATAAAGGCACTAAAGGAAGCCGGGTTATAAAGAGACGAGGAATCCTCCAAAACAGCTTTTTAACAACCACCAAGCGCAAAAAAAGGGGTAGTGAGCAAAAAACTCACTGCCCCTTTTTAACTATTCCGCTATTTTTAAGCTGTTGTTAAGCCGCTTTCAAATGTTAAAAGTTCTTAAAGGTCTTTGATACCTGTATTTCAGCCTGCTCCCTTGCGTGTTTGAGCCAGTTTTCAAAAACACTCTTCTGCTTTTCCTGGAGAATTTTGACAGATATCTCCTTCTTTGCCTCTTCAAACCCCTTCATGTCAGCATCCTTTGCCTGCTTGAAGGCAAGGATAAAAAAGGAGTTGCCGCTTTCCAGCACATCATCAGGATTTATCTTGCCGGAATAGAGGCTTAATGAGGCCCTTGCCACAGGTCCCGGAAGCTTGCCGTTGGCAGCCTGATCAGTGCGCTTGAAAAATCCGGTTTCCTGAACAGTGCAGTTTCCATCCTTGCAGATTGACTCAATACCACCCTTCTTTGCCTGCTCAAGCATCAACCGGGCCTTTTCTCGGCAGAGCTGTTTTGCCTTATCCTTTATATATGCCTGACGCACCCTGTCCTTGACTGCCTCAAACGCAGGTATATAGGGCGCCTTTTTCTCTGTTACCTCGGCTATCATCACGCCCTCTGGCACATCAAGCAGTGATGTGAGCTCTCCCTTGGAAAGGGCAAAGATATTATTCAGCAGCTCAGGATCTCTGCCAAGCACCGCAGGAGGTGAGCTCTTTGAAAACATTGGTGTGGTCTTTAAGGACAGGCCTGATGCCTTGGCAAAATCTTCAAGGCTTCCCATCTGGATAATTTCATCATAAGCGGCATTTGCTCTGTCCCAAACCACCTTGTTGGCCTTTTGCCGGGCAAGGCGTTTTTTAATCTCTTCCTTAACCTCTTCAAGAGGCTGGGTGTGTTCTGGCTTAATATCCTCAAGCAGGATTATATGCCAGCCAAAACGGGTACGAACCGGATCACTTACCTCTCCCTTTTTCATACTGAATGCCTTGTCAGCAAAGGGCTTGACCATGGTATTACGGGTAAAGTAACCAAGCTCTCCACCCTTCTGGCCAGAGCCCGGATCTTCTGAGAACTCTTTTGCCACTTCCGCAAAATCAGCACCATTTTTGATTTTTGCAAGGACAGCCTCAGCCTTCTTCTTTTTGGCCTGCACCTCCTGGTCAGAGGCATTTTCAGGGACCTTGATCAGTATGTGGCGTGCCCTGCGCTGCTCGTCCTTATGATAATCCTGCTTATGCTCCTCATACCACTGGGTGATTTCCGCGTCTGTAACATTTGAATCCCTCTCTGCAGATGCAATATCAAAGAGCAGGTAGGAAAGCTGTATCTGTGGAGCAGTGCGGTACTGTGCACTGTGTGCATCAAACCACTGGGTTAACTCCTCATCTGTGTATTTTACTTCGGGCTCACACTGGGAAGAATCAACCTTTACAAAGGCGATATTGATTTCCTGGTTTTTATACCGATAATGCTCTTTTGCCTCGGTATCAGGCACAGCAAGCCCTGCGCCAAGCATTGCCCTTAGCTTTTCCATGAGCAGTGTCTCCCTGACCTGGTTTTCAAAACCTGCAGGGGTAAGCCTTGCATTTCTGAGGGCACTTTCATAGGCACGCCTGTCAAAAACACCGTTTACCTTGAATACAGGAATGCCAAGGATTGCCTGCTGAACCTCCTGATCACTGACCCTGATGCCCATTTCCGCTGCCTTCTGCCGGATGAGGGCCTTGTTAATCAGGTTGTCAAGCACCTGCTGCTTGATGTTAAGCTGTTTCAGCATGCTTTCAGGTATGCTGCCCCCGAACATCTTGCTGTACTGTTCCAGGGTCTGGTTATACTCATACTGAAAGGTTTCGGTCATAATCTTTTCGCCGTTAACCTTGGCAACTACGTCCATCCTCTGGGAGCGGAAACTTCCCACGCCCCAGAATATGAATACTATCACTATCGCGCCCAGGAGAAATTTAATCATCCATGAACTGGCGCCCTTGCGAATAAAATCAAGCATGTCGTCTTCCTGTATTCAGTGTTTTTGTCTGGATTACCCCTGAGTCATGCCGGGCAGTTACTGCAATGTTTAGGCCTAAATCCTGCAATTGGCAAGTTTGCCGGAGCTGCAAGGCATCAAGGACGCAGACGTATTAGCATACTTCAAGTCCTTGATAACGCAGCAGATTTGGCAAAATTGCCAATCCCGAAGGGCAAGAAAATAAACCTACGTTACAAAGCCGTAATTATTTGTTTGTACGGGCTAAATATTTTTTCTTCATTTTCGAAGTGCAGGATTTAGGTTAGAGATTACCCTCTAGGTATGCAGCGATTGATTTTGCTGCCTGTTTTGCCTGAAATGCAGCCTTTGCCACTGTCTGGGGACCAAGAACATCATCACCTGCTGCAAAAATCCACGGAACTGATGTCTGCAAGGTATCTGGATTGACCTTGTATGTTCCCCATTTCTCAAGCTCAATCTCCATGCCCTGCTCTGCCGTATGCCCAACACTCTGGCTGATTGCAGGAATAATTGCGTCAGCCTCTATCATAAAGTTGGATCCTTCAATGGGAACAGGCCTGCAGCGACCGGACATGTCACACTCACCAAGTTCCATTCTGATACACTCAATTTTGGTAAGTTTACCATTCTCACCGTGGATTTCTACCGGAGCTGCAAGAAACTCTATATTTACACCCTCTTCTTCAAGGTGGTGAATTTCGGCCTGGGCTGCAGGCATCTCCTTTTTGGTCCTGCGGTAAAGGATAAAGACGTCGGTTGAGCCCATACGAAGGGCAGTACGGGCAACATCTATTGCCACGTTTCCTCCGCCAACCACTACAACCCTCTTGCCAATATCAAGTTTTTCACCCAGATTTACCTTCCTGAGATAATCAACTCCGTGCAGCACTCCTTCAAGGTCCTCTCCTGGAATACCGAGCTTGCGGCTCACATGGGCACCAACACCAAGCAGAACCGCCTCAAAACCTTCATCTTTCAGGTCCTGCAGACTCTTGTCCTCTCCAATGGTCACCCCAGGTATAATTTCAACGCCGCAGCTTTTAAGTGCATCAAACTCTGCCTTTATGATATCCCTTGGAAGCCGGTAGGGAGGAATCCCTACAGTCAGCATACCTCCAAGCACAGGCAGGGAATCAAAGATGGTGCATGAATAACCGTCATGGGCAAGGTAGTATGCCGCAGCCATTCCGGCAGGACCTGAACCTACAATGGCAACCTTCCGGTTCTTTGGCATTGCACAGGGAGTCATCAGATTCTTGTTATTTGCCACCATCCAGTCAACAAGATAACGCTCCAGCATACCTATTGCCACAGGATCTCCCTTCTTGCCCCTGATGCATCCGCCTTCGCACTGCATTTCATGGGGGCAGACACGAGAGCAGATTGCAGGCATTGGGCTTGTTTCACGCACAGTCCAGTATGCCTTTTCCACCTCGCCCTCACGAAGCAGCCTGATAAATTCAGGGATATTGTTGCTCAAAGGGCAACCTTGAACACAACCCGGTTTCTTGCACTGCAGGCATCTTTCAGCCTCTGTGACAGCGGTTTTTTCATCAAAACCGCCGGTTACCTCATCAAAATTTTTAATCCTTACCTCTACTGGCAGCTCCGGCGCCTTCTGCCTGGGGATTGCCATGCGTTCCTTTGGCTTCACTTATCCGTCCTCCATTTATATTCAATTATCGGTAACAATTCAGATTTTCACCTTTTAACAGAGAAATGGCGCTATTTTTCGCCAAGCTCCAACGGCAATCTTTTTGCTGTGCTGAACAGTTACCCTTGAGCTTCATAAAAGTCCTTGAATTACTGGTTTTATTGCCACAGGCATAACAGGACAGCAGAGTAATAACAGAGGATAAGGAAAAATTCCACTTTTATCATGAATTTTACCCTTGCAACCCTGTTGTTTTGGAGTATTAACTTTTCCGTTCATCAAAAACTCAAAAGAGGTAACATCATGAGCAATTCAGAATCTTTACCCGGATTTTGCGCAAAGGATAATGTTGCAACAGACATGGACAAGGGCTGCAAACACCCAACCGATTTCTGCCAGCACCGTACCTCCTGCATGATACATTTTATTGAAAAGGAACGGGGACGAGACAAAAACAGCCAGAATGAAGATAACCTGGCTAAAAACACCGATTAACAGCACCTGCTGACTGCCTTTTGCTAATTTGTATCAACCGCAAACTCATCTATATCTTCCCTGGATAGCGGCTCAATGGCAGTGGCCTTGTCAACCTTTCCGAAACACTCTGTCCGGACATCAATTGATCCCTGACACTTCCTGCAATAATACAGCATCATGGCTGCTGCCAGTTTAACTGTGGCATTATCAGGTTTATGCCCCTTTGCAAGAGGATTCCTCAAGATTCCCGCAGGGGCAGGGACATTTTTGCTTTGCAGAAACAGGTCTGTATGCCTTTTCAGCATCTCAAGTCGTGCATTTTCCGCTTTATCACGACCAAGCACAAGCCACCAGCCGCCTGGCAGTATAAATTGTCGCCCGGTCACCGCAAGCCTGCAGTCATTTCCATCCATTCCAGGCCATTTTCTGAAATATTCATTGAGACGCCTTCCCTGTATTGGGTCTGCAAGCCTGCAGCCTCCAGCCGGATTTGGATAGTCGGTAA
Source organism: Deltaproteobacteria bacterium (assembly GCA_015494395.1). Taxonomy (GTDB): domain Bacteria; phylum Desulfobacterota; class Dissulfuribacteria; order Dissulfuribacterales; family QOAL01; genus S144-17. Next base: position 36,899 of record WGBG01000069.1, read on the forward strand.
TGCCAAACTTTTCAGCAAGCTCTATCTGTTTCTTCCTCCCCCTGCCGCTAATGTGGGGAAGCTTCTCCCTTGATACCCAGCCAAGCTCCTCAGGTATGGTTGGTTTAAGGCTACGGGCGCAGAGTGGACGCAGAAGCAGCCCCTGTGCCCTGCTCTCGTTCCGAATGCAGTTCAGTGTATCCTTGCGCTGGGACATGGGACGCTGGCCTATCACCTCGCCTGTGGCAATAAAATCCGCATCATATTCCGGCATAAGCTCCAGCGTCTTGTGAATCATGAGTATCTTGCAGTCAATACAGGGATTAAAGTTCTTCCCGTAGCCGTGTTCCGGGTTTCTAAGCATGGGAAGGTATTCATCTGTAATATCCTTTACCACAAGCCTTATGCCGTATTTGTCCTGCACCCTGCCTATGTACCGTTGCGGATCATCTGCAGCCTCATCCCCAAAAAAGGGGGTGACAAATTTCACAGCCGTAACCCGGATACCCTGTTCCTGCAAAACGCGACACGCAAGGATACTGTCAAGCCCTCCGGAGTACAGAACCAAGCAGCCGCGCTGCCCACGCCCTGGCGTCTTCTTCTCCCCCTCCGAGCATTCTTGCAATTTCATCAACTCTTTCTTCTCCTTCAAGTCCCTTCATCCTGGTAATTGCAACACCATCAGCAACGCCCTTTTCAACACCAATATGTGTATCAGCAGAGGCAGCTATCTGGGGATAGTGGGATATGGCTACCACCTGGCCATTCCGGGAAAGGCTCCTGAGTTTCTTCCCAACCATATCAGCCACCTCCCCGCTGATGCCTGAATCAAGTTCGTCAAACACAACAGTCTCGACTCCTACCTTGCGGGCAAGAACGGCTTTAAGGGCAAGCATAACCCTGGAAAGCTCTCCGCCTGATGCTATGCGGGCAAGGGGTGCAGGCTCCTGTCCGGCATTGGCGCTGAAGAAAAAACTGACATTATCAAATCCTGAAGGGCCGATATCATCAACTTCAGGCTCTTCCGGACGCCTGACATCAACAATAAATTCTGTATCCTTTAACTTCAAATCCGAAAGCTCGGAACATACCGCCCCTGAAAGCTCCGAGGCTGCATCAATACGCCTTTCAGAAAGCTGCCGTGCTGCATCAAGAAGTTCCCCTGAGATACTCTCCTTCTCCTTTTTAAGTGCGTCTATGCGCTCTGAAATGCCTGATGCCTGGGCAAGTTTCTCCTCTATCTCCTTCCTGTATGAAAGGACATCGTCTATTCCAGGGCCAAACCGCCTCCTCAACTGCCTTATGGCATAGAGTCTCTCCTCAAGCTGCTCAAGCCTTGCAAGATCAGAGGGGAGTGACCGAACATAATCCCGTATTTCATGGGCTATCTCCTCGGCCTGATAACGCAGGGAATGGGCATCCTCAAGCATCTTCTCAAGCCTGGCATCAGCCCTGCACATGCGCTCAAGGTCCTTCACAGCCTCTGAAAGAAGCTCAATAACCGCGCCCTTTCCGGCGTACAAGGCTGAATAGATACTTTCACCACGCAGTTTCAGCTCCTTTGCAGACCTGAGCACGGAAAGTTCCTGCTGAATCTCTTCTTCCTCGTCCTCTGAAGGATTTACAGAATCAATCAGTTCAGCCTCATGTCTCAGACGTTCCTCATCCTCTGCCTGACGTCTTCTTGAGCCAACCAGTTGTTCAAGTTCTTTGCCGCAGGTGGTAAATGCCCTGAAAAGCCCTGATACCCTTTCTCTCTCCTGCTCAAGCCCTGCAAACCTGTCAAGCCACAGGCCATGACTCCCCTTTTTTAAAAGGCTCTGATACTCATGCTGACTGGATATGCTCACAAGGTCAGCGGTAATTTCCCTGAGATCCTGCAGGGATACCAGGGATCCGTTTATGTATATCCTGCCCCCCTTTCCGGAAGCAGGGATTATGCGGCGTATTATCAGGTCATCACCAGGCTCTATTCCCCTCTCCTCGAGCAGCGGGGTAACACTCTCCGGATTGGCAAAAAGCGCCTGTACCACTGCCTGCTTTTCTCCGGGCCTTACCTGCCTGGAATCTGCCCTTGCACCAAGAAGAAGCTTTAGCGCCTGAACGGAAAGAGACTTTCCTGCACCGGTTTCCCCTGTAATGACTGTAAATTTCTCAGAAAGCGAAAGGGATGCCCGCTTTATTAAAACAAAATTCTCTATGCTGAGTTCAAGCAGCATAATTTTTAATCTCCATGAGATGCCATTGTCCTTAAATTCTATTCAAGAACTATCCTTTTCCTAGATTGAGCGTTTCAAAATCTGGAAAAGTATTTTTTTGACGAAATTTAAAGAGGTTACGCCAATTATAGTTTTCCGGTTTTGAAACCCTCCGGGATTGCCGTATTCACTGCATCTCCTTTGTCAGAGGATTTTCCATATAGTTGACTATTATGGAAATCCCTCTTTCGCGGATCTGCAGCAAATCCGACAATCGCTCAATCTAGGCTTTTAATATCGTATAAAACCATTTCCGCAAACTTTTGAAACGCTCAATTCAGGCTGTGGCTGTTTAATATAGCAGCAATACCCTCTACTTGCCATGTGAGGAAATGGCACTTAAAATACATATCATAAAAACTACGCAAGCACATTCAGCCCCAGGGAGCAATATTATGCTGAACTTTGAAATAATAGCAGAACGCAGGATACAGCAGGCCATGAAAGACGGGGCATTTGACAATCTTCAGGGCAAGGGCAAACCCCTTGTGTTTGAAGATGATTCAATGATCCCTCCTGACCTGCGCATGGCATACAAGATACTGAAAAACGCAGGCTTCATCCCCCCTGCCATACAAAATGAAAGGGAAATCCAGCACGCACTGGACATGCTTGACCAGATGAACGATGAAAGGGAGCGCTATGCACAGGTCACAAAGCTGAACCTGATGATAACCAAGGGCAACATGATGCGGCAGCGCCCCATCTATCTTGAGGCTGACCAGGTTTATTACCGGAAGGTGGTGGAAAAGGTAAAGCTTAACAGCAAGAGAGGAAAATCATGAAAGAGATAATTTTACTTTTAATCTCAGCGGCAGCAGGAATCGGCGGCTCAATGTTTGCAGCCTCACGCCTTCAGGACAGATGCACACCATGAATTTATCTCTACGGCGCCCTGGGACTGGGCGTAGTGACCTACACGGTTCTTAAATCTATTCTATCCTGATAATGTTTTTAACCCACAACTCTACTTGCGCCGTTCAAGCACAAACAGGGCCAATGCCTTGAGAAGTTCTCTGGTTTCAGAAGGCTCAAACACATCAAGGCTGTCACAGGCTGCCTGAACAAGATCGCGGGCCTTGTTCCTGGAGTATTCAATGGCACCCGTACTGGTAAGGAGGTTCTTGACCCACTTCATGTCTTCATCAGACGGATGGCCGGCACCCATTATGGAAAGCAGCCTTTTGCTGTCCTTCTCGTCGGCCTCCTTCACTGCGATTACTATGGGAAGCGTCAGCTTTCCCTCTGCCAGGTCTGTGCCGATTGCCTTTCCAAGCTCACTCTCATCAGCAGTATAGTCCAGCACGTCATCAATAAGCTGAAAGGCATTGCCAAGATTGAGGCCATAGGTACTCACTGCCTCCTCCTGTTCCTGAGGTGCCTGGGCAAGCAACGCACCTATACGGCATGATGTAGAGATAAGGGCAGCAGTCTTTCTGTATATGATGTCTGAGTAGGTCTTTTCATCAAAGCTTGGACGCTTTGCATGAAGAAGCTGAATAATCTCACCCTCTGCCATAAGGCCAACGGTATTGGCAATTTCTTCAGCAATTTTTACATTCCCGAACTGGCTTGCAAGGCCAATTGCCTTTGCATACAGGTAGTCACCCACAAGCACTGCTGCACTGTTCCCCCACACCTTGTACGCCGGAGGCACGCCACGCCGCATCTCCCCTGCATCAACAACATCATCATGCAGGAGACTTGCCGCGTGAAGGTACTCAGGAACAGCAGAAAGATCATAGGCATAGTCAGCATCAACGCCGCAGAGCCGTGCAGAACAAACAGTAAGAAGCGGCCTTATCCGCTTTCCGTTTGCAAACAGGATATGGCGGCTGATTTCGTTAACAAATGGGATGTGAGAGGCAAAGTGCTGTTCAAGCACTTCCTCTATCCGCTTGAAATCAGAACTGAATGAATCAAGTATGCCTGGTGCCTGCTTGTCTGTCATGTTGGCCCTGTTGCCTGAATCTCTTGCCTGCAGATATCACTTGCAGACGGGTTAAGTTGAACCGGTATTAAACATCAAACCACGGGGCAGAAAATCGTGTCCCTATACCCCTTGCGAGCATGCATGATAAATGAAAGAGGTTTTAATATCAACCATTGCCTGCGTAAAACTGTAAGTTTGGTGCTTTAATTTGGAAATCCCATGGCGGTACAGACCCATCGTGCAGTTTTGGAATGTACCAGACAATCACAAACAGGAAACTTCAATGTGTGGTCTGTCAGCCAAAATCGTGTTATCTATCTCTCCATGGCTCCAGAAAAACAGGAAAACAAAACAGACAGCAAAGAAAAGGGCGGCAAAAAAATAACGCCAATGCTCAGGCAGTACCTTGAGATCAAGGAGCAGTATCCTGACACCATCCTGTTTTACCGAATGGGCGATTTTTATGAAATGTTCTATGAAGATGCGGAAGTTGCGTCCCGCATCCTTGAGATAACTCTAACATCAAGAGACCGCAAGAGTGAAAATGCCGTCCCTATGTGCGGTGTCCCTGTGCATGCTGCTGAAAACTACCTTACACGGCTTGTACTCTCAGGCAAAAGGGTGGCAGTATGTGAACAGGTGGAAGACCCCAAAAAGGCAAAGGGGCTTGTGAAACGGGAAGTGGTCCGGGTGGTCACCCCCGGTCTAATCACATCAGAGGGAAGCCTTGGCTCAAAGACCAACAACTACCTGGTTGCCCTGCGTCCCCCTGATGCAAAGGGTAAATGGGGTGTTGCCTGCCTTGATATATCAACAGGGGAGTTCCGCGTAACAGAAATAGAGGGCCTTGATACAGTGCTTGCAGAGCTTTTCAGGCTTGAGCCAGCGGAGATGCTGCTTCCTGAAAGCCTCAGGGATACAGAGGCGGCAAACCGTGCATGTTCCATACTGCCGGATGTCTTTGTCACATACAGGCCGGATGCGGTATTCAGGCGAAACCGTGCTGAGGATGTGCTTAAAAATCACTTTTCAGCACTTTCCATGGACGGATTCGGGCTTTCCGGTTTCACCACAGGCATTGACGCAGCAGGGGCACTGCTTGAATATGCCCATGAGACCCAGAAGAGCCAGACAAGGCACATATCCTCCATTTCCCCATACTGGCTTGGCGATCATCTGATAATTGACGAGACAACCAAACGCAACCTTGAGCTTGTTACAAATGCCGTTGACCAGTCAAGAAGCGGGAGCCTCCTTGGAATACTCGACATGACGGTAACTCCAATGGGGGGCAGGTGTCTCAGAAAGTGGATTCTCTATCCTCTGAGGAACAAAGAGGAGATTGAATCAAGGCTTTCCGGGGTTGAGCGCATTAAAAACCGGCAGGAGCTTGCCAAAAAACTCAGGAAGGCCATGCGTAACGTACATGACCTGGAGCGGCTGGTTGCAAGGACTGTCCTGGGCACTGCAAATGCCAGGGACCTGCTCTCCCTGGGTGAATCGCTTGCAAGGCTTCCGGAAATTAAAGATATCCTTAAAGCTCTCTGCCTCCCTGAACAGGAGGGAGACAGGGAACAGAGCACTTCATCCTCTAAGGAAGATGATGCACCACACAGGCTTTCCCATCTGCTCAGCACACTTGATACCATTGAAGATATCGCAGACCTTCTGAAACGCGCCATACGTCCGGACTGTGCCCTTCACCTGCGTGAGGGCCGCCTTATAGCAAGGGGCTACAGTGCAGAACTGGATGAACTGACAGCAATTCAGCGGGACGGGAGGTCATTTATTGCAGGAGTTGAGGCCAAGGAGAGGGAAAGAACCGGAATTTCAAGCCTAAAGGTGGGATTTAACAAGGTCTTTGGCTACTACCTTGAGGTGCCCAAATCCCAGGCTGACAAGGTCCCTGACGATTATATAAGGAAACAGACACTTGTAGGGGCAGAACGTTACATAACCCCTGAAATCAAGGAGATAGAGGCAAAAATCCTCACTGCCCAGGAACGAAGGCTTGCCCTGGAGTATGAACTGTTTCAGGAGATCAGGGCTGAAGTGGCACAGGCCGGCAGCAGGATACAGGCATCTGCCGCAGTTATTGCAGAGCTTGACTGCCTCACCTCCCTTGCCAGGGCTGCAGACCTTTACAACTATGTAAGGCCTGAAATCAGCGACACCACTGTTATTGACATCAAACAGGGAAGGCATCCGGTTGTTGAACGCACCATTGACGCTCCATTTGTGCCAAATGACACAAGGCTTGATCCTGAAACTGCCAGACTGATCCTTATCACCGGCCCCAACATGGCAGGAAAGTCAACGGTTCTTCGCCAGACTGCACTAATCGTGCTCATGGCCCACATGGGAAGTTTTGTCCCTGCAGACAGGGCTACAACCGGCCTCGTTGACCAGATCTTTACGAGGGTTGGGGCAACCGACTACCTGGCACGGGGCCAGAGTACCTTCATGGTGGAAATGAGTGAGACTGCAAATATTCTGCGAAATGCAACACCAAGGAGCCTGGTTATACTGGATGAAATAGGCAGAGGGACAAGCACCTATGACGGACTTTCAATTGCATGGGCAGTGGCAGAACACCTGCTTGGACACGACGACAGGCCGGGCACCATGACGCTGTTTGCAACCCACTACCACGAACTCACCGAACTTGCGGTAAAACACAGCACTGTAATAAACATGCACGTTGCAGTCCGGGAGTGGAATGACACCATTGTATTTCTCCACAGGCTCAGAGAGGGGGCAACCAACAAGAGCTACGGCATCCAGGTAGCTGCACTTGCCGGGGTGCCTGAGAGTGTGGTGAAAAACGCTGCCAGGATACTTGAAAAAATCGAAAAGCAGGCTGCATTTGCCAGGGAGCAGGATGTGCGTGGCACAATCAAGGCGAAACCCACGGTAAAGATTACCCAGCAGGCACTTCCAATACAGATGGAGGATGACACTGCTGCCAGGTTGAAGCAGAAGGTGGAGGAGGCAGACATAAACAATCTCACCCCGGTGCAGGCACTTAATCTGCTTGCAGAGCTGAAAAACATGCTCTCCGGCAAAGACTAATATCCGTGAAACTGGCTCAACGCTCAAAGTAAAAGATGCCATGTTTGCGTTCAGCTTCCGACTTTAGGCTTTGAGCTAACTTTCATGTCTTGGGATGATAAACCCCATATCATGAAAGTTTCGGTTGTATTTTTTCTCAATATGTGCAGAATTGTTATTGTGTAGTGTCAGCGCATAGCATAAATTAGACGTAAATGGTCAGCGTATTAACGATAATTAAGGTACGTAAATGGTCTTATTTTTCCGTTCCGGTGAATAATTTCTTGTTTTTCTAAGGCTCACTCCGCCAAAATCGCGAAACTCGCTCGTACCTCGCTCAAACAGACGCGATTTTATGGCTGCGCTTCGCCAAGAAAAACTACGAAATTCTTCAGAGTCGCTCCAAAACAAGACCATTCACTACACTGAATAGATACAATTAGACTATAATTTCCCAAAGGTAATACGGTCCAAATACATTAATCAAATCCTGATGAGTTCTATTTTTTCTGCCAACCGGTCCGGCTCAAGCGTTCCGGTCAATATAGGCAGCTTTCCTCAAGCTGCATCTTCTATGAGGCTCCTGACAATAGTTCTGTGCCTGATATTTTCGGCATTCCTGATGGCAAATACCACCCAGGCCAGGACTTCACACTCAGGTTCCACCAAGGCCGAGAGAGCGTATAAAAAGGCAAAAGCCTCCTATGACCGCCTGGCCCGCAGTGCCAGGCTGAGAAAAGACCGACGCGCGTGGAATAATGTCATCAAAGAGGTCCGAAAGGTCTACCTCTCATGGTCGCACGACCCGTCCGTAGGCCCTAAGTCTCTTTACATGCTGGCGCGCTGCTACAGGGAACTTTACGGATATTCACGGCTCAGAAAGGATTTAAACAAGGCCATTGACCTCTACCAGCTCCTTGTTGAAAAATACCCGACCAGCCGTTTTGCAGATGACGCCCTGTATGCCCAGGGAGAACTTTACCTTCGCACAGGCAGCCGGGACAAGGCAAGGAGGGTATTTACCCAGCTTGTTTCCCAATATCCAAAGGGTGACAAGGCAAGGGCTGCAAAAAAACGGCTCAAGACCATGGGGGTTACTGTTGTTGCCAAAAAAACCAGCAAAAAAGGCTCATCATCCCACAGCAGCGACCGTCTTGAAACCGGAAAGGGTAGCCCCGGTTATGAACCGTCAAAAAGTCCAACAATCTCACGCTCCTCAAGCCCTGCCATAATTACCCGAATACGCTACTGGTCAGACCCTGACTATACCAGGGTGGTGATTGATGCCACCAGGCCGGTTGCATTCAAGCAGGGCAGCCTTCCGGCCAACAAAAAAAAGGGGCTTCCAAGACGCTTTTACCTGGACCTTTCACCGGCATACAAGTCTAAAAAGATAAAGGACAGACTTAAAATTCAGGACGGCCTCCTGAAGGCTGTGAGGATAGCCCAATTTCAGCCGCGTACTGTAAGGGTTGTATTTGACCTGGGCCATACACAGAAGACAAAAGTATTTTACCTGGAAGAGCCATTCAGGGTAGTTGTTGACGCCTACGGCAGTGAATACTCTAAAAAGACCGCCTGTGCTCCAAAGAAAATCACAGATACATCAAAGGCCGTGCGGTCAGGCAAGAATATCTCGCTTGCCCAGCAGTTAGGGCTGTGTGTACGCAGGGTGGTTATTGATGCAGGCCATGGCGGCAAAGACCCGGGGGCGATTGGCCCAACAGGTCTTAAGGA
>WGBG01000070.1 GCA_015494395.1 Deltaproteobacteria bacterium
AGAAGCTGCCTCTTGTACTCATGGATACGCTTTGTCTGACAGTCAAGCATCAGCTCAGGGTCTATTATAATACCCTGCCTTTCCCGGATATATGAGGCAAGCCTCTCCTTGTTAAGCTGTTTTACTTCATGCCAGCGATCCTGAAACGAAGGGTCGTCCGCAAAACGTGCCAGCGCCTTCAGCTCATCCAGGTCCTTGGTCCACTTGTCACCAATGACGCTTGATATCAGGAATGAAAGGGGAGAATTTGCCTTTTTGAGCCAGCGTCTTGGAGTTATTCCATTTGTCTTGTTGTTGAACTTTTCCGGGTAAAATTCATGAAAATCCCGCAGCACGCTCTTCTTCAATATCTCCGTATGCAGCGCTGATACCCCGTTTACCGAATGGCTTCCAACTATTGCAAGGTGGGCCATGCGGATCATGGGGTCAGGCCCATCCTCCACAATGGACATCCTGGCAAGCTTTCCTGTATCTCCAGGATATTTTGCCTGAACATCCTCCAGGAACCTGCGGTTTATTTCATATATTATCTCAAGATGCCTTGGAAGCAGGTTGGAGACAAGGGATATTTTCCACTTTTCAAGGGCCTCTGGAAGGACTGTATGATTGGTATATGCAAAAACCTTAACGGTAATATCCCACGCATCATCCCATCCCAAGTTTTCAATATCCATGAGAAGCCTCATAAGCTCAGGCACTGCAAGGGCCGGATGGGTATCATTTAACTGAATAGCCACCTTTTCTGGAAGCTTTCTCCAGTCATCATTATCCTGCCTGAACCGTGCCAGGATATCCTGAAGAGAGGCTGAAACCAGCATGTACTCCTGCTTGAGCCTCAGCTCCTGTCCCTGCAGCATGTCGTCCTGGGGATAGAGGACCTTGGAAATATTTTCAGAAAGCGCTTTGTCCTGGCAGGCCCTGATGTAATCACCGTGGTTAAAGTAATTAAGATCAAATTCCTTTGTAGCCTTGGCGGAAAACAGCCTTAACGTATTTACAGTATTGTTTCTGTACCCCGGCACTGGCATATCATAGGGAAGGGCCTGGATATCATGGGTATCCACCCATCTGAAACGAAGCTCACCGTTTTGGTCCCGGTACGGCTCACTTCTTCCATAATACTGAATCCTGAAGGTATATTCTGGCCTTACAATCTCCCATGGATTGCCCAGACGCAGCCAGTTGTCCGGCTCCTCTATCTGCTGCCCATCCCTTATCCGCTGATTGAACATTCCATGCTCATAACGTATGCCGTAACCGTAGCCTGGCAACTCCAGTGTTGCCATTGAATCAAGGAAACAGGCAGCAAGCCTTCCCAGCCCGCCATTTCCAAGCCCGGCCTCAGCTTCTCTTGCCCTTATCTCCTCAAGGTCAAGCCCCAGTTCATACAGGGCCTGGTAACATTCATCATACAGGTGCAGATTTACAAGACTGTTACCAAGTGAGCGTCCAATTAGAAATTCAAGGGACAGATAATAGATCCTCTTGGTGGACGGGTTGGAGTAATAGGCCTCCCTGGTAGCTATCCAGCGATCAATCAGCCTGTCTCTTACAAGCATGGCAAGGGCCATGTACCTGTCATGCCCGGTGGCATATTCAGGTACCCGCGCCTGTGTAAAGGCAATGTGATTAATAAAGGAAGTCTTGAGAGATTCGATGTCAAATCCGCGCCTTTCGTCCCTTTCAGCAGGTGGATTCCCCTTCTTGTTGTCATCAGCCATGTTTCATTACCTGTGTATTTGCATCAGCATCATATTTAAATTTCAGAAAGGCACTTTTAATCTCCACTGAAAAGCGCCAGGGCCTCATCCACCTCATCAGCAAGGTTCTCTGTTATTTCCTGCAGATTTTCCGCATCCAGCCCTATAGTTTCAAGCATATCCGGGTCAACAGACTGCGTAATTGCGGTAAGGCTGAATCCTATGCCCTGCTCACAGCAGAGGGTGTCGGCACAAAACAGTATTATGCTCAAATCTTTTGACACACCGTCCAGCTCTGCCGGAGTGTGGTGATGGCTGATACCGTCTCTGAGCTTGTGTGGAAAACGCCATTTAAGGGTAACGGCACTGCCGAAATCCTGGTGAGTGGCGCCGATTATGTCTCTCTCCGCCTGGAGAAACGGAAGCTGTGTTTGAGTGGAGATTCCGCATACCTCTTCAAGCTTTTCAGGAAATATCTGGCCTTCCACAAGCAGGCCGAGATCATGAATCAGACCGGTCATGAACATCTCATCGGTATTAAAGGCCCGTCCCAGCATGGTACTGATCTTTCTGGAGGCAACAGCCACAGCCATTGAATGTCTCCACAGCTCCCATGGGCTGAAAAATCCGCCTTTGCCCCGATCTTTGAACATGTCACTCATGGAAGCCGAGATTGCAATGTTCTTTATAGCAGCAAGTCCCAGCAATGAGATTGCCCTCTTGATGTTTGATACCTGCCCCGGTAAACCGTAAAAGGCTGAATTCACCACTTTCAAAACCCGTGATACAAGCGCCGGGTCATTCTGGATTACTTCATAGAGCTGATCCGGATTACTGTCCGCATCATCAACCACCTCTATAATCTTTATGGTCACCTCTGGAAGGGTGGCAATATCATCAATTGATGCAAGCGCTTCGGTTACCACAGTCCTTGCCTTTTCATTCAAAGTGCCGTTCATTCATATCACCCGTTATCTTCATGCCCGGACATTCATCTCCAGTCATGCTGTTAATGGAAAATTCGAAACCCGCCTGTACCTGTTGAAGATTTCAGCTTCATATAGAAGTTATATCGAAAGAAAAAAACAACATCTTGAATGAATAAGAGGAATATGGTGTAAAACAACAAAAAAAGCCTTGCGTCATTTAATAACGCAAGGCTTATAAAAAATTGTATGAGAGGCAGGAGGGTTAAAAAGGTATGGCCTTCTGGATGAGGCTCTGCGCCATCTGTCCGCCCTTTTCTTTACAGTAATCCCCGATAACATCGGCAAATTTTCCAATCATCTGCTTCTCAAGCCCGAGTTTGTCAAAGCTCTGGGAAAGCTCGGCTGCAGCACCCAGATCCGGATTTGCCTCTTTAGCCAGGGACGTAAATGCACTGCCCCATCCACCTGATGATTTCTCTGTAGTGAGTGCCGGAGCCTCTTTTATAAGACTGTCAACACCGGGAACCGATGACTCGAGCTGCTTGAACTCATCTGGTTTAAGGGTATCCTGTGCTGTCCTGAAAATTGCCCCTGCCCCTCCTGTGGCCTGTTCCTGAGTAACTCCAAGCTTGCTCATAAGTATATTCACCAACTCATTTGTCACTCCCGCATGGGCGGTACCGGAAAAACAAGGGCATAAGGCAACCATTACCAAAATCATCAGGCATCTTTTAAAATTCATACATCTCTCCTTTCAGTCTATTGAATGGATTAAGGGATAACTGACATATAGTAGATATAAATAGTCTTATAATTCATTGTTTAATACACGTCAAACTGCTGTTACCAAGATTCAAGCATTTCTGGATTTGCCCCGTTCAGGTGTTATCCTGCTTATGCTTATCCCGGGCATTGAACCACTCCTCGTGTCCATAAAATCTTTCCATACACTCCGGACACATGGCGTGGCTGAAAACCGCATCCGAATGTTCGGCTATGTAGTTTTCAATCTGAATCCAGTATCCCTTGTCATCTCTTATCTTCTTGCAACCGGCGCAGATTGGAAGAAGGCCGCTTAGCACGCTTATTTGAGTCCTGGCCTCTTCAAGATCCTTAATCTTTTGATGCAGTGATTCGTTTACCACTGCATAGCGCTTCTTTTCATCATCAATTTGCACCATCAGGTAATAATTTTCCCGAGCAAAATACTCGCTGCTGTAACAGGCGATAAGACCAATCAAAAAAGAGCTTACAAAGAAAAAATTGGAACTTAGTATAATTCTAAGAGGCATGTGAGCTAACAACAATGTCAGCTCAAAGGCAAAAAGTATTACCAGGCCAGTAAAAAGAGACCACACAAAACGGGTTCTTATCAGGGCATAATAGAAGATAAGAACCAGAATCACCCCTACATAATACACTGTATTGTAAGGATATGGCCCGATAAGGATCATATACATGATGCCAAAGGCAGCCACAGATACAAGAAACGAAATAGCAGCCTGCCAATATCTTTGAAAGCCCGGATAAAAGGAAAAGGCTATGCCGGAAGCCAGTACTGGTACTACTAAGCCATAACGAATCTTCCACAATTCATACCTTACTGTGGGCATCACCACGGCATCAAGTATGCCAAATATGGAATAAAAGAAGATACCTAACAGAAATCCCCAACGAAATACAGGGAGGGAGAGTTTGAAAAAGTGCTGCTGAAAACCCGACTCCAGATGACTGTCAGAACCTGTGAACCTTTGAGTCACTGGATTTATCTTCATCCAAGCACCTTGAACCAGACAGAAAGGGGATGGTGCCCGGGGCGGGAGTCGAACCCGCACAGTGATAATCACCGAGGGATTTTAAGTCCCTTGTGTCTACCAGTTCCACCACCCGGGCCACCAGAAAAATAATCAAAACGGATATGTTACAGCTTAAGGAAAGTATATCCGCCTGAGGTTGCATTATCATGGACAGCTGACAGAAACATCCAGAAAGAGTCCTGTTCGGATATCATCGCCAGCAGGTATGCAATTTAATACAGTAAAGCCGGATAACAGTCAACTGCCATAACAAAAACGGTCACAGGCAACAACACAGGTTACCTGTGACCGTGATTAAACAGTAAGTTTACCAGCGCACTTCACCTGGCTGAAAGCCAGTGGTGAAAGTTCCATGTGCAATACTGCACAGGAATCAAAACACTGAATGTTTTATTTTCCTACCATCATGTGCTCAGGCACTCAGGACTTCCACCTTAACCGCTGCCACCTTGTATTCAGGTGTCAGGGTCTTTGGATCCATACCCGGGCTGGTGAGTATATTGGTCAGGCTGTCCGGGAAATGGAAGGTCATAAATACCGTACCCGGACGGCTGCGCTCTGTAACACGGGCAACAGCCTTGACCTCACCGCGCCTAGAAGTGACCTTAACCGGGCTTCCATCTTCAATGCCAAGCCGCCCGGCATCTTCAGGATTAATCTCAACCAGTTCATGACCGGCTATGATATCAAAACCATCACACAATCTGGTCATTGAACCGTTGTTGTAATGCTCAAGCCTGCGGCCTGTTATGAGTACCAGCGGGTAGTCATTATCTGAGTACTCCTCTGGCACCATGTAGGACACCGCCTGCAGCCTGCCCTTTCCTATTGGGAATGTCTCTGTGTGCAGCAGAGGTGTACCGGGATGTCCAGGTTCCGGGCAGGGCCATACCTGGCCGTCACCTTCAAGCCTGTCGTAGGAGATACCGGCATAGGGAGGAGTTAGCTTCGCAAGCTCAGCCATTATCTGCTCAGGCCCGGTATAGAACATGGGATAACCCATTGCCTGTGAAAGCAGACAGATAATCTCCCAGTCCGCTTTTGCCTCTCCCGGGGGGTCAACAGCCTTTGTCACCCTGCGGACACGCCTCTCCCCGCTGGAAAATGTTCCGTCCTTTTCATAGAAACAGGCAGCAGGAAATACTATATGAGCAAATTTGGCTGTCTCCGTAAGGAACATATCCTGGACAATTACGCAGTCCATTGCACGGAGCGCCTCATGAACATGCCCTACATTTGCCTGTGTCTGGGCAGGGTCATATCCAACACAGTAGAGCCCCCGGAATTCACCGCTGAGTGCCTTTTCATACATCTGCGGCTCAAGAAGGCCCGCAGTGGTGGGTAGTGTCTGAACACCCCAGGCCTTTGCAAATTTCTCAAGCACCTTTTCATCATCAGTTGCCTGATACCCCGGGAAGGTATATGGAAGCGTTCCCATATCACAGGCACCCTGGACATTATTCTGACCGCGAAGAGGATTGATTCCGTTATGCGAACGTCCTACATGCCCTGTGGCAAGAACCAGGTTGGCAAGCGCCATAACTCCGGTTGTGCCGCCCTTATGTTCCGCAACACCCAGGCCATAAAGGATAAGGGCGTTTTCTGCCTTGGCATATTTCCGCGCTGCCTTCCTCACAAGCTCGGCACTTACGCCTGTAATCTCCTCCATCTGTTCCGGAGCATAATCCTTCACATGCTCCCTTACATGATCGATGTTTTCACATCGTGCCTCAAGGAACTCCTTGTTTTCAAGCCCTTCATCAAAAATTGTGTGAAGGATGGAATTAAGAAGAGGGATATTGGTGCCAGGCTTAAGCCTCAGCCAGATTCCCTCAGGATGTTCATCCGCAATGGCAGCTACTTCTGTGCGCCTTGGATCAATAACTATAAATTCAGTACCCTTGCTTGCAGCCTCCTTGACCTTTAACCCAACTATGGGATGGGCCTCAGTGGTATTGGAACCGCAGATAAGCAGTACATCCGTACCAACTATCTGGGAGAAAGGAGTTGTTGCTGCACCGCTTCCAAGTGTAGCCAGCAGACCGCTGACTGAAGGAGCGTGTCAGACCCGGGCACAGTTATCCACATTATTCGTGCCCCAGGCAGCACGGGCAAGTTTCTGAAGGAGATAGTTCTCCTCATTGGTACAGCGTGAGGAGGCAAGAATACCTATGCTGTCTGCACCGCTGGTCTCCTTAATGCGTGTAAGCTTCTGGGCTGCCATTGTAAGCGCCTCGTTCCAATCCACCTCACGGAACGGCTCGTCAATGGTTTCACGCACAAGGGGCATACGAAGCCTCTCCTGGTTACGGTAGAATGTATAACCGAACCGTCCCTTTACACAGAGCTGTCCAAAATTGGGAGCAGCCGAACGGTCAGCCCGTATCTCCATTATTGAGCCGTAATTTGCAACTACATCCACGCTGCAGCCGGTACCGCAGTATGTGCATACACTTTTTACAGGCTTTATCTGTGCAGGCAGCAGGGGAGCCACAGGATCCTTCTTAACAAGGGTTCCTGTAGGACAGGCATCAACACATGCACCGCATGAGACACAGTTATCATTAAACTTGATTGAAACCTCGGAAAGCGCCTGGGTTTCAGGGTCAACCTCAATCTTGAGATCAATACCCTGGTAGCGGCAGGCCCTCTCACACCTTGTACAGCCAACGCACTTGTTGGCATCAATTGAAATAAATGGATGTGAGTCATCTATCCTGTACTTGAGACGGTTAGGCGCCTGGTTAACCTTGACCTTGTATTCAACACACAGCTCACGGTAAGTACATTTTGAGACTCCAAGACATCCGCACTGGAGACAACGCTTTGCCTCGCGAACCGCCATCTCCTCTGAGAAACCCAACTGCACCTCATCAAAGTCGTGGATGCGCCGTTCTGCAGGCCTTGAAGGCATGACCTCATTAAGACGCATTGCATAGCCCTCGAAGTTATGCATATCCACGTCTTCAAACCGTTTACCCTTGGTAAAGTTAAGCCGAGGCTCTGCAACACCGGCCTTTTCCTTCTGGAATGCCTCGTGCATTGCCTCAGCAGCGCGCCTTCCTGCAGATACTGCCTGAATTACAGTGCGGGAACCACTAGCAACATCACCCCCGGCATAAATACCCTCAACATTTGTCTTCATTGTACTGGGGTGAGCCTTTATTGTCTTTCTTGGAGTCAGAGCGATGGATGCCTCCAGCTCACCAAATGCCTGGAAGCTGTCATCTCCCACCTGGCCAAGGGCGGAAATTACCGTATCACCCTGCCAAACCAGCTTTGAACCCGGCATGGGAATTGGATGCCTTACACCCTTCTCGTTTGGCTCATCAAGAATGGTACGTGCCATCTCAACCTTGAGGCTGCCGTCTTCTTTGTCGATGGAAAGGGGCATTGCCATGAGGAAGAACTGTACTCCCTCTTTTTCAGCCTCTTCAATCTCACGCTGATGGGCAGGAAGCTCAACCCTAGAACGGGGATAGATAACAGTTACCTCTCTTGCACCCTGCCGTTTGGCACTCCTTGCAGCGTCAATTGCTATGTCGCCGCCACCTACAACAAGCACCTTGTCTCCTACCTCAGGCGGGGTACCACAGTTAATCTCCCTCAGGTATTTAAGGCCGCAGACAACATGCTCAGCACCGTTAATATCCATCTGTTTCTGCCGGGCAAGGCCAGTGGCAATAAAAATGGCATCAAAACCGTCGTCCTTCAGGGTCTGAAGTGTAAAGTCGGCACCCCAGCGCTTCTTGAGCTTGACCTGAACACCCAGGTTCAAAATGTTCTGCACTTCCCGCTCAACATCCCTGTTTGGAAGCTTGTAGCCAGGGATACCGTAACGAAGCAGTCCACCTAGCCTGTCTTCAGCCTCGAATATGGTAACTGCATGGCCGTTTTTCCTCAGGAAATAAGCACAGGAGAGACCTGCCGGACCGCCACCAACGATTGCCACACGCTTTCCGGTTGCAGGAGCAAGCTCCTCCTTCAGGTGTCTGGACTTTGTGGCAAAGTCTGCAACAAATCTCTTGAGATGATTAATTGCTATAGGCTCATCAAGAAGCACCCTGCGACATCTGGTCTCGCAGAACCGCGGGCAAACCCTGCCAACCGATATGGGCAGAGGATTCTTTTCCTTTATGACCCTGAGGGCTGCCTCGTACTCACCCCTTGCTATGAGATTGACATATCCCTGGACATTGATACCACCGGGACAGGTGAGGTTGCACGGGGCACGGCAGTCACCGTAGTGACTGAGAGTAAGGGTCTGGAGCCGCTCCTTTCTGAATGCGTCAAGCTCCTTGCTCCTGACTGTAACATTCATTCCAGGGGCAGCCTCTGTTGCACACGCCCTTACCCTTCCTGTTCCCTCCACCTCAACCATGCAGATAAGGCATGGCCGGCTGGAATCCTCACTTTCCTCAAGATGGCACATGGTGGGTATCTCTATCCCGCCTTTACGGGCAGCGGTAAGTATGGTGTCACCGGGCAGGGCCCTTACCTCCGTGCCGTCAATATTTAGTGTAAATGAATCTGCCATAACTGCCTTTATTACCCTTCCAAAAATTAATCTGAATTGAGCGTTTCAAA
>WGBG01000071.1 GCA_015494395.1 Deltaproteobacteria bacterium
AGGAGCTTGAACTGGCTGTTGAAAAGGGCGAACGTGACGCGGCTGAAAAGGAAGAAATTGATGCAAAGGTCAAGGAGGACAGGGCAGGGCTGCCTGGTTCCACTATGGTTTCAGATGCATTCTTCCCCTTCAGGGATGGTGTTGACGTGGGACTCAGGCAGGGTGTTGCAGCAATCGTGCATCCTGGCGGCTCTCTCAGGGACTGGGAATCCATAGAGGCATGCAATGAGGCTGATCCGCCGGCCACTATGGTATTTACAGGTCAGAGGGCGTTCAAGCATTAAAAAAACTAAAATCGGTTAAACAGCCCGGTTCCCAAACTGGAGTCTGGGAACCGACAAGTGCTCAATCCAGATTTCCATTAATTGGCCGGGAGATTGAAGTTTTGCTTCGTCTCCCGGCTACCTCGTTAAACATGCAGAAGAACATAAAGCGCCGCATTTAGCGGAGTGTTTTTTTACGGGAATTGTATGACAAACAAACTACCTGAAGCATATCTTGAATCCTATGATTTACCAAATGGCCTGTCAGCCGATGTTTACGACTACTCCCGCAAGGTTGCCGGTGACAGATGGCTGGTAGGGCTGACAATCCGGATTGATATCCAGGTGTCAGAGTCTGATTTTGATGAATTTGAAGATGGCAAGGAGCTTTATAAAAAATTCAGAGAAGAGCATGGAGACCATGTCACCTTTGAGATAAAAAAAGAGCGCAACTTTATTGATCAAAGGGAAAAGGATGAAATTTTCGCCCAGCTCCTCAACAGTATAAAGGAAAATGCCTTGAAATACATGGGACACGAGAAACTTGCTGCAGGATTCCGCAGGAAAAAACTGGCAGAATTCAAAGAAATACAGAGCTGGTGGAAGGAATAAACCGAGATGGAACATAATGATAAACTCAAGATCCTGGACCAGCCTGAAATAATATCCTCGCTCTTTGACAAGGCAGGGTTTATGCAGCAGGAAGAGGCTCAGCAGCCTGTACTGAACCATTGCACCCTGTCAAGCCTTACGCTCCCGGCTTCGGACGGTACTCTGCTTAACAGCCGCATATACAGTGCGGAACAGGACAAGCCTCACATAATTTACTTTCCTGCAGAGTATGAGAGCGCTGAAACCCTTGCAATGCTTGCAGACGGCATGGCTGAGTACGGGTTTAACCTGATAAGCCTGGATTACCGCGGTGTTGGGGCAAGCCAAGGCAGTGCATCCTTCTCATCCCTTCCGGAAGACTCGGAAGCCTTTTACCTGGCTGTAAAACGCTGGATGGAAAAGGAGGGCAGGGCAGGAAAACTTGTGGTAATGGGAAGATCCCTGGGATGTGTGCCTGCAATAATGGTTGCGGAAAAGTACCAGGATGATATCCTCTGCCTGGTACTTGAAAGCGCCTTTGACAAGACGGCTGACTTCCTGAAAGGGAAAAAAGTGCCGGAAGAGGCAATAAACAGCGTGGAGTCCCAGGCGCAAGACGCATTTTCAAACCGGGAACGCATGAAAAAGATCACCAAGCCGGTATTCTTTATCCACAGCCCACGTGACGAAATCCAGACCCTTCCACAGGTTGAATGGCTGGTGGCTGAAAGCAGGTCAAAGGCCACCCAGTTCCAGATAGCACCGGCAGGCACCAGAGAGGAACTGGCACATACCACGGGTGAACTTTACTGCTCAACCTTACGGCAGTACATAAACCTGCGCATGGGCATCAGGCCTTCAAGAAAGCCCAGGCGTAAACGCCAGGCCTGAACCTGAAAGTTATAACAGCAACAACCAGATCACTGCCACACACCCTGAATTACCTCACCGCAGTTGGGACATTTCCCGTCAGCAAGGACATTGCCCAGAATGGCATATCCGTGGCGTTTAATAAGCTCTGTGCCGCACGAAGGACAGGTTGTATTCTCCCCGCCTGACCCTGGAATGTTGCCCTGGTAAACAAATCGAAGCCCCTCTTCCAGACCAATCTCACGCGCCCTGATCAGGGTTGCAGCAGGTGTCGGGGGGCTGTCTGTAAGCTTGTAAGTTGGATAAAAGGCAGATACATGCCACGGAATGGATGCAGATACGCTCTTTACGAACCGGGCGATTTCCCTGAGTTCATCTTCTGAATCATTCCAGCCCGGGATGACAAGGGTTGTAACCTCCACCCACACGCCCAGTTCATGCATAAGGCGGATATTATCAAGCACCGGCTGGAGCCTTGCCCCGCATATCTCTTTATAGAACCTGTCTGTAAATGCCTTAAGATCGATGTTGATGCCATCAAGGACTGATGCCAGCTCCCGGGCTGCATCAGGGGACATATAGCCGTTACTGACAAATATGTTCTTGATGCCTTCCCTGTGGGCAAGCCTGGCTGTGTCAACTGCCATTTCATAAAAGATGGTTGGCTCCACATAGGTGTAAGCAATGCTCCTTGCGCCTGATGCCAGGGCGTTGCTTACCACCTCTGCAGGAGTTGCAGTCTCACCGGCTATATCTCCATTATAAATATGGGGGTATTGGGAGATCTGCCAGTTCTGGCAGTGCCTGCACCTGAAGTTACATCCCACAGTGGCTATGGAAAACGAAACAGTGCCGGGCAGAAAATGAAAGAGCGGCTTTTTTTCAACCGGATCGGCATTTTGCGAGATGAGCCTCCCGTAAACAAGGCTGTAAAGCTCGCCGTCCTGATTTTCCCTGACACCGCATATACCCCGCTTTCCCGGCGGAATAACACAGTGATGATTACAGAGGCCGCATCTGATATTTTCATCTTTGGCCTTTGTCCAGAACAGTGCCTTCTTCATGTGGCCCTCCTCATTACTTTCTGTAAAAAAACAGCTCTTAGCAGAAGGTGCGGTTCCCCGCTTTTCTTTTACTGGTTCGTAACTGTTCAGCGTATTAATGAAAATTGAGGTTAGTGAATGGCCTTGTTTTTCCGTTCCGATGAATAATTTCTTGTTTTTCTAAGGCTTGCTCCGCCAAAATCGCGAAACTCGCTCGTGCCTCGCTCAGACAGGCGCGATTTTTGTGGCTACGCTACGCCAAGAAAAACTACAAAATTCTTCAGAGTCACTCCAAAACAAGACCATTCACTACACTGAATAGATACACTGGTTCTTGAACTCCTGTTTGTGAACCACAAGCTGGTAACTCCTGCTTCCTTACTTGTTTATTTATGAATAATAAGCACAAAATCATAAAAGTCAGGGGCTGAAGAAAGTTTTTCAGGAATTATTCAAGAAATAAAAAAAACACCCCGATTAGAATTATTAGGAGTATGAAACCTAGATTGAACGATTGTCGGATTTGTTGCATATCCGCGAAAGAGGAATTCCCATAATAGTCGGCTATATGGGAATTCCTCTGACAAAGGAGATGCAGCAAATACGGCAACCCCGAAGGGTTTCAAAACTGGAAAACTATAATTGATCTAATTCCTTTGAATTTCATAAAAAATAATTTTCCAAGTTTTGAAATGCTCAATCTAGGTGAAAGCCTTTTTGCACATGGAGGTCTTTTTATGAGCATTAAAGTTCCCAAGGGCGAGGGATGCATTACCAAATCCGGTTCAGAAAAAGTTGAAGCACAACATCTCGGTTCTGCCCTTGCCGTATGCATAAGTGACCCTGAAACAGGGGTATCCGGCATAACAGTTCCCCTGCTGCCAGGAATGGCAGCATCAAAAAAAACGGATTCAGCAGAAGTTGGCATGGATGTCCCGTCATGCCTTAAAAAGCTGTTCAAGGAGCTGCTGGATGCCGGTGGCAAGAGGGGGAACTTCCGCATCTGGCTTGTAGGCGCAGGCAGATTTATGGAAGAGCCAAAGGAACTCGCCCTTGGGGTTCAACTTTATGCTGCTGCAAAAAAAATCCTCCAGAAAAACAACATGCCCATCCACGCTGAACATGTTGGGGGCAGCTTTGACAGATCAGCAGTTCTGGAAGCAGGTTCTGACGTTTTGAAGGTAGTACTGTCTGATGGTCGGGAGGTCAGTATATGAACGACTTTTCTCCAACGGAATTTACTCTCGATTATATTTTTGATTCTCTGGGTGCGCTTCCAGCATTCCCTGAAGTTGTTCAAAAGGCCATGAAACTGCTGGATGACCCCAACACCACCATGGAACAGCTTGCCGAGGTCATAAAATATGACCAGGCAATTACGGCCAACATACTTCACCTCACCAACTCAGCCCATTTTGGACTCTCAAGACAGGTAACCAGCCTGGATACCGCCCTGGCTTTACTGGGCCAGCAGCAGGTCAGGCAGGTCCTGGTTGCAAGCGCAAGCATGCCCTTTCTTGCAAAGGATATTGAGGGCTACAACATGACCGCACATGACCTGTGGGCACATGCCATGGGGTGCGCTATTATTTCAGAGATTGTGGCAAAATATTGCGAGTATCCTGAGCCTGCAGTGCTATTCACCGCTGCGCTGCTGCACGATATCGGGAAAACAGTAATGCATCTTTATGTGGGGCCACGGCTCAAAGAGATTGTCACAAAGGCAAACAGCCAGGAAATTACATTTTCAGAGGCAGAGTGGGATGTTCTTGGGGGTGATCATGCGGTTATAGGCTCGGACATACTGCGCAAGTGGGAATTTCCGCCTGATGTGGTAAGGGCGGTACGCAATCACCACGATCCTGACCTTTACATTCAGGATGATCTCTCGGCCCTTCTTGCAATGAGTGATATACTCACAGTTCAGCTAGGGATAGGTGTGGGAGTTGACGGTTTCAGGTACAGGATAAATCCGGAACTCCCCTCAAGATTAGGACTTGACCAGGCAGCCATTCATAAGTGCGTTATCGAGGGGTACAGAGAATACCAGAATGCCCAGGATATCCTGGGGCTTATCAACAAGTAGTGCAATTTTTCAAAATAGTCTTTATATTCGGCGGTAACTATTAGAAATCGATAATTCAAAGGGAGACAGAGAACACCTATGATTAAAGTTACCCCCGAAGCAGAACAAAAAATTAAAGAGTTTCTGGAAAAAAACAATATTGACTCAGGTATCCGAGTAACTGTAATGGAAGCAGGCTGCAGTGGAGCAGCCCTTGGCATTATACTTGATGAAGCCACGGAAGAAGACAGGCTATTCAGCCATCAGGGCATTGATTTCCTGATTCACAAGGACCTGCTTGAGGAAACAGGCAACATAACCATTGATTTTGTTGAACCGGACGGTTCTGAGGAAGGCGGTTGCGCATGCAACTCAGGCGCACGCTTTGTAGTTACATCTGACAGGCCCGTATCTCCTGCCTCTGGCTGCTCATGCGGCGCCTGAGCCTGAAGTTGAAATAAAGGCTACAGAAGCCCTTCGGATTTCTCTCCAAACACCTCTGCGCTGAAAATTAAAATCTGCGTGCCAGGATCGCGCCAGCACCCTGGTCCCATTCCAGCCTTGAGACAGGTCTGATCCAGAAAGGTGTACCTGTCCCAACCGTATTCAGTAGCTACCTGGGGCAACAGCACCCCGCGGTTAGGCCCGTTTATCAGATAGATCCCGTGCACTCCCACCTGGATCTTCTCCACATCATCAATTGGCTCAAGGGGGGTCAGGGCAGATATCTCAATATCTATTTCTCCGAATTCTTCCGGCCTCAGGGGCATGAACCTCGGGTCATGAAACGCAGCGGAAATGGCCATATCCGCAACCGTCTCATACAGCGGCTTGGTGCTCATGAAATTTCCTATGCATCCCCTGAGTTGGCCATGTTCATGGAGGGTGACAAAGGCGCCCCGGTGTTCATTAAGCGCAGGTGATGCAGGAACAGACGGCATGGTAAAAGGCTCGCCTGAAAGCTCGCTTCGTATAACCTCCCGTGCCACGCCAAGCAAAAATTTCCTGTCACTTGGAGAAAGTTTCGACGACATTGGGTACACCCCCTTTCCTCTAAGGTTAGAGCCTCCAGTACCTGACGCTCTCCTCTGGAAAATCCTTTCTTGAAAAGAGCGCCTTTACATCTATTACAATACCCCGGTCAGGCATGAGCAGATCGCGCACAGCCCCTGCCCCTAGTTTTCTGTATTCATCGTGAGCCACAGCAATAATGGCGCAATCAGTGCTTGCCGGCAGCTCCCTGAGGAGCTTGATGCCATATACATCCATCGCCTCTTTGGGATCTGCAACCGGATCGTGAATCAGCGGGGTGATGCCATATTCATTGAGTTCATCAACTATATCCAGCACCTTTGTATTTCTGATATCAGGGCAGTTTTCCTTGAATGTAAGCCCCATGATCACCACCCTTGCGCCCTGCACTCTCACCCCTGCATGAATCAGCTCCTTGACCGTGCGCTGTGCTATGTAGGCGCCCATTGTGTCATTTATCCTGCGGCCTGCAAGTATCACCTCGGGCCTGTAACCTGACTGCTGGGCACAGTAAGTAAGATAATACGGGTCCACTCCAATGCAATGCCCCCCCACAAGGCCCGGCCTGAAAGGAAGGAAGTTCCACTTGGTGCCGGCAGCCTCAAGCACCGCATGTGTGTCAATGCCAAGCCTGTTAAAAATTATTGCAAGCTCATTCATAAGGGCGATGTTAAGGTCACGCTGGGTATTTTCAATGACCTTTGCTGCCTCTGCAACCCTGATGCTCTCTGCCCGGTGTACCCCTGCCTCAACAACCATTTCGTAAAGTTCTGCCACCTTGTTCAATGTCTCTTCATCCTGCCCGGCAACGACCTTCACTATCTTTTCCAGGGTGTGCTCCTTGTCTCCGGGGTTGATGCGCTCCGGGGAGTAACCTACCTTGAAGTCCTTTCCGCACTTAAGCCCCGATGCCTCCTCAAGAACCGGCACGCATACGTCTTCTGTCACGCCGGGATAAACCGTGGATTCGTAAACCACCGTGGTGCCAGGTGCAAGATTTTCACCAACCGTACTGGAAGAGGCTACAATATGTTTTAGGTCAGGCAGGTGACTGGCATTTATCGGGGTGGGCACGGCGACAATTATCATGTCAGCGGCCTTGAGTTCTGCCGGGTTGCTGGTAAAAGTTATGTGGGTTGCTGACCTGAATCCCTCCTCGTCAACCTCGCCCATATGGTCTATGCCCTTTTTGTAATTTTCGATTTTAGCATCAGATATGTCAAAACCGATGGTATCAATCTTTCGCCCAAATGCTATGGCAAGGGGAAGGCCCACATAACCAAGACCTACTACAGCAACTTTTTTTACTGACATAATTTACAACTCCGTTTTTTATCACCTAAATCCTGCACCTCGAAAATGAAGAAAAAATATTTTGTCTGTAGGAACAAATGATTACGGCTCTGCGGCTCAGGCCATTCTGCTCACCTTATGAGTGAGTTGTTTTTTTCTTCATTTTCTTGCCCTTCAGGATTGGCAATTTCACCGAATCTGCTGCGTTATCAAGGACTTGAAGTATGTTAATACGTCTGCGTCCTTGATGCCTTGCATCTCCGGCAAACTTGCAAATTGCAGGATTTAGGTATCGCTTAAGGGAAAACCTGATGTGTCCTCGTTAAATCTCTTTTCGGAAACAGGAGACAGAATAATAATATTCAATTACATGATTTACCTTTGAAAATAAAGAACTAACTGGTATTTTCTAAATAATTCATCCCTAGATTGAGCGATTGTCGGATTTGATGCAGATCCGCGAAAGAGGAATTTTCATAATAGTCAGCTATATGGAAATTCCTCTGACAAAGGAAATGCAGTTAATACGACAATCCCGAAGGGTTTCAAAACTGGAAAGCTATGATCGACATAACTCCTTTTAATTTCGTTAAAAAAACAATTTTCCAGATTTTGAAACGCTCAACCTAGGTCATCGCACTTTAGCTTAATAGACCCAAACTTTCATGGTATGGGGTTTGTCACCCCTGACATGAAAGTTGGCTCAAAGCTGAAAATCGGAAGATGAGAACAAACATGGCTTCTTTTACTTTGAGCCTTGAGCTTTCAGCTTTGAGCAATTTTTTACGGTGGCAAAACAGATGAAACCGGATTTTCTCGAATACCTTCATGAAAAGGTGGTCCTGGCTGATGGGGCCCTTGGAACCTATCTTTATGAAAAAGGCATTGCCCTAGGGACCAATACAGATCTCCTGAACATACAGGAACCGGATCTTATCTACTCGGTACACGAAGAGTACATCAGGGCCGGAAGCAAGCTCATTGAAACAAACACCTTTGGTGCAAACCGGTGCAAGCTTCACGGGCTTGGCAAGGGTGACCAGGTCAGGGAGATAAACCTTGCCGGTGCAAGGATTGCAGCCAAGGCTGCGGGGCAGGACATATTTGTGGCAGGTTCTGTTGGCCCCACCGGTGCGGATCACACCGTTGATGCTGACGAAGAGGAGACAGACACCACGGCTGCCATTGCAGAGGCGTTTGAAGAGCAGATCTCAGCCCTTGTTGAAGGCGGCGTAGATGTCCTGATTCTTGAGACTTTCAGTTGGCTTGAAGAGCTTCTTATTGCCATAAAGGTTGCCCGCAAACTTGTCCCTGACATGCCCCTTATCGCACAGATGGCCTATCCTGCAGGCGGGCGCACGGTCTTCGGCATAGAGGCCCATATCTGTGGAAGCCATGCACTTGATGCCGGGGCAGATGTAGTTGGCTCAAACTGCGGCCGTGGCGTCACTGCAATGCTTGAGGCCGTAAAAAATCTCTCTGCCCTCAGGGACCAGGCCCCTCTTTCAGCCTTTCCCAACGCCGGAATGCCTGAAGTTGTTGACCACCGCACGGTCTATTCCACTCCCCCTTCATACATGGCCGACAAGGTTGCCGAAATGGTCAAGCTTGGAGCAAGGCTCATAGGCGGCTGCTGCGGCACCACTCCGGCTCATATCCACGAATTTCAAAAGCACCTCCACCTTAAAAAGACGGTTACTGTTGCAGTGCGCCAGGAGGCTTCAAGGCAGGGAGAAAGCCAGGAGCCCGCGGTCAAACCTGGAGTGGGCAGCCTGCTGCAATCCATGAATGCCCAGAGGCTTCCGGTGCTTGTGGAACTTGACCCTCCCCCGCATCTTGACATAGACAGGGTGCTTGAAGGCGCAGACGCCCTGGCAAAGGCAGGGGCAGATGCCATTACCCTGGCAGAAAACCCTCTTGCCATCTTAAGGGTTGATAACCTCTCCCTTGCCCACATAATCAAGGAAAGAAGCGGCATTGAAACCGTTATACACCTGACTTGCCGTGACAGGAATGTTCTGGGGTTGCAGGCCCAGATAATGGGTGCACATCTGCTTGGGCTCCGCGGAATCCTTGCAGTAACCGGTGATCCTGCTTCCTCCACGGACCAGCCGGGGGTAAGTGGTGTCTTTGACGTGAATTCATTTGGCCTTGTGCGCATGATCTCCCAATTCAACAGGGGATACAACATGGCCGGAAGCCCCATGAAGAGAGATACCGATTTTTCCATAGGTGTTGCATTCAGCTACAGGCCATCAAATCCTGGCCTTCAGTTAAGACGCCTTGAGAAAAAGGCCATGATGGGCGCACGTTTTGTGATGACCCAACCAATTTTTGATGCAGAGACTGTAAAGGCAATGATGGACGCTACCGCCCACCTTGATCTCATCATGTTTCCGGGCATCTTTCCTCTGATCTCGGCCAGAAGCGCCGAATTTCTCCACAATGAGCTTCCGGGTATATCCATTCCCGAACCCATCAGAAAGACACTCTGGAAATATGAAAAGCTTGAAGACCAGAAAAAGGCAGGGCTTGAAATAACCAGAAGGCTGATAGAGGACATTGCAGATGCCGTTGACGGCCTGTATCTCATAAGCCCGCTGAACAAGTGGGAGGTCCCGCTTGATCTTACAATGGAAATAAGAAAGCGGGGCTGGAAGGGCACAGGAAAGCTTGCAAAGATTCAGGGGAAATAACGCAGGCTCATTATTTTTCTGCCAAATGCTGTTTGCAGGCGGCATAGTGTAAACTGCGTAACTGAGGAAAAATTATTTCACCCTCTCCATCTGCGCCCCTTTATGCCATATTTTTTCATCTTGTAACGAAGCACCCTTTCACTAATCCCAAGGGCATCGGCCGCCCTTGTCTGTACATAATCTGCATCTTCAAGTGCCTTTACGATTTCATCCCGCTCGATGGCTGCCAGCCGGCTTTCAAGGGAAAGTGCAGCATAATTGTCCCGCTGCCCTGACCGCACATCAGGCGGCAGATCAGATGGCTTTATCACCGGGCTGCGCGCCAGAGTTACCACCCTCTGGATTATGTGTTCCAGCTCCCTTACATTGCCAGGAAAATCATATTTCATCAGCATATCAAGGGCAGCCTCTGACATGCGGGTGTTTCCCGCACCGTATTTCCTGATGAAAAATTCCACAAGCTCAGGAATATCTTCCCTTCGTTCCCTAAGAGGCGGAATATGGATTTCAAACACATTCAGCCTGAAATAAAGGTCTTCACGAAACTCCCCCTTTGCGGCCAACTCCTTGAGATCACGATTGGTTGCCGCAATAATCCGAACATCAACCTCAATTTCCCTGTCTGCACCAAGTGGGGTAATGCGTTTTTCCTGAAGGGCCCTTAGAAGTTTTGCCTGAAGTGCATCAGGAAGCTCGCCTGCTTCGTCAAGAAACAGCGTGCCGCCCCTGGCCTGTTCAAAACGCCCCTGCCTGTTTGAAACAGCGCCGGTAAATGCCCCCTTGATATGTCCGAACAGCTCACTTTCAAATAGATTTTCCGGAATCGCAGCGCAGTTTACCTCCACAAAAGGGCCATCCCTGCGCATACTGAGCCCATGAACAAGACGGGCAAAGAGCTCTTTGCCTGTCCCTGTTTCGCCGGTAATAAGCACAGACCACGGACTTGGTGCAACGCGTCTTGCAACTGATACAGCCTCCTTTATAGCCCTGCCTGAACCAATAATACGCACAGGCAGTTCCACCTCTTCAAGTTCCTGCTGCACCTGCTCAAAATCTGTATCAACTGATATATCCTGCTCCAGCTCCTGAATCCGCTTAAGAAGCCTCTGCAGGTCAACCGGTTTTTCAATAAAATCAACAGCCCCCAGCTTCATAACCCTTACTGCTGTATCAACTGCGCCGTATGCGGTTATCATTATTGCCGGGACCCGGGGATTAAGACTGCGGATCTCCTCCAGGACCTGATCCCCGTTCATATCCGGCATGCGATGATCCAGAAGCACCAGGTTAATGTGTTCATTTTTGAATTTTGCAACTGCCTCAGCCCCGCCAGCAGCCTCAATCACCTCATAACCCAGGTCTTCAAGGAAGCCTGAAAGCATCTGCCGCTGAACGGCCTCATCATCAACTACAAGAATTCTCATCTATTTCTCCAGCCGGAATGGTAACAGTTACTGCAAACCTGCCGTTTTTGACCTCAGCCCGGATTTTGCCGCCGTGCGCCTTTACTATTCGCCTGCTTATTGCAAGCCCAAGGCCTGTACCTGTAACCCTTGTGGTAAAATATGGCTCGAAAATGCGTTCAAGATCAGGGGGCTCATGGCCGGAGCACGGATTTATCACCTTCAGGCATCTCTCCTCACCTTGTGCCCAGACCTTGATCTCAACAACTCCACCATCCGCCTGTGCGTCCAGGGCATTACTCAAAAGATTTGCAACCAGTTGTCTGATGAGGTCCTGATCTGCACACACCCATGCATCATCAAGTTCAAAGCTGCACACTATGTTCCTGGCACTCATGCGGGGCTCAAGAAGCAATGCCTGTTCCTGAACAATCTCCCTGAGGTTTATCCTTCGGGCAGAAACAGTGAAAGGGCGGCTGTATGCAAGCATGCCCTCAATAATCCTGTTTACCCGCCTGATCTCATCAAGCATTACATCAACAAGCTGTTTTCTGCCCGGGGCGGCAGACTGATCCTGTTCCATGCCCAGGCGCTGAAGTCCCATGGCAACACTGTTCAGTGGATTTCTTATCTCATGGGCGATACCGGCAGCAGCCCTGCCAAGGGCAGCTTCCTCACGCTCTCTGGCAAGTCTTCGCTCAAATGACCGCACCCTGTCCATATAGACCTTCTGGTACCTGTACAGAACCACGGTCAGGAGGGCGCCAACAGAGAAGAGAATGGCATTAAAAAACACAAAATAGCGCACCAGACGCTTACGGGTCTTGAAAAGGGGCGTGGCATCAATACCTATTACAAGGACCCCTCCCTTGACTTTCATTCTAACCTCCACCACTGGTCGATTATTATTTTCAATGGATATACCGGAAGAACTGGAAAAATCGCCGGTTTCCTGCCTTGATGATAAAAATTCACCGGTTTTGCTGAAAAACCTTGCATAGGATATGCCGTGCAGTGCGGAAATCTCCCGAAGTGTATTTTCAACACCTATCCTGGACTGGAGCTCTTCAATCCTGTCTGCCCGCAGCCCCACATAGATGCAGTCCCCACTGTTTTTGTCAGGATAGAAGTAGACAACCAGGTGCTGGGACTCAATATGCTGAATTCCCCTGCTGCTGCACATGCCTGAAGGATCAGAGTGCAGCCAGCCGGATGGCCCCTCTATTCGAACACCGTCTGCTCTAAGGATTCCTGCCCCGGCAAAGCCGGATTCCCGGGCAAAGGCCTCAAGCTCTTCAGGCGAAAACGGCTCGACTGACTCAAGGTAATTGATAAACCTGGCATTGTTTCCCATAGGGCCAGCCAGTATGTCGTACATGACTGAAAGAGAGGTCAGGGCATGGCTTGTATTAAGTGAGATTATATCTGCTGCCAGGCGCGCATGGTCCTTGGCATCGCTTATAAATGACTGTTTGAGCCATTGCATCTGGATTCCAAAGATTCCCGCTCCAGTGCAAAACAGCAGAATAAAGGCAAGAATATTTGCGTGATGCGGCTTGAGCCTGGAAAAAACTCCAGAAAAAGACAGGCCCTGCCCCTTATGGTTTTGCACTATGGCTGTCATGAACATCCCTATCAAAATGGAAGGTGCACTGCTCCCTGGAACAACCGGTCTTTCTGAGCCTACCCCTTATGCCGGTCATGTCCCGGCCACAGCCCGGTCTGACTGCTTTTGCGTAAAAGGTGGTCCTTTTTTTGCCGAAACTTCCCCAGGCCCGGGCCATCCTTCCCGGCCGAACACCTCCTGGAATCCATCTGTCCTCTACACTTATAACAACACGGTGAGTTGCATTACAATCAGCGGTTGAGGCACTCATCTTGCCCGTGCACATTATTATCCTGCCGCTGTCACGATCCAGTGAAATCACCGTGCCCCGCAGCAATGTCTCGCCTGCCTGGGCGTAACCTGCGGCAAAAAACATAAACATAACTGTTATACAAAAGGACAAGCTTCTCATTTCAGACGCTCCCCTGTCTTTTCATTTTGCTTATGCAAAAAACTGTTCATTAATCCATACATTCTACATTGAGCAAATAACAGACCATATTTTACGGACTTTCAGAAGGCTTACCAGCTCCCGTATTTACGGCAAAAAGACACCTCCAAACCAATACCCTGAACCTATTGATTCGACAATTTTGTCGAGCAACCTGCACTAATTGTCGAGAACATCCCCCTGAACAATCATTACTTTCACATTAACATACTGTAATAACATAACTTTAAACCGAAAGCCCGAAATGGCATGAATCTTGGAATATAACTTGGACACCGGCCGGAATTAATTAACCCAAAAACTTCAAGAAGGAGAAAAAAATGAAAGCAAGAAAAACAGTAATATATCTTACAACACTACTTGTACTATTTACAGTCCCTGCCCTTGTTGCGGCATACGGTCATGGCTCCGGCACATGCCCCCTTGCAGATTCAACGGACAGCACCCCGGTTACCATAGAGGGCATGGTAACTGCAATCGGCACATATGGAACAGGCATGGCCATTGACACAGGTGACGAAGTATTAACCGTTTACGGTATTGGACCTGTATGGTTCTGGAACAAGATCGGCGTTGCACGCCCGGAGGTGGGTGAACAGGTTTCTGTTTCAGGCTTTGAGGTAACGCTTTCTGACGGTTCTACCCGTATAATAGCTACCGAGATCACTGTTGGTGACGCTACTGTTAACCTTAGAGATGCAGAAACAGGCATTCCCGCATGGAGACAATCATGCAGGGGATGCGCAATGTCCGGAAGCGGGAAAGGCAATGGACAACGCGATCAGCGCAGGGATGGAAGCTGCATGCGCTAATTGAATTTTTAGGCAACACCGATGGCGGGATGTATGCTGTGTCCCGCAACTGCTGATATGACTGGAGGAATATTATGAAAACAAAAACAATTATCACAATAATGGCTATTGCCACGCTCATTGGCACATCCGTCATGGCTGCAGACTACAGTGGCTACAGCACTGAGGAATTGAGCAACATGAGAGGAACCATGAGAAATGCCAGCCAGGCGGAAAGAGATGCCTTCAGGCAGGAGTGGCAAAGCCGCATGAAAAATGATTCCTCCTATCAAGGCACAGGTAAAGGATCGAGGGACCAGCATCAGAACCAACACCAGTACAGATACAGGCACAATAACGCTGGCCAGTCCGATTATGGCCAGATGCAGGGTGGCGGTCGCGGAAGGCATGGAGGTGGTGGCCGCAGCATGCATGGTGGAGGTGGAGGCGGTCGCTGGTAGATTACCACACTGGCCAGGTTCCATGCCTGGCCTAAAAAATTCCCTTCTTCTTTCCTATTGCCTCCCTTTTCCTCTCCCAAAAAACTCTGAAGGGAGGCAATATCTTCATAATCCAAATTCGTTTATGACAAAATCACCGTAACGGAAAAACAAGACCATTTACAGCCTTATATCCCCTTTATTACGCTGATAAAAATCAAATCGCCATTTATTTTATTGACAAATCAATTCCAAGAAAGGAGATTGTAACAAAATCAAGACGTGTCTGTTCACTCCAGTCATAAAACCGGGAGGGACATAGACCAGGCCAGGCAAAAAACAGGCTGGAACCAACTTTGAAAAATCAAAAGAAATTCTTATTGCATTCGTTGCTTTCCCTGATTGTTATCCCTGCTTTTCTTTTTTGCAGAGACGTGGCTGCGTATGATCTGGTGCATTATTACGAACTTGCCCAGAAAAATGATGCACAGTTTCAGGCGGCACTTCATGCCTACGAGGCTTCACGCCAGATTAAACCCCAGGCCTTGGCTAACCTACTTCCTACCATTAACGCAAATGCCGAAAAAACATACACCTATCAGGACATAAAAAAGAGTAACAGCTTTCTCTACCGGGAGGGACAGACCAACTACGAACGGCTTAACCTCTCTCTGAACCTTAGACAGCCACTCCTTAATTATTCATTTTTCGTGCGGGTTAGCCAAGCTGAAGAAGAACAGCAGGTAGCAGCAGCTGAATTTGAAGCATCCAGGCAGGAACTTATAGTTCGTGTTGTAGATACCTGCCTCAAGTGCCTGATTGCAATGGATGCTATCCGAACAGTAACAAGTGAAAAAAAGGCTGTGGAAGCCTTCCATGTCCTGACAAAGGAAAAATATGACAGGGGCCTGGCGGGAATAACAGACATGTATGATGCCAAAGCCAGGCTGAACCTGTCCAGAGCCAAACTTATCGAGGCCCGTACCATGAAAGAAGATGCCTTTGAGGCCCTGAGAGAAATCACAGCGGAAAGCAGTATTGAAATCACTCCATTCAGGAATATGGTTACGGTAAAGCCTCATCCGGATGATGAGGAAAGTTGGGTCAAGGCGGCCCTGGAGCATAACATAAGGCTTCTGCTTCAAAAGCATAAGGTCGCTGCCGCAAGGAAGGAAGTTGAGAAACAGTATGCTGCTAACCTCCCCGTTTTGGATTTAACTGGAAATATCAGACATCAGGACTCTTCAGGAACAGAATTTGGCGGCGGGTTTGAGGCCAATTACTGGGAGGCGGCAGTGAGGCTCTCCATTCCCCTTGTACAGGGCGGACTTCTCGTGTCCAAACTCAAGGAGGCACAGGCACGTTACCTTGAGGCCCAATCCACGCTTGAGAAAGAAAAAAGACGTGTCATCAGGGAGACCAGGGCAGCATTCTTGAATGTGCAGTCTTCTATCGACAAAATCAAGGCACTCAAGGCATATATGAAATCCCAGGAGACAGCCCTTGCGCAAAAAAAGGAGGGCTACCAGAGCGGTCTTTTCCAAAGTGTTGAGGTACTAGACGCACAACGCGAGCTCACACGCGCCACTATGGAATATTACAAGGCGTATTATGAGTACGTGCTGAACAACATTAAATTGAAACAGTCTGCCGGTATCCTTCAGGAAGAAGATATCATAATGGTGAACAACTGTCTTGAGCATGAATAGGAAAGCCATGCGTTATTTCTGTGCTATTTTACAGGCTCTCTGCCTTCTTACAATCCTACTTGCAACACGATTGTCGGTTTATGCTGCCTTAAGTGAAGATGCCCTTCCAGTGCTTGAGGGCATTATCGAAGCCTCAGAAACCGTAGAGCTTGGCACACAGTCGCCGGGTATTGTTGACAGGATCCTGGTAGAACGTGGCGATTACGTAAAAAAGGGACAAAAAGTAGTACTATTGAAATCAAATCTTGAAAAGATTGAGGTAAAACTGGCAGAGGCCCAGATAAAATTCTATAAAAACAAACTGGAGAGGAGCCTGGGGCTATTCAAAAAGAAACTTGCGGCTGAAATCGAGAAGGTGGAGCTGGAGACCGAGGTTGAGATCAGAAGGCTTGAGCTGGAAAAGGCCCGGGAGCTGTTGAAATTAAAGACAATAAGAAGCCCTGTTAATGGAATCGTGTTGAAAAGGCTTGTTGCTCCGGGGGAGTATGTTGAACAGGAAGCGCAGATGCTGGTCATAACCCAGCTTGACCCACTTTACATTGAAGTAATCGCGCCAGTTAGGCTGCTGGACAGGATAAAAAGGGGAATGAAGGCAAGGATCATCCCGGAATCTCCGGCAGAAACGGAGTATATTGCCAGGGTGACTATTGTGGACCAGGTGGTGGATGCTGCAAGCGGCACCTTTGGAGTCCGGCTTCAACTCCCGAATCCCGACATGACCATACATGCGGGCCTGAAGTGCAGGGTCCATTTTCTGGAAACGGCACGTGGCGAATCCCTCTGAATGATACGCTGGGGCAGGAAGCATCATTCCATCTTCCCTGAAAAGGCCAGCGCTGTACCAGTCTTTCTGTCCATCTTGAGGAGGTTCATCCTTATCCTGGCATGTATTCTCTCTGCCCTCTTCTGGGCCTTGAGTATCAGTAACCTCTTTAACCAGCAAGGCAGGGTGCATCTCAGCTTGGGGTTGCCTATAACCATTTTTGTCAGGAAACCACCGTATCTTACCAACAGCTCATCTTCGAGAGAAAGAATTGCTTGGCATGTTCCCGGATCTCCCTGCCTTGCACACCGCCCAAAAAGCTGACGGTCAATTCGGCCTGAGTCATGGCGTTCGGTGGCAATTACGTGCAGGCCCCCAAGGTCAGCCACGTCAGGCCCCAGAACAATATCAGTTCCCCGGCCTGCCATGTTGGTCGCCACGGTTATCTGGCCTCTCTGCCCGGCTTTTTTGATAATTTGAGCCTCCTGGCTATCCTGCCTGGCATTGAGCACCTGGTGCGGAAGGTCGGCGCGTTGCAGAAGGCCGCTCAGGTGTTCCGAATCGGCTACTGACCTGGTTCCAATGAGTACAGGCCTGCCCTCTTTGTGCAGATCCCTGACCCTGGAGACGATTACATTCCACTTTTCCCCATGGCTTGGCAGAATAATATCTGGCAGATGTACTCGTCTTAATGGTCTGGCCGTGGGGATGCTAACAACCTTCAGCCCATAAACGAAATAAAGCTCTTCCGCCACCTCCCTTGCGGTACCCGTCATGCCGGCAAGGAGCCTGTATTTTCTGAAAAAACGCTGGTAACTGATACGGGACAGGGTCTCCCTTATGGTCGTTACTTCACAACCCTCCTTAAGTTCAATAAACTGGTGCAACCCACGCTCCCAGGATCGGTCTTCCATAAGCCTGCCCGTGTATTCATCTATTATCTGGACCTTCCCGTCCCTGACCAGGTAATCCCTGTCCCTTTTGAATAGATGGGTTGCAACGAGGGCCTGTTGGAGAAGTTCTTCCAGAAACTGGCTGCCAGCCCAGGAGATAGCCGCTTTTTGGGCCTGCTCCCCAAGTCGCTCCCTTCCAGCACCTGTTAACCTCACCTCCCGCTTTACGCCATCTAACGTAAAGTCCTCACCCTTTCTGAAGCTGGCTGCAAAGGCCAGGACCCTGGAAAAGATTGCCTGCTCCTCCTGTGAACTTCCTGGTCCCGCAATTATCAGGGGAGTCCTGCACTCATCAACAAGCACGGAATCCGCCTCATCCACTATGCCGAAATAGAGTCCCCTCAGGATAAGTCTGGATACCCTGTTGGTATCCTTGCCGCAGAGTCTTTCAATGTGGAGGCGCAGTGGGCCGGGTGTTGTTCCCAGGGTGATCCTGTCCCTCAGATAATCAAATGCCACTGTCTTGTTGGTGCAGTATGTCATGTCACGCCTGTAGGCAGCCTTCCTCTCTGCCAGGTCCTTATCCTGGGTGGCAACTCCAACACTTATCCCCAGGAAATCGTAAATTGGCCCCATCCACCCGGCGTCACGTGAGGCAAGATAATCATTCACTGTGATGACATGAACCGGAATACCAGCAAATACGGCGGTACATGCAGGCAGTGTACAGGCAAGGGTCTTTCCCTCCCCGGTCTCCATTTCAACGATATTGCCTAACAGCATCATCCAGCCGCCGTACACCTGGGTATCAAAAGGACGCATGCCAAGTGTCCGGGAGGCCACTTCACGGACAAGGGCAAAACTCCTGGCTACCGGCCCTTCCTGGAAACCTTCAATCCTAAGCTGCTCCCGCAGCTCTGATGCCATGGTCTTAAGCCTGGCGTCTGCTGCCCTTTCAAGCCCCTCACCTGCAAGCAGGACCTTTTCGGTTACATATTCAAGGGAATGGGATCTTAGCGAAATCCTGGAGGCCAGACGGCTTGCAACACCCCTCCAGAACCATTCACCCCATCCCCCGCTGGATTCCGAACGCTCAGGATAAATATCCAGGGATGAGGCAGGGGAAACAGTTCTTGCAATATTGCCGCGGGAAAGGAACAAGTAAAAGACTCCGTAAAATTCTATGGTGCGCACTGCGCACCCTACCCCTTTGAGCCTTGAGCTTTCAGCTTTGAGCTATTTTTTTGTGCAATCTGGGACTAACGCGGCCTTTCTCAAGGGTTATGGAAATATCCCTGTTAGGCCTCTTGGTAACATCTATTTTTTTGACATCACATACGAAATCCCTTACCCAGCCTGCTGACAAACCATGACCAGTAAAATCAAGGGATGCCCTTGCGTGCCGCTTCCTTTCAAATCCATTACCAGTCCAGTCAATAATGCCGGACGCCCTTGAGATTCTTCCAGTATCACGCTCAGTGGCTTGGAGATCTCCTGACATTCCTGGATCTACCGGTTCGGCAGGCCCGACATTTTCAAACGTCAGGGGCTTGGAAATATATGCATCAAGCACTGTTGGCTCATGATCAGCCGTGGGGGACGTGGCAAGCGCTGCAGGCTCCGAATCATCCGCAATGACAGGCGCATCTTTTGAGACATCCCCAGTTTCGGCATCGCTTTCGGTATAAATACCCCCAGCCTCTGCTTTCTGCACAGGAGGTGAGTCAATTTCCTGAAGTCCCTCATTTTGCTCAGCGGTCACGGCTTCTGTGCCGGAACCATAAGCGCTTACGGGATTTGCCACAGGCGTGCCTGAAGTCCCGGCCTCATCGTTTGCCGCAGCCTCCTCCCGGGGTGGATCAGTCACCTGGATAGTATTTGAACTGTAGGTCCCGTCTTCGTCCGTGGCCGTGGCACTCACTTTGTAGGCATCCCAGCCGGTCTTGCCGTAGTTTAAGGAGAAGATGGCGAAATCATCGGCATCCACATCACCATCCCGGTCCAGGTCTGCCTGGAGGTCTGGGCCCGTGGCTCCATACTCACCTGAAAACGCGGAGAGATCCGCTCCATCAACATCCCCGTCCCTGTCAAAGTCCCCGGGGTACGGCCTGGGCTCGCTGTACGTGTGGGTAACCGTGGAAGGATTGCCCGTAATGGCATCAACCGTTCCGTCATCCCAGTTAATCTGCCAGCCTGTTATGGTATCTGCGCCGGGGTCTGAACTTGAAAGATTCAACGTGTACTCAACCCCTGGCTGCATCTCGTCTGGGCCTGAGATAACAAGCTCAGGCGCAACATTGTTTACCCTGACAATGAAGCTCTCAGTATCGAAAATCCCGCCTGAATCCGTTACCCGTACTGTTACCGTTTGGGTGACAGGCCCATCAGCCGGCGTCCACGAAAACTCTCCTGTGGCAGGATCAATAGATGCGCCTGCAGGAGCATCATCCAGGCCAAACGTAAGGGTATCTCCGGCATCAGGATCAGTGGCCGTAACAGTGTAGGTAAAGGTGCTTCCCTCATCCACGGTGAGATTATATGAAGCATACCCGATCTTGCCGTAATCTGACCTTAATATGGTAAAATCAGTGAGATTCACGCGACCGTCATGGTCAAGGTCTGCCGTAAGCCCTTCACCGCTCTGCAGGAACTGACTGGAAAATATGAAAAGATCCGTTCCGTCGACATCTCCGTCTCTGTCCAGGTCTCCGGCATAGGGTGTTACATCATCAATGGGATTAATGACAGGGGGATTGTTTACCTCCAGAACCGTTATGCTTACCGTTGCAGGTGAACTTGTAAGCGCATCCGCCATGCTTCCGGCCGGGTCCCCTGTGTCGGTAACAGTAAATGTGAAACTATCCGTTCCCACGTAGTCGGCTTCAGGGGTGTAGAGCCAGATATTGGCTTCCTGGTGAGTGAGGGTGCCGTGAGTCGGGAATGTGGAGATGGCAAAGTTTAGATCAGAGGCCCTAGTTTCAAGGTCGTTACCGAGGAGCACAATCTGCTGAGAGGTGTTCTCGTTTACGGTAACCCCCTGGTCAAGTGCCACGGGAGCGTCATTTACTGGGGTTACATTAATGGTAACCGTGGCCTTGTCTGTCCCAAGCTTTCCGTCATCCACGTGGAATACGAAGCTGTCAGCACCGTTAAAATCGGCGTCAGGGGTATAGACCACCCTGTGGGTATCCTGGTTGAAGGCGCTAAGCACACCGTGGGCCGGATCGCTTGAGATGCCGAAGGTTATCGGGTCTCCATCCGGGTCGCTCCCCGTGAGAGTAACTGTAACAGAGCTGTCCTCGTCCACGGTTACTGTCTGGGCATCAGCAGCCGGGGCAGTATTGGTGGATCTGTCAATGGTAAAGTAATGGATATAATCATCACCCCCTGCGCCGTCTCCGTTTCCATCCAGGGGATTTCCCGCCGTATCGTATATGGCCCTGGTCCCGGAAAGGGTCAGCCGGTAATCGCCATCCGGGAGCACCCCATCCACCAGTTCAAGGGTCAGATTGGTCTCTGGATACGAATAATAGGGTGCAAGGGGGATAATAGAGTCATCGGCAGTGTCAAACGTGTTGTCCGCACCTGCGCTTCTAAGTTCGTTGTTGGCCATGCTTCTTGCGCTGATCCCGTCAAGGGGTTCGCTGAAATCGACCAGGATGGAGGTAAAGGCAAGTGCTGTGGTACCGCCGGAATCAGGAATGGGAGCAATATCTGTAACCACGGGTGGTGTTACGTCACTGGAATCGCCCTGGAATTCATAGGCACCTATATCAAAATAGGTGAGGCCGGGAGTAGGGGTCCAGAGGACTGAATTTGCGTTTGCAAGATTACTCTGCCCGTTATGACTGGAAATAACAAAGGTAAAGCCGTTTCCCGCCGAAATCCCAACTGTTGGCGTAAGGCCGGTATTCCCGGAACCGTAATCGAA
The DNA here is from genome assembly GCA_015494395.1 of Deltaproteobacteria bacterium. Classification (GTDB taxonomy): domain Bacteria; phylum Desulfobacterota; class Dissulfuribacteria; order Dissulfuribacterales; family QOAL01; genus S144-17. Next base: position 21,841 of record WGBG01000071.1, read on the forward strand.
GCGGAAGGAGCCGTCAGAGAAGAGGGTAACGGAGAAGTTTACCTCTCCACCGGTCTCTTCATGAAAACCTTTCCAGCGAATGGTTACCTGGTCTTCTACCGTTTCATCCACGTATATGTCGTAATCGGTATTATACTTGTATGTGCTCAGGTTATCCCATAGCGGGGCAATTCGGACGTTTCGTTTTAACTCATCAAGGGAATTGTCATATCCATAGGGTCGATCCGGCCCTTCAAAGTGGAGGAAACCACTGGATGACACGGAGACTGAATCATAATTTTTCCCGTAGAATGAAAAGGTGAAAGGAAATGTGTAAGCCCAGTAAGATCCTGCGCTGTGCCATCCCTTGCCAGTTCCGGTTTCTGTAAAGGCGCTTGAACCGGTATCGGTTTCGACAAAGAGGTCCCAGCCGGCCCCATCGTTGGTTACAGACGGGTCATCGTGGCGAGGCCTGTCCAGTATATCGTTCAGCGGGGCTACATAGGCATTCCCGCTGTCAATGGCGGGGGAATGGCGCCTCAGGTTGAAGTTGTCATCCAGACCGTTTCCTTCCGGTACCCCTTTTTCGCCAAGGACGTTATCAGCACCATCAATATCCAGGAAGTCGGGATTTGCGCCCTTGCTGTTCCCGTCCTGGGAGGTTGTGGTCTGCCATTCCGTTAAGGTTGCAATGTTTGTCCCCCCCCAGCTCCCGATTTGAGCAGTCCCTGAACCAAGATGGAAGAGATTGTAGTCACTTTTAAGATTGCTTGTTGTATTGCCGGCCACGTTGAGGGTCAACCCTGTGTCAACCCAGAGGATGTTGTTGAACACTTCTACGCTGCTGGAAATATTTTGAAGTGTAACGGCATCGCCGGCAGACTGATAAATGGTATTGTTTATTATTTCATGGTCCGTGCCACCTGTAACGGTCAGGGCATTATTTGTATTGTCATAGATAAGATTGTTCCGGATGTCTACTGAGCCCCGGCTAATGCCTATTCCCACAGGATTGCTGTAAATCACGTTGGAAGTTATGGTTGAACTTCCATAACTGCTCAAGGATATTCCCGTAGAAGTATTGGCGTACACCCGGTTGCCGGTAAAGGTTCCAACACCTGACATACCCATATAGTTATTATAAACAGTGTTCCCAGTGGCATCGCCACCCCCAAGGCTGATACCGGTATCATAATCTCCTGTGTGATCATAAACGATGTTATCAATGATATGGGATCCCCAGGCTTCTATACCTTTATCTGTATTGCCATGCACCCTGCTTTCTCTTACAACCAGGTCCCCGCCCGCATGGATGCCTTTCCGGTTTCCATACACCTCCACGTTCTCAACAAGAGAATTCGGGGCGTTGTCGAGATACATACCCCAACTGTCATTTCCAAATACCTCTCCACCAGAGACAAGGAAATTATCACCATATAATTTGAGGCCATACTGGCTGTTGTCATGCACAGTGTTCCCGATAAAGGAGGCGTTCTGGTTGGAATTATCAATGAACACCCCATCGCGGGCATTACTGTATATATCACAGTCGCTCACGGTAATGTTGTCGCTGCCAGAACTACTGTTTGCAAATATTCCGTAATATCCGCCTGTTATGGCAAGGTGTGAGAGGGTGATGTTATCCGCGTCACTTAACTGGAACACGTAGCTGGAACCGGAGGTGTTGCCCCTGTCCAGCACCGCAATGTGTCCTGCCTCCACAGGTCCCCTTATCTCTACACCCGAATCATCAGAAGTTAATAGGATGTTGGTGGGAAGATTGTATGTACCGGTATCAACGTAGATTATATCCCCGGGATCAAGGTCATAGGCACGCAGGAGACCTGCAAGGCTTGCCATGGGGCTGTCGGGACTCTTACCGGTGTTGGCATTATCACCAGCGGCAGTTGTATATTCATCACCATCAAGGAAATCATCGTTTACGTAGTAAGCCGTGCCGCTGTTGGCAATGAGGAAGGCACTGTCTGATTCATCCGACGGGTTTGTCCCTTCATTTGCGGTTACCTTTATAAGGGCCGTATTCCCGGAAGTTTCAGGCCCTGCTGTCCAGTCAAAACTTCCCCTGCCAAAACGGTCCAGGAGAAGCCCTGTGGCAATGGGAGTCCAGATGCTTCCTGAATCTGTTGAAAGGGCAAGATCAACCGTGGGGTTGGAAACCCCGCCTGGATTGGCCCTCAGAAGCTCAATACCGGAGATAATAGACTCCTGATACTGATGTGTTCTCACCAACTCTATGTTGATACCACCTCCATCGGTGGCCGTAACAGAAAACTCTTTAACTAATGCGATATTCTGTCCACCTGCTTCCGAGAATATGTCAAAGTCACTTAGTACCGTGCTTCCCTGAAGCTTGATATCAAAAAGCCGGTCACCGGCACCATGGACAGAATAGGAAGGCTCCACAAAGTGGAGACGCAACGTATAGTCACCATCCGGAACAGGCAGATGGTAGGAGATCACTCCCGTCTCGTATTGATTAGTTTCTACATAACTTTTGTAAACATCAACAGGTGCCGCGTCTTTCACCCCTTCTCTACTCACATCAGAGGATACGGTATAATTACGGTAAGAACCGCTGATGTACCTGTTTTTCAGCCAATCTCCCTCCCCGGCAACAGAAACCGTGTCCCCTCCGCAGTTTATAAGGGCCACTACCTGCTGCTCAGTGAGACCGGCAGATCGGTATTCTATGGTCACATCCTGGCCCACTTCAAACTTCTCAAGACCATTTGGAGCAAGAACCTGTACCA
>WGBG01000072.1 GCA_015494395.1 Deltaproteobacteria bacterium
GCCCTTGCAACCTCAAGTTTTTTCAATACGCCGTAAGGCAGTGATGATGCGTCCCGGTTTGCAATGTCCTGCATCCCGCAAAATTCCAGTGCCTCCATTGCCATCTCGCGCACCCTCTTTTCTTCCTTGAGCACTGATGGAAGGCGAAAGGCAGCCTCAAATATTCCGCATCTTGAGCGCAGATGACACCCTACCATCACATTCTGGAGGACTGTCATGTTAAGAAATATCTGGAGATTCTGAAAGGTACGGGTAATGCCGAGCTTTGCTATCTGGAAGGGTTTGAGCCTGGTAAGGTCATGGCCATCAAAGGTGACGGTACCGGCAGTTGGGGTGTAGATACTGGTAAGAAGGTTAAAGAGGGTGGTCTTGCCTGCACCATTTGGCCCGATTATGGCAAAGATTATCTCTGGATCAACCTTGAAATTAAGCCCTGCAATGGCAGTGACGCCGCCAAATTTTTTTTCAAGTCCGGAAACCGAAAGAAGGCTCATTGTGTACTCATCTCCCTCTTTTTTAACCAGCCTGTTACAATGCGGCTGCCGGATACAAACAGGCCTTCAGGAAGAAATATCATGATTATCATGAGAATGGCTCCGTAGATCAGCACTTCAAAATCTTCAAACACAAGCAGGAATTCCGGCAATATGCTAAGTAAAACAGCGCCAAAGATGGCACCAAAGGTTGAGGCAAGCCCTCCAAGTACAACCATTGTCACCAGCTCTATTGAGAAGAAGAAACTGAATGATTCAGGGCTTACAAATGCCTGCTGATGAGCAAAGAGACTGCCTGCTACAGAGGCTATTACTGCTGAAACTACAAAAATCTGTGCCTTGACACTTGCCGTATCAACTCCTGTCATCTGCGCCGCTACTTCACTTCCGTGGACTGCGGCAAGTGCGCGTCCAGGCCTTGAGTCAACAATGTTCAGGGAAATCCAGGTGGTAAAAAGCATGAGCCCGCCAAAAACCCAGTACCACCTGATGTCGTTGTTGATGGCAAGGCCAGCAATGGTTATCTCCGGGATTCCTGAAAGACCGTCAGGGCCTCCGGTAATCCAGTCTGCCTGTACAAAGAAAATGTGGATTATGATTCCCATGCCAAGGGTAGCCATGGCAAGGTAGTGTCCCTTGAGTTTAAGAATTGGCCGTGCGAGTATAAATGCCAGCGTGCCTGATATACCAACACCTGCAAGCATGGCAAGCCACGGATTTATGCCGTATTTGGTGGTAAGCACTGCGGAGGCGTATGCCCCAAGGCCAAAAAAGGCAGCATGACCAAGGGAGATCTGCCCTGCATAACCCATGAGAAGATTAAGGCTTACTGCAAGAACTGCATTGGTGCATATTGTTACCCCGACCACTGTTACATAGTAACTGTCAGGAAAGATCAGCCCTGTTGCAATCAGAACCGCAGCAAGTATGTAAAATCCTGCCAGCCTCTTCATACTCTCTCCGCATCAGCCGATCCAAGAAGACCGCTTGGCCTTATGAACAGTACAGCCAGTATAACCACAAAGGCAATGGCGTCTTTATAACCTGATGAGATGATACCGGCACCAAGAGATTCGATTACTCCCAGTAGAAGTCCACCTGCTACTGCCCCCATTGAACTTCCCATACCACCAAGTATTGCAGCACAGAATCCCTTGAGGCCCAGCATGACCCCTGAATCATAGGATGTATACGTTATGGGGGTTACCAGAATGCCGGCAATGGCACCCAGAAGGGCCGAAATGCCATACGCAATGAGGAGCATACGGTTGACGTTGATGCCAACAAGGCTTGCGGCTTTGCGGTTGCAGGAACAGGCAAGGATGGCCTTCCCGGTTATGGTCTTGTCAAAGAAATAGCGTACCGCCAGAACTGCAAGTGCTGTTCCTCCCATTACATAGAGGTTTTGGGGGAGGAGGGTGGCGTTTCCTATGGAAATGGGCACATCCTTTGTAAACGGTGGCAGACCGTAGATGTCTTTGCCCCAAATGAGAAGGGCTGCTCCCCTAAGGAATATTGAGGCCCCGATGGTGATAATGATGGTTGTAACAACAGATGCGTTTTTTGCCGGCTCAATGGCAAGTTTTTCCAGCAGCATACCAACAGCCATGGTAATGAGAACGGCAGCTGCAAGGGCAAAGGGATAGGGTACTCCGGCCCTGTAAAGGAAAATGGCACTCATGGCGCCTATCATTACAAACTCACCCTGTGCAAAGTTGACCACGTCAGATGCGTTATAAATGATGGTAAAGCCAAGGCCGACCAGGGCGTAAACAGAGCCCACGGTAATGCCGCTTATGAGGAATTGAAAGAGTTGATCTGTCATTAACCTGTCTGGTCGAAAAATTACCCCCTGCGGAGTTATCCGGCAGGGGGTGTTGTGTCAGTTTATGCTATTTGGTCAATCGATTAGTTGAAAAATCAGTTTACAAGCACCCAGTCACCGTTTTTGATCTCAACCATGTGGAATGAGTCCAGCCCAAGGCCCAGGTGATCGCTGGGACTCATGTTGAAGATACCGCCTGTCCCAACAAATCCCTTTGTTTTTTCAATCTCATCCCTGATCTTGGCTCTGTCGGTTGAACCAGCGCTTCTGACAGCGTTTACAGTGATGAAAAGTGCATCATAGGCATGGCCGCCAAATGTTGATACCGGGCCGTATTTTGCTTCGTAGGCATTCTTGTATGCCAGGAGAACCCGCTTCTGGGGATCGGTGTCAGGAAGTTTGTCAGCAACGATCAGGCCGGCTGCTGGAAGCCTGACACCTTCTGCCGCTTCTCCGGCAAGTTCGATGAATTTTTTTGAGGCAACTCCGTGGGACTGGTAGAGAGGCAGTTTTACTCCAAGCTGGCGGATATTTTTGGTGACAATGGCAGGGGCCTTGCCGAAACCGAAGTTTACAATAACCTCTGCATCAGTTGACCTGATCTTTGTAATCTGTGTGGTCATGTCTGTGTCAGAGTTGCCATATTTTTCATCAGCAACTATCACAAGCCCATATTTGGGTGCAAGGGCAAGGCACTGGGCGCGGCCTGATTTGTCAAAACCGCCGTTTCCTGTGATGAGAGCAACCTTGTTGAATCCCCTTGCCTTGATGTCCTCGAAAATTTTGGCTGCTGCCATGCGGTCTGTGTGAGGGGTCTTGAATATCCACTTTTTGACAGGCTCAATGATCTTGACAGAGCCTGCAAGGGAGATCAGCGGGACATGGGCCTTTTCCACCAGGTCCATAACCGCGATGGTGTTCCCGGAGGTGCTGCCGCCGATTATTACATCTACACGGTCTTTCTTGATGAGCCTGTTTACAAAGTTTTTGGCATCCTTGGCCTTTGCCTTTGTGTCATAGTGAATGAAGTCAATTTTGGTTCCGTCGATTCCACCCTTGCTGTTTATGTCATCAATATACATCTGAAGGGTCTTGAGCTCAGGGTCTCCAAGAAAAGAAGCCGGTCCGGTTACGGCAAGAAATGAGCCGATTTTCAGGGTATCACCGGCTGAGGCTGTATAGGTTGAGCATAGAAGCAGTGCAGCCGCAAAGGCCATAATCATTCTGACTGATTTATACATGATCAATCCTCCCATTTAAATTTGCGGTTATGACTCAGGCAAATTAAATCCCCCGAGATAAGTTATGGTGTTAAGGCAAATATTACTGCAAATTTACCAGGAAACAACCTAATTGAGCTTGCTGTTACGGTCAAGACGTGCTGCAGGAACTGCCACATGAGAGACATCCGCCTTCAAACAACTTCTTCTTCACCCATCTCATGCCGTATTTCAGCAGTTCCTCCTCGTCTTCGGATATCCTGCTGATAACATCCTCTGACTCCATGTAACGCTCCAGGTTGGGGCCATTCAGAAAATAATCCCGGAAACCGTCAACGTCGTAGCAACCCATATAAAAGATTTCTATCTGGTCTGCGGAAAGATGCGGGATGCCTGCAACCTGTTTTGCCTGAAGCAGCTCCCCGAATACGTCATTAAGCTCGTTATATTTGTCTATATTCTCGCCCTTTTTCCATTCACGGACTGTCCACTCCTTGCCGTCCTTGAATCCCTGACAGTCCGGCTCCCTGACTATGTAATAAAACTCCTCAACCCCTTCCATGTCCCTGCTTCTTCGAGCCATGCGCGCAAGGGGATATGTTCTGCATGCACCGGGCCTGTCCTGGTAAACTGTGCAGCCCTTTTCCTCTTCTAAAAACGGGCACTTCAGATATGCGCCTTCCATCTTGAGCAGGATAACAGGAAAACCTGACTCCTGGCCCACATGAACAGTGGTGTATTGTTTCAGGAAATCTCCTGATTTCATGCCCAGGCGGTTTTTAAGCCGCATTATGTCATAGGGCATAAGCACAAGGTTAAGGTCATAGCAGCAGTTTGTAAAACATTTCCTGTCAGGGGTGCAGGAAAAACAGAAGGTGTCATCGTCCTTTAGAGGTTTGGAATTGTCAATATATGCTTCAGGCCCTTCACTCATAGCCATTTTGCTCCTTGAATTAATAAAATTTGAAACAGCGGCATCATAATGCCTTATTGCCTTACAATCAACCGCTTGGTGTTTCTTGCACTGTGTGGAGTCAGATTTAGGGCCCTATTCTGGAAATTCCCCTTTTGCGGATATGCAGCAAATCCGACAATCGCTCAATCTGGGTTCGGCTTGATGCAGGTCGATGAAGCGTGGCTGTACGCATTTCCCTTAATTGATCAGCGTGGTTGTATATTCAATCACAGCGCCATAAAAAATTATATTTAACGGCAGTTGCAGACTCAAATAATACTGATTGGAAGAATTGTCGATTATGGCATCATTTATTGTATCATCAAATGTCTCACCATATGGCTCATCCGGATTATCCTCTGACTGTAAGGCTGCCATCTCGTGAAGAGTCGGAGACCTTAATGCCTCGCGTTCTAACCGGAAAAAAGCATCTCCGCCACTGTCATAATTATAATCCGCATAGAAACAGGTAACCTTCACTACCTGGGCACCGTGGGGCAGATTGACTGGAGCGTTAAAAAAAGCAGGGTCGGTGGAAAAATTCTGAATCATGTGCCCATAATTACCATAACTGCCACCAGCATCCCGTTTAACAAAAGCAGCAGGAGAAACAGAATAATAACCTGTATGGGCAGACCGGCTTATTGCCCCACTGCCACTGTCAATATAAATGCCGTTTGTTGCCTTGATCTGCAGAATGTTGGTGGCATCGCGGAAGCCCACCATTGCCGTCACCTGTCCGCCATCCTGACGGAATTCCACCGCTGGTTGATCATCTTCATTGCTGTTGTCTGTATCGGCTTCCAGCAGGAGTACAGCATCTCCACTGGTTCCGGCAGATACGTGCAACAGGGTTTCCGGGACAGTACCTATTCCCACCTGCCCGGTTCCTGCCTTGAATGTCATGACATCTCTTCTTGGCGTTGCTGTTTCATCACGAATTATAAGGTTGTCACTCTGCCAGCCGCGAAAGTAGGGGAATATCCATTGGGTGTCTGCTGCGCCCTCTTCCTTGAAGGCAAACCCTGCATTCTGATTGGTTCCCCTTAGAAACGATAGCCAGTTTTCTCCAGTGCTGTTTATCAATTCAAAACTGCCTCCGCTTACAGTGGTCTTGCCTAGGAAATATCCCGCAAAAGAGCTGTTGTCATGAGCCGAGCTGTAAACACTGTACATTGCACCTCCAAGATAGGCATAATTTCCGTTTTCATTTCCTCCATATACTCCGTTAGCAGTACCCGTGCCGTAACCGGAGACACCATTGTATTTAGTGCCCAGAACGCCTGCGTTCCCGGTTTCAGCATGTTCACCCTCGACTCCACTGCTGTCTGAAAGCATACCCTTGCCATAAACACCGTAATCCCGGGTTCCAAGCCGGCCCTCATTTCCAGTGTTGCCATTGATGCCGCTTACGCCGGCACTGTCATTGCTGTATCCAAAAATACCGTAACGGGATGCGCTGTAGCCATAGACGCCGTAATTGTTTAATGACCATCCATATACACCGTAACCATTACCGTTGTTGCTTCCTTTAATGACGGCTTCCTGTGCTGATCCAGTGGACGTTGCAAGGTCCAATGGAAGAGTTATGCCAAGGGTAACATCCCCGGATGTGCCGCCTCCGGTCAGCCCAGTGCCAGCTGATACTTCGGTGATATCTCCAACGGCTGGCTTGTCACTCACCTCATCCCATGAAACACCGTCTTTCAGGGAATCCGGCACTGTGGGGTCTGCTTCCGTGGTGATGCCAACCTGGTCGCCGTCTGTAATCTCCGACGGGATATTCTGGATATTTTCCCAGGTCAGGTCAGTTATTTTTGCCGCGCCGATTTGGGCCGCAGTGACATGGTGGGGATTGTCGGTGCTGGCCGCATGCTCTGACTGGTCAAGCTCTGTTGCTGTGTAACCATCAAGAGTGTCAGCATTCTCAGCATGCAGGGCAAAAACTACACTGGTCAGGCGCTGTCGGGGTGCAAGGGTTTCACCTTCGATGGTAATTTCCAGCCAGTAGTCGCACTGGGAGTCTTCAAACAAGGATTGGTCAATGGGCGTTACTGTCCCCAGTTGGACTGAGCAGATGCCGTCAACCACTTTAACATCCTGGGTTTCTTCCCATATGGGACTGCCCCCCGTGTCTGTCTCTTCTATAAAAATTTTAAAAGTCATGCTGACTGGCGTGTCCGTGGTCAGCGGCACACCATTTTCCAGGATCTTCCCCTGGTAGTTAATGAAAGCGGGAACTGCTCCTGCCGGTGCAATCAGTAAAATGGTTAAGATAAAACCAATGCATGAAAATAATGCTGTCTTTCTGATATCTGCCATGACACTGCCTCCACAGTAAAAAAATATGAAACGCTCAATCCAGGCGAAAATACGGCCTGCCCAATTCTAGATTGAGCGATTGTCGGATTTGCTGCAGATCCGCAAAAGAGGAATTTTTATAATAGTCAGCTATATGGAAATTACTCTGACATAAGGAGATGCAGTAAATACGGAAATCCCGAAGGGTTTCAAAACTGGAAAGCTATGATCGACATAACTCCTTTTAATTTCGTTGAAAAAACAATTTTCCAGATTTTGAAACGCTCAATCTAGGTGGTAATTATGCGAGTGTTAATACTCGCGACCTTAAAATATGTATTGGAAGAAATATGAAGTAAGAGACGGGAGGCAGCCCCTCCAGACCGCCTGACAGTAATAAACGGAGCTACTTATAATTACCCTTTAACGACCCCACCAGAGACAAAAAAATCAATTCAAGCCCTGTTTGGACGCCCCAGATTCATTTTTCTGTAATTTGTTTCCGCAATTATCATGCCAAAGCATCATGCAAAACTAAACGCCCAAAGCACACTAAACGACCACAAAATTAAAGTTTTTAACTATCTGGTAGGAAAAAGTTTGCATAATGGAAAATGTTTTCTTTTCATGTGGCATCTCAATCGGGCATCACCTGTATGTCATTAGGTGCCAAGCTCGGCTTTTGAAAAAATCAGATACTCTGTACCCAGACCTTTTTACCATCAGACACCACCACGACCTTGATGATATTCTGATACCCCTTTGCCTGCAGTTCCAGTGCGTAGCCCCGGTCCTGAACCTGCTTAACTGCATCTGATATTGCCTTGTCCGGTTCTTCTTCGTAGAAACCTGTTATGCTCTTAAGCTCCA
>WGBG01000073.1 GCA_015494395.1 Deltaproteobacteria bacterium
GCCTTAACCTTTTTGCCCCTTTTTTATCCGTTGTAGCCACGTCATATGTGATCAAGACAAACATTCTCCCTCCTTATTTCCATAAAAAAGGCGGATAACCATCAAGGTCTCCACGAATACATCTCGCTAGAAGTTGGGCCTGAACGTGCATTAAAAGGCCAATTGGCATTTTTTTCTTTAAAAAGGGATGAGTAATAACATCTTGTTTACGCTTTTGATAAGCCGTCAATACTATTTTTCTTGTATTTTCATTCATTGTCACTGCCCCACCTTTAGATTTTTTAAAACCATCTGCCCTAACCTGGTTCAGATTAATTAGAGTCAAAACAAGTCTATCTGCAAGAAAGGGGCGTAGTTCCTCCATCATATCCAGCGCCAAACTTGGCCTGCCCGGACGATTCCTATGCAGAAATCCTACTTGAGGGTCCAAGCCCACGGTCTCAAGTGCACTCCTTACGTCATGGAGCAATATGGTATAAATGAAGGAGAGCAGACAATTCACGTTGTCCATTGGGGGACGTCTGTTACGACCCTGAAAAAAGAAATCCTGCCGTTTTGCTGTTATGAGTTGGTTGAATGTACTAAAATATGAGTTTGCCGCATCTCCTTCCAAGCCCCTTAGGGTTTCAAGTGGTAAAGACTGAATGTGTAGCTGTTTCAAAGTGTGTTTGAGCCTTAAAGAGGCAGTTTGTACTGATTTCACATCTATCTTTTCCTGGTGATCTCGTCGAGCGCGTTCCAACACCTGTCTAGAGTTAAAAATTTTCCCAATTAGGAAGCATTTCGTGACTTGGGCGCTCTTTGAGAGATCATCAGCCATTCTATATTGGGCCATCCTTAGAAGGACATTTCCAGAGGTAGGACCTGAAACCTTGGCAAGGAATCGGCCATTTTCGGTCAAAAAAGTTATAGTGACATTGCGTTCACCACAAAAGCCAAGCAAAAATGGACTTGCTCCGACATTCCCAAAGCATACGATTCCATCGATGGTATGGATTGGAAAACGTTTGACCACTCGGCCTTCAATTTGGACAGCTATTGTCTCTCCATCTTTTTTCAAGTAAGCACCTTGGGTGGTCACATAAAGGGTGTTTAAGTGTTTTTTCACAAGGTCTCCAGAAACGTATTTATGTATGCCTTAACAGAGCTCTGTCCATGAACGAGGTCTGGCATACATGCCTCCATCAAGGAACAACTTCTGCATCTTTTACCTTTTTCGGCCCTTGGGATCCTGCCCTTTCTTATCAGTTCATGAACAGCATAGGCAGTCTTCTGGGTAATTTCCCGAAGTACACTATCAAATTGAACGCGCTCCCTCCTTCGCAAAGTGCCATAAAATAAAGCTCCATATTCGACCTTTGTATTCAGTTGTTCCTCCAGGCACATAGCCTGGGCACACAGTTGTATTCTGTCCCAGTCATCCTTTTTGGGGTGTCCACGTTTGTATTCTACGGGATATGGGACCCATAGGTCTGGGCATTCATCTTTTTTAAGATGAAACTCCACCACATCGGCCTTTCCGTAAAGGCCGAGTTTGTATGAACGCAATTGAACTGCATACTCCACCTTGATATTTGCACCTGGTCGTTCACCACCCTTATCAACACGTTCATGGAGATTCCTCCCCTGAGCAGTGAAAAAATTCTCGTGCCAAACCCGTTCTATGTGAATCAAGGCACACTGACGAGGACAAAACGCGTAATGCTGAAGGGCTGAAATGGGTAGGAGGTCTTCGTCTGTGAAAATCTCTTTTCCACCTATAGGCATGTGCTACTACCTGCTCAAAAAACATAAAATCAAAAATGTGCCCAGGGATGGGAGGCATCCCTGGGGCGTCAGGCAGGGCCGAGGTGGCCTCCCCACCTTACACCTGACTGCACGGGCCTTTTTTGTTTCATAGCAATCTATAGTTGCCTTAGCCGACCTGCCTCTATGGCCTCAGATTCCACCACCACTTGTCAGATGATTGAGAATGATCGTATACCTCATAATCAATAGGAAGATTGCCAATATGATCCAAAGTGGTCAGGTGAGTCCTTTGAAGCCTGTTCATATCTTTTCTCTGATATATGATATCTACATGATAATTCGAACTCTTCCGGTATATATGGAATAAAGTAAGTAAGAGTGGAGTCAGTTTCAAAAAAATCTTCTGATGCAGAATCGTCAATTTACCTCCTCCCCGATAGCTCATCTGCCGTTGTTTATCACTCCATTTTTTTGCACCTAGAAAGTAGCGTCAATTTCTCTGGTTTTTGCCTGGGCAATTTCTATTGTTCAAATAATCAAACCATATTTGTCATCTTCATATCCATAAAGAATGGGCAACAAGGCTTCCATGTATCCAAGGAACTCTGGATCATATGGATAACTCCCCCAGTGATATAATTCTGGATGATATTTTATTTCTTCTAAACCCAATTCGTTGACCTTATTGCTCCATATTTGGACACTGTTTTTAAGTATATCGATCCACGAAACTCTTTCTCTATTTTCCAATTTGCTGACAATTCCCTCATGAATTACTACTATATGTGAATCAGCATTGATGACCCTGGACAGTTTTGCAACTTCTTTATATTCTTGAGCGCTTTCTTGGTCTTTGATACATTTTGATTTTTCAATGATATTAGACTTTCCAAGCTCTCTGAAAACGGCTTCGGTTGCCATTTCATCTGGCGCCAAGGATTCAATCAGTCCTTCGTCAAACATCTGATCCAAAACAGTCCTTGATACATCAAAAGCCGGGTGTTTATTTAAAAGTTTGTCTCTTACTCTAAAGTCTATGACTTCACTATATTTGTCCGTGCCATGCCTATTTGCCCGCCCCCCTATCTGAATAAGACTTGTCACAGAACAACTTTCACGAAAGGCAGTCTTAAAAGAAAAATCAACGCCTGCCTCAACACAACTAGTTGCAACAAGAGTCCAATCAGTAAATGATTTATTCTTTAACCTCTTATTGACACGCTCAATTATTCTCCCACGATCTTTGGGAGTCAGGGCAGTTGACAAGTGAAGGACATCATAGCCTTGCTTTCTCATTTCATGGGCTATTACCGCTGCTGATTGAACAGTGTTTAAAATCACTAGTCTGGGGCCAGGTTTACTCAATATATATTCAATCAGTTCCTGCCTGTTCAAAGGAGGTTTTCGTACAGGGAAAATTACCCTTTGCTTTTCAAATGATTGCAGTTTTTTACGTAGTTCAGGTGGCAATAAACTTTCCACATTTAACTCTGATTGGGAAAAAGATTCATGTTCCCAGAATTTTACCAAAGACCCAGATGCGAGAACAAAGTGGCAATTCCAGTCCCTAGCCAGTTCTTGTAGCCACAGCCACTGTTGGGGCCATAAGTGTAAGGGCATTACCGCATGGGCTTCATCAATGAATACAGCAGAACCAGGCAATTCATGTAGTTTCCGAAGGCGTGACGCCTTACAACTAGCTAGAGTTTCAAAAAATTGTACACCAGATGTCACAATAATGGGGGACTTCCATAATGTTGCAAATTGCCGGCTGAATAGACCTGAAAAATCCGCCTGATGGTAATGAGCAGCCACAACCTCTTCTGGGTCCTCGCCATCAAGCACCAGGGCCTTTCTATAAACATTAACCGATTGTTCAATAATATTGGTGTAGGGGAGGACCACAAAAATATGACGAAGTTCTTTTTTTGCAGCAACAGATAACAGGTAGGCCATAACCGCGGTAGTTTTGCCAGTCCCCACAGGAGCATCACAATATCGCAAAGGGTATTCTGTAGCGGCACACCTACAGGCTTGATATACTTCATCCCTGAGGGCATTTCTTAAATCGCGTTTCCCATTTTCGGCCAACTTTGTTACATATTGATCCAGTGCATGGAGACGCTCTTCCCAGCGTGGGAGAGGGGCGATTAGGTTTGAACATTCTCCATTGTAGTGACGGGCAGTATCATGGTGATCAGCATCAACAAGGCAAGACAATGCCAGTCTTAAGGACAAGCCATTCAATATAAATGAATTTTCAGATACTTTTGGAAGCCTAAGCTCTCGCTTGTGCTTAGTAATGTAATTTTCAAGCCTTTTGTCCACGATAGAAGCTATCTCTTCATCACGAAAGGCAAGTTTTCCATCTCCCTTCTTGCATTCAGATGACAGAGAGAATAGTCCCCTATGGTGACAGTAGACAAGAAGCGCACTACTGTAATTTTTCTTTTGCCATAGCCATGCAGTGCCTGCATCAACATGATTCAAGGGAAGTTTTTTAGGGTCATCAGCCTCTCTCAAGGCATTCTGGTTTTCATCATCAAGTTTGCCAAGATCATGTAAGAGCGCTCCTGCACTTACTGCATCTTGCAGTGCCTTTTTCTGTTTTTCCTGCCCCGAATAAAACTTCAAAGCTGCCCTCATATTTTTTAGGGCAATCCTATAAACAGAGCATACGTGCTTTTTATAAGGCTGGGCATCAATATCGCCCTGGGCGCTATGGGCAAGTAGCTCCATCGTCATATCTATTCTACCAGGTCAATGAACTTTTCCACTTTATGGTTTAACGATTCAGGCAATTCACAGGGAACTAAATAGTCATCCCAGCAAGTTGAAGGCCTGTCAGGTTCGTTTTTCTTCTTTGGCGTCATTGCCTCAATAAATTCCTGGTCTGAAAAGGAGCCCAATGGCGACTTATGCTCTGCATACCATGCATGTCTTATTTCCACCTGAGGCCGTATATATGATCTGGTATGACTGTAAGCGTAAGGAATGAGTTTCAACATCAATTCTATATCCTTAGTGGTACAGCCAGACTTATGGGCCACTGAAGGGTTGACAAAAAAGGGCATGCAATAAACACCGTGTTGAACTACCCGGTAACCAAGAGGGGCCATACCTCTAGTCTTATCTCCCTGGACTGGCGGATTTGTTGTGGTCAATCGCTCTATGTGTATTGGTGCTACTGAAATGCCCATGCCAAACTGGACCACACCGGTTTTAACTGGTATTTTCCTATCTTTTTCAAGTTCAGTATTTCCAAAGATCCTGCCATCCCAGTACTTTTTTATAAATTCATCTTCTCCCAGAGAACGAATTATCTTCAATTCAGTTTGCCGACTTTCAAGGATATCGAACTCCTCTGGATTCAAATTAAGTTCCCTGGACAACTCTTTCCAGACTGGCCCCTCCTTATTTTCTACC
>WGBG01000074.1 GCA_015494395.1 Deltaproteobacteria bacterium
GTGCTACTATAACTGATGGTTCCAGTGTCAATGTAAATATAGGCATTGCAGGCGATGAAACTGTCGAAACAGATGAACAGTTCCAGGTAACAATAACTAATCCCTCAGTTTCAGGCAGCTCTGTATCCCCCAACTTAAGTGATGATACAGGGGCAGGCACCATAATTAATGATGACGGTTTTCATGTAAATATCAGTGCAGACAGGAGTAGAATTCTGGAGGATGAAGGTCCGGCTACATTTACTGTCAATATTACTAATCCTGTTGAGTGGGATGCAAATGTTTCATATATTTTGGGTGCTGCCGGGGATGATGCCACAGAGGGGGCTGGCAATGATTATCAGGATGCAGGCGGCTCACCCCTGATATTTTCTGCAGGGGAGACATCCAAGACTATAACCGTTAACCTGATTAATGATGAAATTCATGAGGGTAATGAGACTTTTACCGTAACTTTAACGGGTATAATACCAGATACGAATGGTACCATAGGTACGTCGTCTGCCAATATTACAATAATTAATGATGACCATAATATTGTAATGACTGCAGATAACGCAAGCAGGATTGAAACTGCTTATGGTCCTGGAT
Organism: Deltaproteobacteria bacterium; assembly: GCA_015494395.1. Taxonomy (GTDB): domain Bacteria; phylum Desulfobacterota; class Dissulfuribacteria; order Dissulfuribacterales; family QOAL01; genus S144-17. The sequence continues at coordinate 592 of WGBG01000074.1, forward strand.
ATTCCGCAAGTGATAATAGCACAACATTTGTTGCTGCGCATGATTCCACTCCGTCTTTATCCATGTCAATAACCGATTCATGCTATCATATCGCTGATTTTACGGTGGATGGCGTGTCCAAGGGTAAATTATCTGATTATGCCAATCCTAACGATTACACTTCTGATACGTATGCATTTGATCCTGTAAAAACTGATCATACGATAGGCGTTACCACTGACATTAATACATATTCAGTGAATGCTACTGTCCTGGAGGAGGCTCACGGTACTGTTTCATCATCTGATACCTTTGATTGTACTCATATGGGAGGCCCAACATATACAGCCCAGGCTGATACAGGCTATCATATTACCTGGTTCAAGGTAGATGACGTGGAAGAGAGTGATGCCAAAGGAGAGGAATCATACTCTTATACCTTTCCCAAGATAAGTGATGACCACAACATAGAAGTCGCGTTTACCCAGATGATTTATATAGATAATGATTCTCCCTTCGGAACGGTAACGCCAGAAGGGAATACCACTGATGATACACTACCGCATGTAGAAGTCGATTATGATGATAATCAGACTTTTACTGTCCAGGCTTTCTCATCATGTCCTGATAGTCTTACCCATAATGGGAAGCAGCATCATATTTCCAGCATATTATGGGATGGTAATGCCGTTACGGGGGCCAATGGAACAGCATCATATACTTATACCGCTAAGAACATTACTGAAGAACATACAATTTCTGTTTATTTTACCAGCTTTGTTGACGTGACAGTTCACGGAAACGGTAGCGTAACAGGTGAAGAAGTAGCAGCAGGAGGGAATGACACTACAGCTACATTTTCAACGAACAGTACCGATTCATTTGAAGTAGATACAAATTCGTCAATTATTTTAACTGCAGTTCCAGACGAAGGGTATCATGTCAGCAAGGTGAACGCAGACAATACAACCATTGGTCAACCGGAAATATATACATTTTCCAATATGGTGGATCAGGATCATTCCTTTGAAGTCTGGTTCACCATTGATACTTTTATCATTGAACCAGTATCAAAATTCGGAACCATCTATGAGACGGCTGCCCAAACCACCAAGGCTTCATCCAGAACAGTTGATTGGGGAAGCAACAGTACATTCTATATAGACCTTGACGATCCTGATCACGCGGTGCTTGGCGTTTTAGTGGATAATGTATCATATCCCATTCCGGGTGCCGGGAATTCCACTTCTTATGCCGATTTTACCTTTCTAAACAGCGGTGATGACTATCTTGAGGTCAGGTTCACAGATGTTAAGGTAAATCACAGGCTGGAGGCCCTGGATTATGACAGGACCCCCATTTCCGATGTGCCGCTGGACACTAAATTGAGACCAAAACCCGCCTCACTCATGTTTGTTCTGGATGATTCAGGCAGCATGGACTGGGAATTTATAACCTCTGAAAATGACGGCAGATACAGTGGCAGGTTATATATCTATTCTTATCCCAGTGCTGTCCGTGCCTACGGGGATTACAGTCTGGAGTCTTCAGGAAGACAGGATGAATGGCGTGCCCAGATATCTCACTATAACAAGATGTTTTATAATCCCGAGGTGACATATACGCCTTGGCCATTCTTTGAGGGATCACAACCCAGTTGTCAACTTCCGCAACCGGCAGCAGATGGCCAGGCCCATGCCAACATATATAGGCCCCGTTTTCATCCATGGCACAGTCAGGATTGCACAAATGCCTTAAATAAGGCGGATGGCACCGATCCTGATGCTGACGTGAGCAACGCCAGTTGTTCTCAAAATGAAACATTTTATATGGATGATACGTTTCTTGGCTTTGACGGGCTGTTGGACACGTCCAACGCTATTGTAGTGGATAATTCCGATGCCGGATTCAGCACCACCGGAAATTGGGGATCATCTAGTAGTAGTAATGCTTACAACGGTTCATATCTCTATACTTCCTCAACAAATAAAATAGATAAGGCAATATGGATATTAACAGTTCCTGCAGACGGATTGTATCAGCTTGATGCGCGCTGGATATCCTATTATAAGAGGGATAGCAGTGTAAAATATATAATTTCCACTGGTTCCGATACTTATAATAGGTGGGTCAATCAAAGAAAAAATGGTGGTAAATGGAACAAACTCTTAACCCTGGATCTCAGCGCAGGCGATACCGTCACTGTAACGCTCAGAGACAATCTAAAGAAAAAATCCTCTGCTTCTGCAGATGCCATCCGTCTAACCCCTGTTAGTGACGCCGTTAACATCATTAACGCCCATTATTTTACATATAACGACGCCAATGGGAATGGTGAACTGGATTATACAGACAGTGACGGAGACGGACTTTTGGACAGATCAGAGCCTGTAACAGAAGATATATGGCTTGTAAATCTCACCGATCCAATAGAATATTACAGGGTTATTGACAGTTCCCAGGATATTACAGCCACCAACCTTCAGAAAGTTGATGCTGCGTCTGTACCATCTTCTGTCAAGACATTCGCCTCCCCCACTGACCCTGACGCCTGGCTTAAGGAGCGTCAGAATTGGGCAGACTGGTTTTCTTATTATCGTAAACGCACTTATGCCGCCACAGCTGCCGTTGCCAGGGTAATTGACAAAATGGAAAATGTGATGATTGGCTTCCGTACAATTAATTACTGGGGTGGCGGATACAAGAATGGCGGATATGGCTTTAGCCAGCCTGTTCTTCCTGTAAATGTATCAGGTCAGGAGGACAAGACTAATGAACTGCTGGAACTGCTTTATGGCTTCCGTATTGGCGCCTATGGTACACCGTTACGCAGGGGCCTTTTGAGGGTAGGCCAGTATTATGACGACACAGATGGTTATGATCCCAGTGGCCTGGGTGAGTCTCCTTTCCATGCACAGGAAGACGGAGACGAATGCAAGCAGGTCTTTGCCATTGCCATGACAGACGGTTACTGGAATGGGAGCAGTCCCGGAGTAGGGAATGTAGATGGAATTTATGATGCCCCTTACAAGGACAGTTACAGTAATACTCTGGCTGATGTTGCCATGAAGTATTTTGATACGGATCTTTCAACACTGGATGATATGGTTCCAGATGGGGTCAATAACCATCAACATATGGTTACCTACACAGTTGCATTTGGAGTGCATGGTACTCTTAACCCCGATGATTATGATCTTAACAGTGCCGTTTATCCAACATGGCCTGATCCAACTTCCAGCAGCCCTGCACACATTGATGACCTGTGGCATGCGGCAGTGAACGGTCGCGGTAAGTATATGAATGCATCCCGACCAGACAAGCTGGTTGCGTCGTTAATAGAAATTATGAAGGATATTGGCAGCAGAATTGGATCGGGTGCGTCCGTATCGGTTAACGGTGATGAGCTTTATGAGAGTGTAAATGGCCAGGTCCGGATGTTTCAGACAACATATAATAGTGGAGACTGGCATGGCGATCTTCAGGCTTATCAAATCAATACAGAAAACGGTGAAGTCATGGTCAATACGCCTGTGTGGTCAGCAAAAGAGAAGTTGAGTGCCCTGCTGGGAAGTGACGGGTCCGGCCATGACAACCGTATAATAGCCTTTTATGATTATACGGCTGATATTGGTAAACCTTTCAGACCTGGCAATGTATCCGGTATCCAGAGCAAGAATCTGATACCGTATTTTTCCGGATCGCTCACACGCCAGGATGTGGTTAATTATTTAAGAGGAGACAAAACCAACGAGGGGCAATTCAGGCGTCGTGATTCCAGTAATCCTCTTGGTGATTTCATTCATTCTCTCGCGCGTTTTTATGACGGCATACTGTATGTTGGAGGCAATGATGGAATGCTTCACGCCTTTTATGCAGATGACACCAATGGTGGAAAGGAACTGTTTGCATATGTTCCGGGACTGGTTTTCCAGAATTTGAGAAAACTTGCTGACCCGGCCTATGAACATAAGTTCTATGTAGATAATACACCTACTGTTCAGGATATGGGGGATATGGCATATCTGGTTGGCGGTCTTGGAAAGGGTGGCAAGGGATACTACTGTCTTGATGTTACAAATGCGACATCCATTGATACTGAAACAGAATTGGCTGCCAGGGTAAAATGGGAATATCCATCTCCACCTTCCAGCCTGATCTCCGGTACCACTTTTACATTCTCCAGTGGTACCGGCAGTGGTGGCAGAGACCTTATTAATGACAGCAGCAATCAGTTTACTGCAGCGAATGGATTTAAAGCAGGCAACTTTATCACCATCGTGGGAGCCAATGATTCATCACAGGGTTGCACCAACGATGGTACATACGAAATTAAGGCGGTAACCGCAGGCTCTATCGAGCTGCCCAAAAATAGTCTGGTGGATGGCTGTGGAGACGGTGCCAGTGTTACCTTCACCTCTTCAACTTCGGATCCTGATATGGGGTACTCGTTCAGCAGGGCATTTATAGTAAAATCCAATGATTCCAGTATAAATGCCGGGACTGATTTGGAAGGATATGTCGTGATCTTTGGAAATGGTTATGCGAGTGAAAATGGGAGTGCCGTACTTTATGTTTTAAATCCTGCAGATGGTTCATTATTAAATAAGATAGATACTGATTCAGCGCCCTTAAACGGATTATCCACGCCTAAGGTGGTTGATGTCAATTTTGATATGAAGGCGGATTATGTTTATGCTGGCGATCTGCTAGGAAATATGTGGAAATTCGATCTTACCAGCACTGATCATAGTGACTGGCAGGTGGCGTTCTGTGATAACGGTTCTTCAACAGATCATTGCAAGTCCACAGTTCCTGGAATGATTCCACGCCCTCTGTTTAGTGGCTTATCTTCAGGAGGAGGGGCTACCCAGGCGATAACTTCTGCACCTGATGTTATGTTACATGCTTCGGGACACGGTTATATGGTTATATTTGGGACCGGTCGTTATCTTGGAACGCCTGATCTTTATTCAAAGGACACTCAATCCTTGTATGGTATCTGGGACTGGGCCCCTGACTATTTTGACACAGGATATCTTGGAGCCAGGGTAGATGATAATTCCACGTCTCCACCGCGTATTGAACTGTCCAATTGGCCTGAAACGGACATATCCGGAAATGCCACACATACTCTGTTGCGGCAGGTTGCATGGGTTGAAGGAGCTGTTTCTGAAGATAGTAATGGAAATGGTGTACTCGATACCGACGAAGATGCTAACCATAATGGAGTTCTTGATCCCGGAGAGGATTTGAATGGAAATGGATTGTTAGACCCCGATGAAGACATCAACGGGAATGGTAAGATAGACACCTATAATTATTACCGTATTCCATCAAATTACCAGGGTGACTGGAGCATGGTAGCCACCAACAAACTGGATAGTTCTCATCATCTATATAACGTGGATATCAATGGTGATGGTAATGTCAGCTCTGCTGACCTTGTACCACAGGCCAATCTCGGATGGTGTTTTGACTTGCCGGGCAAAATTGACCTGGATGGTGATGGTGCAGACAATGATGGTGATGGTTATGTCGATGAAGATGATGATTCGGACGGCACAATAGATGAAAGGATGCTTGGTGAACGTGTGGTCAATGATACCATTATTCGTGACGGAAAGGCGATTATTATCTCATTTGGTATCAGTGGAACCAGGTGTAACGCCGGTGGATACTCCTTTGTAAATGAACGTGATCCAAATAACGGTGGAATGACATATAATCCTGTTTTTGATCTCAATGGTGACGGCGAAATTGATGAAGAGGACATGGTTTATATATATGCTCCAAATGGTGGCGGCGGCGGTGGAGGTACTACAACTCCCATTTACGGTATCCCAACGGATAAATCCTACGAAGGACGTTTGTTTAATCCTTCTATATTGAGGAATGAGCCTGTTGAGATGAAGTATTTTAGTACCTCAGCCGGAGGTATTGCCACAATGACCGAGACATCCGAACGGCGGGGAATATATTTCTGGCGAGAAGTTAAATAAAACTCTAACCTTTTAGTATTAGGAGATAGAGTATGTTTTCTGAAGATAATAAACTCGGTGTCGTAATAATATGTCTGCTGTATGCCATAATTTTGACTACTATAAATTTTTTAGAGCCTGCTATGGCCCTGGAACAGGAAATAGAAGAGTCGGAAGGTATTATTGAGCAAGGCGTTGATGCTCAAAATGACAATAAAGAGTACAATTGTGGCACTGTTTATAGTGTTAGTGAGAGTACCTGTGTGATTGATGACATGGAATACCATTTTAAGCCAGATGCTCAAATTCACGGTTTAAATGGTGAAAGTTCAAACCTGTCATCAATTAGTGATGGTGATGTTGTCTGTTTTCATATTGATGATAATGGTGTGATTTATGAACTTAACATTACCGAAAGAGACAGTAATAGACATACTCCTGTAGAACCTGAATCTAAAAAACGGCCCGGGGAATTGTACTTTCAGGGCGGCGTATGGCAGAATTAAGTAACTGTTCCGTTTATAAATCCGGGACGAAGCTGTAAAGTAATCTTATCTCCTGGGGCCATATATCTGGCTCTGGGGTTTCAAGTATCAACGGTATATTGTCAAAGCGGGAATCATTCATGATGTAGCCAAAGGCATCAAGTCCTATCATCCCCTTTCCCAGGCTTTCATGCCTGTCCACCCGGCTTCCAAGTTCCCGCTTTGAATCATTCATGTGTACCCCGCTCAGGTATTGAATACCCACTATGCTTTCAAAATCCTGCATGGTTTTCTGAAAATCCTTATATGTTCTAATGTCATATCCGGCTGCAAAGGCGTGACAGGTATCAAGACAGGTCCCGATCCTCTCCTTGTTATCAATGCCTGCTATAATTGCTGCAATATGCTCAAATCTGTATCCCACGTTACTACCCTGCCCTGCTGTATTTTCTATGACAAGCTTGACGCCTTCCGTGTGGGAGATGGCAGTATTCAGGCTGGATATGATGTTATCAATGCAGGCATCCTCACTTATTCTGTTAAGGTGACTCCCAGGATGAAAATTCAGCATGCAGAGCCCCAGGGCCTCACAGCGCCTTATCTCGTCAATAAAGGCATTTAATGATTTTTGACGTTTTTCTTCTTCCGGATGCCCAAGGTTTATGAGATAGCTGTCATGGGGAAGGCAATGGTCAGGTGTGATCCCTGCCTTCTTAAGGTTAGCGCCAAATTCCGTAATATTTTTGGGGGTAAGCGGTTTGGCCTTCCACTGCCTCTGGTTCTTCGTAAATAGTGCAAAGGCTGATGCACCGATATCAGCAGCATTAAGAGGTGCGTTTTCAACACCTCCGGCAATACTTACATGTGCTCCTACGAATTTATGCATATTCATTTTGCTTCTCCATTTGGGTAGCTGTATCTTGAAACATCCATAATACCATTTTCAAATTTTACCGAAACCGTGCCATCCCTTCCCGTAACAAAGAGTCTTGCCCCTTCCGCTTTCCACCTGTTTTCAATGTCCGGTGCAGGAAGCCCAAGGTAATTTCTCCATCCTGCAGATACCACGGCAATTTCCGGCTTGAAGTAGCGTATAAATTCCATGCTGCTTGAAGTCCTGCTTCCATGGTGCGGCACCACTACCACGTTACATCTGCCCGGATTCTTTCCAACAAGGCATTGCTCTCTATTCCTGTCTATATCACCGGGCAGCAGTACAGAGCATCCAGATGCCGAAACTCTCAGTACCAGGGAGCGGCTGTTCCGGTTGTCGGCTACTGTGCACCCGTTTGCTGTGAAAATCCTGATTTTGGCGCTGTTTAGCAATCTCTCTGCATCACTTCCGTACACCACATGCCTGGTTCCGGTCTGTTTAATGGCTGCAACAATTTTGTCCCAGCACTGTTTTCCTGTGGCAAAATCATCAGATGTCCATAGTTCCTCAGGGTGAAAATCCCTTGCCAGGGATGCCATGCCACCTGCATGGTCAATCTCGGCATGGGAGAGTGCAAGGTAGTCTATGTGTGTATATCCCAAAATACGCAGAAACGGCCCTACTATCCTTCTTCCAGTATCAAAATTGGCGCTTCTCATACCCCCTGAGTCAACCACCATCACCTTTCCGTAAGGAAGTTCAACTATCTGGCTTGTGCCCTGCCCCACGTCAGGCACATGGAGGGTCATGGATGTGCGGGTGTTCATCCTGTGGTAATGCATAAGGGTATCAAGGGGAATAAACAGGCAGACAGATATTACAGCGATAGTGATCAGCTTTTTTGATTGTCTTGATATTTCAGGACTTACCAGCAGTGTGCAAAAGACAAGGACTGCATAAACAAGGACCACATGCAGTATTGGCGGGCGAGGTACCCAGAGCCATGCACCTTTCAGATTTGCAGTGGTTGTTACCATCCATGTCACTGCAGTTATAAGAATGTCAGCAAACTGCCACAAAATGCCGGATAATGAGGGAAAGAGGCTTGAAAATAGTGCCCCTGACAGCAGGAGGGGGAGCAGAAAAAAGCATACCAGTGGTACAAGCAGGAGATTAAGCAGTAATCCCGCAGCAGAAAATCTCTGGAAATACCATGATACAAGGGGGGATGTGGCAACAAAGGCGATAAAGGATACAGCAGTAAGGGTAAGAAGGTGTGTCAGCAGCTTGGCAGAGAGACGTTTATTATATTCATGTTCATGCCTTTTTTCTGATAATGGCGGCTTTTGGACAAGTGGTGAAAAGAGGATAAGGAACAGCACTGCTGTAAATGAGAGCTGAAAGGCTATATCAAACAGGTAAAACGGGGAGAGAAGAAGCAGAATCCATGCTGCAAATGCCAGGGAGTTCAGGGAGTTTGCCGGGCGTTCAACAATAAAGGCAAGGGCAAAGACCGTAATCATTACCATTGCCCGAATGGCAGAGGGACTGAAACCGGCAAGTGCAGCATAGAAAACAGCCCCGAGGATTGCTGAAAAATATGCGATTTTAAGAACAGGAATTTTAAGGGCAAGCCATTCGAAGCGAAGCAGCAGCCACCTGACTGCCATAAATATCAGGGTTGAAATTATTGCCATGTGTAGCCCGGATACGGCAAGCAGGTGACCGGTCCCTGAGGCTGAAAATGCGTCGGAAAGCTCAGGTGAAAGCCCACTCCTTGATCCAAAGATCAAGGCTGTTGCAACTGCGGCGTTTTGACCACTTGAAAATCCATACTTCACCTTTTGCATCAGGGTTGTTCTGAGATTTTCAACAGAATACCACGGTTGCAAAAACAAATTTCCATTGGCCTTTCCAATGGGAACCAGAAGTGCCTGGGAGCGTACAAAGCCCTTGACCCTGATCCCCCTTAAGCCCCACCAGTTTTCATAGTCAAATGTTCCAGGGGTTTGAAAGTTTCTTACCAGCTTGAGTATTGTCCTGAACCTGTAAATATCCCCTGGCTTGAGAGAGCCGTACTCTCCTCCTTTAACAACCAGGCAAAGCCTTCCTGAAAGAGGAGAGTCTCCAGTGCTTTCATGGAGAAGGACAGGCTTCATAATGACAATAATTTTACCCTTTGAGACAACAGGAGCGCTATGGGTAATGGCGGTAATGACATATTCCCCTCCCCTGTCAGCCAGGATTTCAAGTTTTTTGTTGCGTTTTTCAAGCAGGGAGTGTTCCAGGTGATAATGGAAAACTCCAGCAGCAAAAAAAGCCAGGAACAGAAAGATGATGACGAGAAAGCTGCGGCATGATCTGCAGAAGATAAAAAGAATAAGCCAGGCAATAAGGACAGAAAAAAGGATAATTACAAAACAGTCTTCCGGGAATGATGCGCAAGATAATGCGCTATATTTGTTGACAGTGATACCAAGACCAAAGGGCAGTAGCCCTGCCATCAGTGGCCGAACAGGGATTGAAGCCTTATGGTCACTGTCTTGCATCGGTCAGCCTTTAAGAGAAATCTTGTTTCATCAAATGATGGAGAGCCTGTAATCCGCGGGCTGATATTGTTTGAAAATCCAAACTTCTCCTTGGGAATGCCAAGAAACATATCAAACTCTCCATTATTGTTGCTGTCATGAAAGAGCAGGATGGCATACCATCCGGGTCCTAGATTATTAAACCTCTCCTCTGCAAATGGCACACCATCAGAATCTAACCTTACCGGCATGACAGAGTACCTGCATGAATGTTTCCTGATGTCATAGGTCTCTTTCCTGTCGTAAAGTGACATCCGTACCACGCCGGTTGCCTTGTCCATGCCTTTTACCACTATGTGCAGGCAGGATAAACCCGGAGCCGGCTTCCCGCAGGAGAGACAGTTGTTGTCTGTCACGGCATAAACTGACAACAACGGGAATATGAACAGGAAAAAAATGCAAGCCGATATGATATGGGCACGGAGCGGGATGTTTACTATACGAAACAGAAAGGGCATAAAGTACAGACAAAGAATGACATAAACAAGGAAGGGGCCTGAGAAATGCTCCTGCCCCTTCAAAAAGGCTTTTTAATTACACTTTGAGAAACCGCAGGAGCGGCAAAGCAGACACCCCTCCTCAGGCTCAAGTACTGCACCACATTCAGGGCAGCTCATGATTGTTGTCTCTGTACTGTCTATCTCCACATTCCCTACGTTCCTCAGTACTCTTGCCATTGCATCCGGGCAGGAGAGAATCTGGTCACCATCCTGCCACGATGGAGAGGGACACCTGATTCCTGAAAGCTGCTTTATGATTACCTTTGGGCTGACGCCGGAACGCAGTGCAAGGGATATGAGCCTGCTTTCTGCCTCTATCTGGCATGCTGCACATCCTCCGGCCTTGCCCATCTGGGTAAACACCTCGCAGATATCCTTGTCGTCCTTGTTGACTGTTACATAAAGGTTTCCACACCCGGTCCTTACCCTCTCTGTAACACCATAGGTCCGTAAGGGCCTGGGCCTTGGGGCGATCTTTCCGTTCTCGCTTTGTACTCCCTTGGTCTGGCTGTCAGTTGCCGACTGTTTCTTTTCGTCCTTTTTAAGATTAAGTACCTGAACCGGGCGGCTGCCGTAGCGATAGATGGTGATGCCCTTAAGGCCCTGTTTCCAGGCAAGTATATATGACTCCTTGATATCATCCTGGGTTGCGCTTTCAGGAAAGTTAATGGTTTTTGAGACAGCATTGTCCGTATGCCTCTGGAAGGCTGCCTGTATGGCTATGTGGCTTGTCGGGGATACATCCATGGATGTCACAAAGACCTGCCTTATCTCCTCAGGGATCTCGTCCATATCCTGAACAGAGCCGTGGCGGGCGATTTTTTCCATGAGCGCTTCGGAATATGTCCCTGCCTTTTTCATAAGCTCAACAAATACAGGATGTGCCTCAACAAGCTCTGCACCATCCAGCACCTTTCTGATGTAGCTTACTGCAAACAGGGGTTCGATTCCGCTTGATGCTCCGGCAATAATGCTGATGGTACCTGTTGGGGCAATGGTTGTAACAGTGGCATTTCTCATTAGAGGGGTCTGCGGTGTATCATGGACGCTGCCAGGGTATGCCGGAAAGTTACCACGCTCCTCGGCAAGCCTTACAGAGGCAGCCTTTGCCTCTCTGTTGATAAATGACATTACCTCCTCTGCAAGCTCCACCGCCTCTTCAGAGTTGTAAGGGATGCCGAGCCTGATGAGCATGTCGGCAAATCCCATTACACCAAGCCCGATCTTTCGTGTGCGCCGGGTCATCTCTGCAATTTCCGGCAGGGGGAAACGGTTTACATCTATTACATTATCAAGAAAATGAACGGCCTTGTGTACAGTATTTTTGAGGTCTTCATAATCTATGGTGCCGTCACCTTTGACAATCTTGCCAAGGTTTAATGAACCAAGATTGCACGATTCGTATGGCAGCAGTGGCTGTTCACCACAGGGATTGGTGCTTTCTATTTCCCCAAGTTTGGGCGTGGGGTTTGAGCGGTTGATACGGTCAAGGAATATTATGCCTGGCTCACCGCTTCCCCATGCAGATTCCACTATGAGTTCAAAGACACCTGCGGCAGAGATGCGCTTGACCACCTGGCCTGTACGGGGATTGATAAGCTCATAATCCTCTCCCCTTTCAACAGCTTCCATGAATTTTTCAGTAAGGGCCACGGAGATGTTGAAGTTATTAAGGTGCTCCATCTCCTTCTTTGCTGTTATGAACTTGATGATATCAGGATGGTCAATCCTGAGTATGCCCATGTTTGCCCCGCGCCTGGTGCCACCCTGCTTGATGGTCTCGGTTGCAACGTCAAATATGGTCATAAAGGAGATAGGGCCGCTTGCAACACCGTGGGTGGATTTTACGCGATCCCCTTCAGGCCTGATTCTGGAAAAGGAAAAGCCTGTCCCTCCCCCGCTCTTGTGGATCATTGCAGTATGTTTTACTGCCTCAAAGATGCTCTCTATAGAGTCTTCTACGGGAAGGACAAAACATGCTGAAAGCTGCCCTAACTCCCGTCCGGCATTCATTAGAGTGGGGGAATTGGGCATGAACCTGAAGGATGTTATCAGATCATAAAAGGACTCTTCAGTGGCAGCCACGTCTGCCGAAGGATCATATGCCAGATCCGCCTGGGCTATTGTGTGTGAGACCCTCCTGAACATCTCCTCAGGAGTCTCGATTACATTACCGTTTTCATCCTTCCGAAGGTATCGCTTTGCAAGCACAACAAGTGCATTGTTGCCAAGGGGAAGAGATGTCCTTGGAAGGCCATTTTCATCAACAAACGGGGACGATTTGGAAGAAGTACTGCCGTTAAGCATAGTCTGCACACCCTTTCTGGAAAAATTTTTGAATGTATTGAAATTTTGAATAATTGCCTGAATTACACAAGATGTTGAGTTTGATGTATATTAGAATGGTATATAGTGTGTCAGGGCGGGTGTCAAGCGGATTCCAGATTTTTTGTGGCAGTCTGGAGTGCTTCTTCAGATTTTTCCCACAAAATATACGTTTCATCAATTAGTTGAAGAATATTTTTGTATTCCGAGTTAAGTTTTTTCATCCTGGGACCATCGGCATGTACAGCAGGCTCAGCAAGCAGTGCCTCCAACTCCTCTTTTCTGGTCTCCAAGGTGAGTAATTTTTCCTCTGCATCCTTGACCTTTGCCTTGAGCGGGCCAAGTTTTTTCCTTTGCATTTCCCGTTCAAGGGCGGCCTGGCGCCTGAGCTCCCTGGCACTAGGCCGTTTTTGCGAAGAGTTTCCTGCTGCTGAATTTCCATCTGTCGCAGTGGCTTTACACTTGGGCTCAGCAGCAGTTTCATGCCCCTCTTTTTCAGCATCATCCGGTTTATGGTTTGATTTATCAAGGCTATCAAGGTAATCCTCTATTCCTCCCAGATGATCCTTAAGGATACCGTTTCTTACCTCCCATACCCTGGAAACAATACCTTCCATAAATGCACGGTCATGTGAGACAAGAACAAAACTTCCTGTAAAGTTTTTTAATGCATTTTTGACAACCTGTTTGGAAGTGATGTCCAGGTGATTTGTGGGTTCATCAAGCACCAGAAGGTTTGCAGGGTTCAGAAGCATCCTTGCAAGGGCAAGCCTGCTCTTCTCACCTCCGGACAGGTTTTTAACCCTTGATTTAACCATGTCACTGTTAAAGAGAAATGCACCCAGCAGGTCCCGGACACGCTGGGTCGCCTCGCCTCCAGGTGCCTGTCCCATTGCCTCAAGAACAGTAGCCTCCTGGGGAAGTTCGGAAGCCTGATGCTGACCAAAATAGGAGACAGAAACATTATGCCCCCACTTTATTGTTCCTGAGTCAGGTTGCACCACTCCTGCAATTATTTTTGCAAGGGTTGATTTACCGCTCCCGTTGGGGCCAACCACTGCAATATGATCTCCCCGCTCTATCCTGAAGGCAAGATCCCTGAACACCTCAATCCTGCCGGGACTGCCCTTTTGTTCAGGATTGGCACATTCATAGGTTTTTCCAATGCCTTCTCCAACCACCACATCCCTTCCGCTTCTTTCAGGCTCCGGAAAGGAGAAATTTACCGAGCTTTCAGAGGGACCGGAGGGCTCTGATGGATTCATCTGCTTTTCACGTTCAAGCATTTTTATCCTGCTCTGAACCTGCCTGGCCTTGGTTGCCTTTGTCCTGAATCGCTCAATAAAACGCTCAGTCTCCTTTATCTTTGCCTGCCTTGTCTTCTCCTGTGCCTCAAGCTGTCTCTTTCTCTCTGCGCTCTGTTCAAGATATGCATGGTAATTTCCCTGGTATATAACAGCAGTTCTCTGTTCAAGGGAGATGATTCGCTGAGAGAGCCTGTTCAGGAAATGTTCATCGTGTGATACCAGAAGCAGCGCTCCCTTTTGCTGCATGAGCCAGTCTTCAAGCCATGTTACAGAGTCAATATCAAGATGGTTGGTGGGCTCATCAAGGAGCAGAAGGTCAGGGGAGGTCAAAAGGAGCCTTGCAAGTGAAGCCCTCATTTTCCAGCCGCCGCTGAACTGGCTTAAAGGGCGGTGAAAATCTGCTTTATCAAATCCAAGGCCTGAAAGCACAGTTGCAGTCCGTGCATCCTGCTCATAAAATCCTGACTGTTCCAGAAACAGGGTTAATTCATGCTGACGTTCCAGCAGTTTTGTTAACCGGCTGCCGTCATGGTTATTGGCAGAGGCTGCAAGTTCCTGGTGAACTTTTTCAAGTTCCCGGGCCTTTTGGTGAACTTTTTCAAAAGCCTTTGATGCCTCTGCCCATACTGTGCCGTTAAACTCCTCTGCTGAAAGCTCCTGTGGAAGGTATCCTGTAACAGCACCGGAAGGTTTTATGATTCTTCCTTCATCAGGCTGATTAATGTCTGCTATGATCTTGAGGAGAGTGGTTTTTCCAGCGCCGTTTGGGCCTACAAGTCCTGCTCGCTGGCCAGGCTGTATGGAAAAACTTACCTTTTCAAAAAGCAGACGGGCACCAATACTGTAACTTATTTCAGAAACTGCGAACATGAAGTGGTAAAATCATTTACCCTGCATCACGAGGCACATCCATCATTCGCTGTACAGCCCGAAGTGCCTTTATTCGTGTCTCCTCAGGTACCTTTACAACAGGGACCTCCCTTTCAAGTGCTGCAAGTATGTGTTCAAGAGTGGTCTTTTTCATGTCATGGCAGATCATATCAGCAGAGGCAGGATAGAACTTCTTGTCAGGATTCTGTTTCCTCAGCTGATGTAGCAGCCCGTTTTCCGTGGCTATAATAAATTCCTCTGCATCAGACTTTGAGGCAAAGACAAGCATACCGCTGGTGCTGCGCACTGCATCTGCTAGCTCCAGTACCTCCATGGGGCATTCCGGATGGGCAAGAAGCAGGGCATTGGGATGTGCCTTTTTTGCCTCCTTAACAGCATTTACCGTAAGGTTATCATGAACAGGACAGTAGCCATCCCAGTAGTGAATCTTCTGGTCAGTATGCCTGGCTACCCACCTTGCAAGGTTTCTGTCAGGGGTCATCAGCACCTCATCTGCCCCTGTCCACTTCACAACCTGGATTGCATTGGCTGAAGTACAGCATATATCACTTAGCGCCTTGACCTCTGCAGTGGAATTTACATAAGTTACTACCGGAACTCCAGCAAGCTCCTCTTTTTTCTTGATAAGCTCCTCCGGTGTCAGCATGTCAGCCATGGCACAGCCTGCATCCGGCACAGGAAAAAGGACCTTTTTATCCGGGCAGACTATGCTGGCAGCCTCTGCCATGAAATGCACACCAGCAAATACAATAATGTCGGCATCGGTCTCAGATGCCTGGATGCTCAGGGCAAGGCTGTCACCTGTAAGGTCGGCAACGTCCTGAACCTCAGGAAGTTCATAGTTGTGAGCAAGGATTATAGCGTTTTTACGCCTGGCTATCTCTTTTATCTTTTCTGCAAGAATTGTGTGGTTACTCATTGTTAATTAAATATCCTCTGTTTTCATACCAAATTAATCTGCCCTGTAAACTTCAACCCCTTCAGGAATCTTGAAGGTAAAGAGATCATCTGGAAGCTTTCTGTTAGTCTGCAGATCCCTGAACCTGATATGTGTCCTGTTGGATAGCGCATCGGTTATCCACATTTCCTGTATCATATGGGAAACAGGGTCAATAATTATACGCATCTCCACCAGGTTGCTGTCGGTCTTTATGGGTTTAAGGCGAAGGCACCACCTCTGTTTGTCAAGCCTGCATTCATTGTCATTGGTCACCTTAAAAAACTTTTCAAGAGAACCCCTGCCAAAGAAGAATGCCCGGCTGATCTCTGAAGAAAGAAAGCGCTTGCGCGGCATGACCATGACCTGACCAGCGTTTTTTTCATAGATATAGACATCATCTTTATATGTTACGATGAGCTGGGGTTCAGGAAGCTCATACTCCCACCTCATCAGGCCGGGACGTTTAAAAAAGACCTTTCCCTTGGCCATTACCGGCTGTGAGTCACTGTTGCTGTAAGTCTCCTGGGTGAAGGAGGCACTTAGGTTTTCTGTGTGATCATACTGTTCCTGAACATATTTCAGCGCCTGCTGGATGGAAATTTCCTCAGCCCCTGCTATAACAGGAAAGAAAAGGAACAGTAACAAAAAAGGTATCAACCTGATAATTTTCATGTTATCCAAATTCGTTAAGCCAAATTCGTTAAGATGGTTAATATGTAAGATAAGGTGTGTACTGCTAAAAAAAACAGGGCTGACTGATCTTGAAAATTGTACGTTCTGCTATCTCAGGCCTATGTCAGGGTTTCTTCAAACAGCCTGCCCCTGTCTGCCACAGAATATAATAAGAACTCTCTGTGGGCAACGTGAATTTAAGGAGTAGAATCCAAACGATCATGCGAGAGCTTCCGGCATCTTTTCTGCTAATTTCTTACAGGCTCCTTGGAAGTGTGCTTGCCCCGTTGATACTGCCATCAGTAGCTGCATTGATGATGGCACGAAAAAAATACAGGGCACAGCTTTCATGCAAAATGGGAATTGTCCCGGATTATGTGTCCGGTATGGTCGGCAGTAAACCCCGTATCTGGCTCCATGCCCTGTCTGTGGGCGAAGTAAATGCCGCCATGCCCCTGCTTAATGCCATAAGGGCAAGATGGCCTGAATCAGCTCTTGTCTGCTCTGCATCAACAGCAACAGGTATCAATGCGTTAAAACAGAAGGCTTTCAAACTTGATGCAGCCATTACTTGTCTTCCGCTTGATTTTCCCTTTCTTACCTCACATGTCATAAATTCCGTAAGACCTGACCTGTTCATACTTACAGAGACAGATATATGGCCGGATTTTATTTGGAGATTGCATGAGCAAGGCATACCTCCGCTTATGGTAAACGGTAGCATCTCTTCTTCTGCTGCAAGGCGGCTCAGGCAGCTTAAACAAAGAGGTATTGATGCAGCAGGTTTTCTTTATGGCGGTTTTGATACTGTTTCCATGCAGTCAGAAGATGATGCGGCACGCCTTTCCGGAATTGGCAGTGATAAAATCAGAAATATAAGGTGTTTGGGGAACCTGAAATATGATATTCAAACCCAGGAGATTGGT
Organism: Deltaproteobacteria bacterium; assembly: GCA_015494395.1. GTDB lineage: Bacteria > Desulfobacterota > Dissulfuribacteria > Dissulfuribacterales > QOAL01 > S144-17. The sequence continues at coordinate 18,060 of WGBG01000074.1, forward strand.
CCTGATGCGCTTGATCAATTAAGGCAGGAGTTTTTAATTTCTCCCGGAGATTTTGTCATAATTGCGGGAAGCACCCATCCTGGAGAAGAGACCCTGTTAGCCGGATGTTTTGAAAGATTATGCAAACTTTCCAGGCAAAAAAGAGGAAACAGATTAAAATTTATTGTTGCCCCAAGGGATCCCAAACGGTCAAGGGAGCTATTGGATATATTTTCCAGTAAAGTGTTAAATGTTGTATTAAGAAGTAATATCAGGGATAGAAACGCAGATGTTGTAATCCTTGATACACTGGGGGAGTTATCCAAAATTTATGCGCTTGGCAGTTTAGCATTTGTTGGTGGAAGTTTTGTTTCAACAGGCGGGCATAACCTTTTTGAGCCTGCTGCACATGGTATTCCTGTATTCTGGGGCCCTTATGTTGAGAGCTGCAGTGACATGGCAGCTCTTCTTGAAAATCAGGGGGCAGGAAAGGAAGTTAAAACAGTCGATGAGCTTTGCAAGGAGTTTGAAGTACTTTTAAAAGATTCTCAATCCAGGGAAGAAATGGGAAAGGCTGCAAAAGAATGTGTAAGCAGCCACGGTGGGGCAACAGAAAGATATGTGTCCCTTATTGAAAGCAGCCTCTCTTCTCATCACAGCAGGTAGGGGATAAAATTTTAGATTTCTGTGAATCAAAAATACTTAAATATGCTGTTTCGTGTCGGCAGGGTCTTTGAACCCCTTTACGCTGGACTTATGTCTTTGCGTTCCAGGCTCTATTCACGAGGCATGTTAAAAATTCACAGGGCAGATATCCCGGTAATCAGCATAGGCAATCTCTCAATGGGAGGAACAGGCAAGACACCTCACGTAATAGCCTGCTGCCGTTTTTTAAGAAAGCAGGGGATCAAGCCTGCGGTGGTCACCAGGGGATACGGCGGAAAGGCAGGGAAAGGTCCCCTGGTTGTTTCAGACGGCTTTGACCTTTTTGCAGATGCAGAGACTGCCGGTGACGAAGTGTTCATGATGGCCCACATGCTTCACGGGGTTATAATCGTTGCCGGCTCCTGCAGATACCAGGGTGCTTTGACTGCAAGGAAGCTTGGGGCAAAGGTGATCGTACTTGATGACGGGTTTCAGCACATGGCACTTTATCGTAACAGGGATGTACTGCTGCTGCCTGCATCAGAACCCTTTGGAAACAGGCATGTATTTCCTGCAGGCCACCTTCGTGAGCCCATCTCGGCACTGAAACGTGCAACATGTATCCTTATAACCGGCTGTGAGCAGGTAAGTGACGGCAGTGTCACTCTCTTGCGGGAAGAGATTCATTCCCTGGTGGATAACGCCCCGGTTTTTACCAGTTTTAACAGGATAACAGGTTTATGTCTGATCGGGGAAAAAGAGGTTTACAGGCCTGGCACACCAGATTTTGAAAAATGGAGAAAAACACCTGTTCTGGCCTTTTGTGGTGTTGGGAGGCCCCAATCCTTCACTTCAATATTAACCCGGAATGGAGATGGCTTCGGTTTTAATGTAAAAGACACTGTTTCTTTCAAGGATCACTATATTTATCACCGTAATGATATTGAAACATTATATAAAAAAGCTGAAGAGATCGGCGCCAGCGCCCTGGTAACAACTGCCAAAGATGCAGTTAAAGTCAGGGAATACTGTTCAAACAGTGGCCTTGAAGGTGATGGCTTACAAACAGCTTCCCCAATCCCGATACTTGTGTTAGAGGTAGAGGCAGTGCCAGAAAATGGTTTTTACAGGCACATCATGCAGGCAATTTGATTTACATGCCCATTTGAGCTTTTTTCTTATAATATCAAATAACTACCATTATGCCATTTTTATCCCCCACAGTTACATTTACCCGATACACAATTAAAGATGAACTGCCACAGGACTTCTGGTCCTTTGCCCTTGATGAGATCTCTGCACGGGCATTCAGAGAACAGGATGCAGGGGTCCAGGAGACCAAAATTGGCTGGGTCCCCTTAAGGGATCCTTTCAAGGAGGAGATTGACCTTAATGATATTTCCTTTGGCAATTACCTGCTCCTGTCCCTTCGTATTGACAAACGTTCCGTTCCTGCGGCACTGCTTAAAAAGTTCTGTGCCATTGAGGAGAAACGCACCCTTTCGGAACGGCAGATGGAAAGACTTTCAAGCAAGCTCAGGAAGGAGATACGGGAGCGCATGAAGCTTCAACTCCTGGCAAAGACCCTGCCGGTGCCTGCCACCTATGATCTCTGCTGGAATATATCAACAGGCGCCCTATTCTTTTTTGCACGGCAGGACAAAGTATGCGGTCTGTTTGAAGACCTTTTCAAGACCACCTTTGATATCCGCCTGTATCCTGTTATCCCCCATACCTTGGGGATCGAACTTGTCGACAGGGAAACAATGTACGAGGCATTCCAGAACCTGGGGCCTGAGGTGTTTGTATGAGTGACAGAGATGCCGTTGATCTTATCAGGGAAAAGGGCTTTATGGGCCAGGACTTTCTTGTGTGGCTCTGGTTCAAGGCGGATTCACAGGGGGATGTTGTAAGCATGCTGGACGGGCGTGATGTGGGCATCTCCTTTGAGCGTTTCATGACTCTTGAGGGGGGCGACGGTGATGCCCATGAGACTGTAACCTGTAGGGGGCTTCGTGCAGAGTTGCAGGAGGCAAAGACCGCTCTGCAGTCCGGGAAGAAGATCACAAAGGCACACATACGGCTATCCCTTGATGACCTGCAGTGGAAGTTTACAATTGATGCTGCGACCCTTGATATTAGCAGCCTCAGGGTGCCCAAAACCGTTGAGGCTGGTGCTGAAGAGGGTGACAGCCTGTCCTTTGAGGGCAGGGTCCTTGAGCGGACCTACATGATAGAGCAGGCTGTAGAGGCAGTGGACCTTTTGTTCAAGACCTATCTTTACACAAGGCTTGATGCTGCAAAATGGGCTGAAGAAAAGCGGACATTGAGGGAGTGGATATTCAGAAACCCTTAAACCTCCTATTCATGGTGCAGTGCCAAAATTTTCAGCAAAAGTTTGCAAGGGCAATGCATCCGGATTCATTGCAACAAGGGCTGCATCCAAACCGTCAACGTCACCATCCCTGTCAAGATCACCCGCAAGTTCAGGTATTTGCACACTAATGGAGATTGCTGGAGATGGAGTTCCACATGCCTCATCACTGCATGGAATAACCCTGTAAAGATATGTGCCGTTTTCCCTTGATGTAATCTCAATGTTACGTGCATCTGCAGACAAATCCATTATCTCCTGCCATTGCGGAAGGGCAGAAGACGTAATCTCGATATTGTCCAGCCATACTCCGCCATAAGGCTCAGGGTAGTAAGAAAATGGATTTGCCGAGGTATCAATGCGGAAACGAAGCAGCAGGGGGGTGCCTGCATATGCTTCAAGGTCAGCGGAATAATTCTCCCAGTTTCTTGATGCTGTTTTATCAAGCTGCAGCAAGGAGTTCCACGTAGTGCCGTTATCTGTGGATACTTCCAGGTGCAGCACTGCATCTATTACCACAACCTTTGCCTTAAAAAATACCATGCTCGCCGCCTGTGGAATAAAGGGATCTGCCAGGGTCAGCCTGGGATTAACCCTTTCATCCGGCGGGAAGTAAAAACCAGCACCGTCAAACCCTTCATCAACACTCTTCCAGCCTGAGGATGCATACCATGAACTGAAGGTATTTGCGGCATCAAGAAAATCAGATTCTGCATAATTTGCCTCGAGCACTCTAAATCCTGCAAGAGCTGCATCATTAAATGCGGGAAACTTCCAACTAATAGGAAAGTTACCGTCATTGTCAGGAGAAGAAGGCGGGTCATGCATAATGGCTGTAAAAAGCGGTTTAATGCCCGTAATGATCTTACGGATACCGCCTCCAGCAGGGAAAGCATCAAGGCTGTACCAGCCATTGTTTGCCCCACCCCACCCGTAGTTTACGTGAAATACATGAGGAGATATTGAGCGATTGGTTCCGTCAATCACAACTGCATGCCAGTCAAGCCCTGCCAGAACCGGAAGTCCTGCATCAATATTGTTTTCAACAAGAACATTAAACTGGTCAGGGTCGTCATGTACTGTGCCGGAGTTATAGTAGAAGTAGTTTTCAACAGCGTTGTTTGCCGCCTCAAGAGAGGCAGATGAGCCATCATGGGAATAGTCCATCTCTACAGATACGCCAAGTTCAAAGAGGAGTTCTGAGACTGCAATCTCTGAGTCATAGGGCTCTTCTCCCCAGGGATTATAGCTATCCTTCATAAGCACCCATGAGTATGGGTCAGAAAATATGGCAGACAGTTCTGTTCCATTCCATGAGTATGAGTGACTCCCGATACCCCTGGGTGGCCAGTTAAAATACTTCATGACCTGCCCTGTTGCAGTTGCAACGCAACCGGTTGGCATGTGACCGTCGTAGTATGCGGTGGCACTAGGGTCAGGTGGGCAGAGTTCATTGTAGTGATTGTTCTGGTTCCATTCCAGTTCACCAAGCAGGGGACCAATTACCGGGGCGCCTGTAAGGAATTCTGTGTTCGAGTCTGTTTCACTGGTGGAAACGTCGCTGTAAGTATCAGCAGGCATGATGGTTGAGGGGACTGCTTTCTTACTGTTTTCAAGAAGCCTCCTCCATGCATTGCGGTGGGAAGCAATTTTTCGCTGAATCTGCTTTTTTGTGTAAGGGAAATAGTTGTTTGACCTGACAGCTTTGATAATTCCTGCCATGTGCCGTAAATCAGTTTCAAGAAGGGCACGGAATGTATTTGCCCTGTCTTTTGAAAGGTCCAGATTATGTTTTGCACTGTAGGCAATTACAGGCGGCATGGTATCATCACCTGAAATTATCATGTAGCCTGAAGGATAAAGCAATGCCTTGTAGGCAGGGGCATAATAATTATTATGGTCAAGGGACAGAGGCTCAATGGAGAGTACCCTGAAGGGAACAGAGTTTTCCTGCACAGCCTTTAAGAAAATCTCATCTGTTGCAATGCGCTGTTGGGCAACCTTTAATGCCATGTCCCTGGTTACAGGGGCTGCCAACAGGTCAAAGGTTGGGGTAAAGAGCAGGCAAGGTGTTAGAAATACAATGAAACATAAAAGCGAATGAAATTTTTCACTAAATTGGGTTTTGTCAGTCATGATATTATTTATCGTTGTGAGTTTATAGTGGAACGGTCATCCAGAATACAGCGCCAGCATTTTCTTTAAGTGCAAGTTGTGGTGGAGGCGGGCTCTCCACCCATATCTTTCCTCCGTGTGCATTGATGATTTCCCTTGCAATCGCCAAGCCAAGGCCAGCGCCGCCTTTTTTGCGTACTGTTTGAATCTGATAGAACTTGTCAAAAATTCTCCCCTCATCTTCAGGAGAGATACCTGGTCCGCTGTCAATTACGCCGATTCTGCACCAGCTCCCCTTGTCTTTGATGGTTTCTACGGTGACCATGACCTGACTGCCCCTGGGACTGAACTTGATGGCATTGTGCAGTATGTTCATAATGGCCCTGAAGATGCGTTCCTCATCAACCTGTGCAGTGAAATCACCCTGCTGTTTCTCAAGTGTGACAGTTATATTTTTTTCAACGCCAATAGGCTTTACTGTCTCCACCACCTCTTCCACAGTCTTTGAAAGGTCATGGTTTTTTTTCTCAATTATCTCAAGCCCTGCCTTGAGCCTTGAAAGCTCAAGTATCTGGTCAATAAAGCCGCTAAGCCGTTTCATGCTTGAGTTGAGAACATTGACAAGTTTCTGCTGCCTGTTGTTGAGGTTGCCGATACCCGGTTCTCCAAGCAGTTTTGCAGCCTCAACCATTGCTGCAAGCGGGGTCCGGAGTTCATGCCCCATTACGGAAATAAAATCGGATTTCAGGGCGTCAAGTTCCCTGAGCCGTGAAGCCATTACATTAAATGCGCGGGCAAGCTCGGAGAGTTCATCATTTCCCTCCACAGGAATACGGCGGTCAAAGTCTCCGCTTCCGATAACCTCGGTTCCCTCAATCAGCCTGTCTATGGGGCGTTTCAGATAGCGGTAAAGAAGAAACGGGGCAATAAGTGTAAAGGCTACTGCTCCAATAAGCAGAATTAGTGTTATACGCATGGTGCGATCACTGATGCTTGAAATATCTGCAAGCTGACGTGCCTGAAATTCCTGTATCCCGTGCTCAAGGTGTCTTAACTTCTTAACAAGCTCATCTATCATGCCGGTTACAAGAAGCTCATTTACTGAAGAATTTGCCTCTATCTCCTGCAGGGCAATGGTGTTAAAACCAGGCTCTGAAGAAAGAATGGCAAATATGGACATAGTCTCTGTCTGCATTGAGATGGATTCAACCAGTTTCTGGCAGTTGTGGCTCTGAACATTTCCAGAGATTGTGACAAGGCGGGTTTTCAAGTTGTGCAGAACATCATGGAACGCATCGCTTTTTTCGAGGAGTATGCGCAAGGAATCAGGGTCTTCAAAATTAACCCACTGCCTTGCGGATATTCCAATGTCCGGGATCAGGTTACTCAAGCCGGCTATATTTTTGATAAGCTCAACTCCTGTATCTGCAACTGCAGAGGCATAGCCGGAAAGTCTGTCCAGTGATCTTATGGATATTACATAGGGAAAGACCATGATAACAAGGAGCATCATGTATCCCACAAGAAGCTTGAAAAAAATCCCGGGTTTTTGCGGTATCAGTTTCATGTCAAGTTTACCGTTCCCTGAGTGGAAAGTTCTTAAATTTCGGTAACTGTTCAGCGTATTGATATTATAAGGTTGATAATTGGTCTTGTTTTTCCGTTCCGGAGAACAATTTCTTGTTTTTCTAAGGTTCGCTACGCCAAAATCGCGAAACTCGCTTGTGCCTCGCTCAGGCAGACGCGATTTTCTGGCTGCGCTTCCCCAAGAAAAACTACGAAATTCTTCAAAGTCACTCCAAAACAAGACCAATTATCACGCTGAATAGATACAAATTTCGAAGCAATGATTTTATATCATATTGAAAAGAAATATTTTTTCAAAGCATGTTCTCCGGGTCCACGTCCACCTCAACCCGAACGGAAGATGGCACTACCTTATCCTTTTTTTCAAGAATTGCCGAACATAGCCCGCGGACCTGGGATAATGCCGTCCCCTTGATAAGCATCTGGCTCCTGTAGCGGTTCTTTATTCGTGCACGGGGCGCAGGTGCAGGCCCGAGAATATCCGCCTTGAAACTGCCTGATGCAAGCTCCCTTGCCATTTTTGCAAGCTTTGCGGATGCATCCATAACCGCTGCCTTTCTGGCACCGGAGATCTTGAAGTTTATCATGCGTGCAAACGGGGCATATTTAAGCTCCTGCCTGAGGGCTGCCTCTTTCTTAAAAAAAGTTTCGTAGTCCTGTTTACTTGCAGTCTCAATGGCAAAATGGTCAGCCATCCATGTCTGCACAAGCACCCTGCCCGGGGCATTTCCCCGCCCTGCCCTTCCTGCAACCTGGGTAATGAGCTGGAAGGTTCGTTCTGCTGCATTAAATTCAGGCACATTAAGCCCAAGGTCAGCCCACAGTATTCCCACAAGGGTAAGCCCTGGAAAGTCATGGCCCTTGGTGATCATCTGGGTCCCAACTATCAGGTCAAGACGCCGGCTTCTAAAATCTGAAATTATGCTGTTAAGCCTTTTTGTAGATGATACCGTATCCCTGTCAATTCGTGCACTCCTTATGTAAGGGAAACGGCCTTTTATCTCCTCCTCCACCTTTTCGGTTCCAAAACCCAGAGCCTTTACAGCGGTTCCGCCGCATGAAGGGCATGCAGGAAGGGCCACTGTCTCAAATCCGCAGTAATGGCACTTCAGATAGCCTGATGCCCCGGGTAATGCCTTTTGAGATGCATGTGATTTTTTATTTAAAGCCCTGTGCCATGTCATTGTTATATCACAATTGCGGCACCTGAACACATACCCGCACTCCCTGCAGAATATGTAGGTAGCAAACCCCCTGCGGTTAAGAAAGAGAATTACCTGTTCCCCGCGCTCTACAGTCTCCTTGATGGCGGTTTCAAGGCGAGGGGTAAGCCATGCGTCTTTTCCGGAAATACTCTTTTTTTTATAACCGGCTCCGGAAAGCTTCTTTTCCTCCTCCCTGCGGTCTATTATCTCAACAGCAGGAAGGCTCCTTCCGGTGATGCGTTCGGGCAGGCGCAGCAGCCTGTACTTGCCGCTTATGGCATTCTTATAGCTTGAAAGTGAAGGGGTGGCAGAGCCAAGGACAACAGTTGCATTGAAACGCTTTCCAAGGACAAGCGCCATGTCACGGGCATTGTAGCGCAGCTTGTCCGACTGCTTGTAAGATGGGTCGTGTTCCTCATCCACTATGATAAGCCCGAGGTCATCAAGAGGGGAAAATATGGCAGAGCGGGTGCCAACCACAACAGGGCTCTTTCCTGTACGGATGCGCCACCACTGATCCCGGCGCTGGGCAACTGTCATGCCGCTGTGAAGAACTGACAATAAATCCCCGAACCTTGAAGAAAACCACCCTGTTGTCTGGGCAGTCATTGCAATTTCAGGAACCATGACCAGTACGCTCCGGCCAGACTCAAGGCAACTGGAAGCAGCTCTTAAATAGACCTCTGTCTTTCCGCTTCCTGTTACTCCGTGAAGCAGTATGGGGGAGTAAGAATTGTTAAAAATGGTCTTTTTGATTGAGGAGACTGCAGCAGACTGGTCATCTGTCAGTTTTATGTCTGATGAGACAGCCAGGTTTTCAGGCGTAAACCGGCTCTTGCCTGGCTTTGAGCCCTTTTTGATGAGCCGGGATATTGCTGCGTCTTTGGGGGATAAAAAGCCCGGGGGAAGGGCTTCAGAAAAGACAAGCCCTGGCGGGTAGAAGTAGTAATCAGCGATCCAGAGGAGAAAATCAATGAGTTGCGCCGGTATCAGCGGGGTTTGGTCTATGAATCCATAAAGTTTTCTTAGTTTGAACCCTTTTGAGTCAGCCTCTTTGGCATCTCCTGTGACAATGCCGACCATCTGCCTCCTGCCTACCGGCACCCGCACCCTGATGCCGGGTTCAGGCAATGGAAGGTCCTCTGGCACAAGGTAGGTCAGAGCCCCTTCTACAGGAAGGGGCACTGCAACATTTACAAGGCGCGCCTTGCTCAATCCTTATTGTCCATATTGTTCAAAAGTTCACGCAGATAAGACAGGAAGGGGCCTCCGAGACTGGGATGTGATATGGCGTAGTTTACCGTAGCCTTGAGATATCCCAGTTTATCACCTGCGTCAAACCGTTTGCCCTTGAACTTGTAGGCATAGATGCCACGCTCCTTGCGCAGGATGTCCAAGGCGTCTGTAAGCTGGATCTCACCGCCAATTCCAGGTAGTGTACGGTCCAGGCAGTCAAATATCTCCGGCCTCAGTATGTATCTGCCAATTACAGCCAGGTTGGAGCGAGTGGTGCCCACTGCAGGTTTTTCCACCATGCGGTGCACCTTGAACACACCCTCCTCAACCTCTTCACCTTCTACAATGCCGTAACGGTCAACCTGGTCGTCTGGTACCTCCTGCACAGCAACAACTGCCTCCTGGTATTTTTCAAACACCTTCAGCATCTGGAATACACAGGGAGTGCCGGCATCAACCAGGTCATCTCCAAGGGAGACCACAAATGGCTGATCCCCGACAACGTCCCTGGTAACCTTGACAGCATGACCAAGTCCAAGCGGTTCTTTCTGCCGTACTGAGACCACATCAATTAGCCTTGAGATGTGACGTACTTCTTTAAGAAGGTCAAGCTTCCCCTTTTGGGCAAGGAATGATTCAAGTTCAAAGGAGTAGTCAAAGTGGTCCTCAATAGCACTCTTACCAGAGGCAGTCACAAGGACCACTTCTGTAATGCCAGAGGCAACGACTTCTTCTACGATGTACTGAATTGTGGGCCTGTCCACCACTGTCAGCATCTCTTTTGGGATAACCTTTGTGGCAGGCAGGAATCTGGTCCCAAGACCAGCCACCGGAACCACTGCCTTTTTTACCTGCATTATGACCTCCCTTATTGTGGAAGTGGCCTCCACTTCCTAATCTTCAAGGGTTGATGTGTCACCAAGCTCCATTCCTAGTTCCTGTGCCTTGAGCAGGCGCCTCATTATCTTGCCGCTCCTTGTCTTTGGTAGCTTGTCCACAAACTCAACCTCGCCGGGAGTTGCAATAGGCCCCAGTTCATGCCTTACGTGACGGACGATGGATTTTCTGAGACTGTCCGAGGGCTCCTTGCCAGAGATAAGCACCACATAAACCTTAATGGTCTCGCCCTTTATCTCATCCGGAAGACCTATTGCTGCAGCCTCTGCAACAGAAGAGTGACTTACAAGGGCGTTTTCCACATCTGCAGTACCAATACGGTGCCCGGCAACATTTAACACATCGTCAGAGCGGCCAAGAACAGAAAAGTATCCGTCTTCATCACATACTGCCACATCACCTGTGAAATAACACCCTGGGATTATTTTCCAGACCTCTTCATACTTCTCCCTGTTGCCATAGATGGTACGCATCATGTAGGGAAGAGGCTGACGGATTACAAGGTTGCCACCCTTGCCCGCCTCTACGGGTTTACCTGAACTGTCAACCACGTCGGCTACAACTCCGGGCATGGGCTTTCCGCACCTTCCAGGTTTGGTGGGCATGGAGGGCATGGTTCCAAGCATTGGAGATGCAACCTCTGTCTGCCAGAAATTATCTATGCAGTGGCCGTTATTTTCAAGTATGACATCCTGGGCAAAGTTCCATGCCTCAGGGTTAAGTGGTTCCCCTGCACAGGCAAGGACCCTGAGGGTTGAGCGATCGTATTTTTCAATGTGCTCCTTTCCAAAGCGCATGAACATCCTCAAAGCTGTTGGCGCGGTAAACATGACTGAAACACCGTATTTCTGCACCTTTTCCCAGATTATGCCCTTGTGAGGGTAGTCTGGCGCGCCTTCACGAATAAGAACGGTTGCACCGGCACAAAGCGGGCCATAGACAATATATGAGTGACCAACTATCCAGCCGATGTCAGATGTGGACCAGTAAACATCCCTGTCCTTAACATCAAAAAATGCCCTGGTAAGGTAATAGGTGCCAACCATGTAGCCGCCATGAACGTGAAGGACTCCCTTTGGTTTTCCTGTAGTTCCTGACGTATATAAAATGAAAAGTGGATCCTCTGAATCCATCACCTGTGGCTCGCACCTGTTGGAGTGGGCATTAAGAAGTTCCCAGAAATCCTCTTCACCGTCATTAAGTTCAATAGCCGGCTCCTGGCGCCTGAGAACAATTACATTATCAACAAAATCAATGTCCTTCAGTGCGTCATCAACAGTGGCCTTAAGCCTTACCACCTTGCCGCGCCTGTATCCAACGTCAGCACAGATAACAGTGGTGGCCTGGGAGTCTTCAATCCTGGTTTTAAGCGCCCCTGCTCCCATGCCGGCATAAACCACAGAGTGTACTGCACCTACACGGGCACAGGCCAGCATGGCAATAGCCCCTTCAATGGTAAGGGGCATGTAGATAACAACCCTGTCTCCCTTTTTGACACCCTTTGCCTTCAGTGCATTGGCAAACTGGTTAACCCTGTCACGAAGTTGCCCATAGGTTGCAACCTGCTCCTCTCCCTCCTCGGAGAGCCAGATCATTGCAACCTTGTTCCGGCGCCATGAATCTGCATGACGGTCAAGGGCGTTGATGGTGATGTTGGTCTTGCCGTTTATAAACCAGCGATGTTCAGGAAGGTTAATTTCCCTGACCCTTGTCCAGGGCTCAATCCATTCAAGTTCCTGGGCTATCTGTCCCCAGAATCCCTCCGGGTCTCTGATGGAATAGGCATAAACAGAATCGTAATCCTTTATGAATGCCTCCTGTTTCACCCTTTCAGGTGGCTCATGTTTATCACTTATTTTGGTTAGGGCCTGAATCTGTTCTTCGAAACCGCTCAATGTAGTATCCTCCCCCTTAACTTTCATGACATGGAAGTTGTTACCCCCTGACATGAAAGTTGGCTCAAAGTTCAAAGCCGTAAGCTGAAAGCAAACAGGACTTATTTGACTTTGAGCCTTGAGCTTTCAGCTTTGAGCTATTCTCACTGTAAAAGAATATATTGTATTGCCGTAACCGGATATTCAGTAAACATAACAGCCCGGTTATGCCATCAAACATAGCCTGATTAAGGAAAAGATGAAAGCCCTAAGTCACCTCATCCCTTACGCGTGCAAGGCACTCGTTAAACACCATGTATCTTGCCTCGCGCTCATTATTTACCTTGTCAAGAATATCTGGGAAATTGGCAATGTCCAAAGGACTCAGGCAGGTGTCAACTCCAAGGGAGAATGCCTGCATGGTGTCGAATCTGTTGCCATTTATTGATATGTGAATAACCAGTATCTGCCTCCTGACATCCATGCCCATGTTGTTGATCCAGTTCAGGATCTCCTGAAGCCTGTCCTCGGGCTCAGGTCCTGACTGGTAAAGCACGATCAGGTCATAAACATGATACCTGAACCGAGCCTGCACCTCTCCTGCGCTTGAAACCTGCCGTACCTCATATTCCTTTTCCTTTAACTTTTCCTGAAGCTGTTTCATTGCCTCATAATCAGGACAGAACACAAGGGCGGTTTTGGTTCCGGGCTCAAAAAACTCAAGTCCTGAGTCGTCATCTTCCAGCATGGACGTTTGGGCCGAGGCTGATCCTGGTGAAGCAGAACCTGTATTTTCTGAATGGTCATTTTTGTCCTGCATGCCGGTTTCCATACCTTCTGAACCTGGAGAAGTGTATGAGCCGGAATCCGAGGCCATATCTTGGGCCGTATTCATGCCATTGGCACTGTCCGGCGCAGTTATCTCCATGCGATTGCCACAGCCCGGACACTTCATTACTACTTTTCCGGAAAGCGGGATCTTGCTGTCATCTATTCTGTACTTTTTTCCACATCCTGAACAAGTGATATTCACTTTTTACTCCTGTGATATGAAACTGATATGTAATTATGCAGGCTGTATGACGATTTCATCACCGTCGGATTCCTGTTTTGGGTCCGGACCAAAACGGTTATCACCCGGTGTGCCGTCAAGTATCATAAATACCAGGATAACTGCCCAGCCGATAAGCGGGATCAGTAAAATGAGCAGCCACCATCCACTCCTGTTGGTATCGTGAAGCCTTCTTACAGTAACTGCAAGACTGGGGACAAGTACTGCAAGTCCATAAAGCGTTCCAAAGAGCCCAACTCCGCTTTCTGCACTGTATGTCCCAAGGAAGCCATCCAGAATTCCCAGTGCAATGCTTATGATGGTGTTTATGAGCACAAACATCCAGTATTCCTTGCGCCGTGCCCTTCCGCTAAAGTCGGCGTATTTTTTTAAAACCCTTATGTACCAGTCCATATGAATCTCCCTCAAACGTCTATTATCGGTACTCGTTGTCAATTACCAGGTCTTCGATATCAGAGGTCTTTTCACCCTTCTGGGACTTGACCTTGTCAATTCCCTGTCTCACCCTGGACTTGTTACTAGCATAGGCAAGAGCTATATCTTCCTTTATTTCACCTGATTCAAACAGCCTTACCAGGTGCTGGTCAAATGTCTGCATGTCATAGGCATTACCAGACTCAATAATCTCGTAAAAGGTCTTGCCCTCCCGTTCGCCATTTATAATGGCATCCTTGACCCTGATATTGTTCTGCATGATGTCAAAGATTGCGATGCGTCCCCCGCCCTCTTTGGGGAGAAGCCGCTGGCCAACCACCCAGCGTACTGCATCGGCAAGCCTTACCCTGACCTGGCGCTCCTCCTCAGAGGAAAACATACCTATGATACGGTTTATTGTATGGCCTGCACTCATTGTATGAAGCGTGCTGAAGACAAGGTGACCGGTTTCAGATGCGTTAAGTGCGATCTCCATGGTCTCCCTGTCACGGATCTCGCCGACCAGTACCACGTTTGGTGCCTGCCTCAGGGCAGCTCTGAGCCCGTTTGCAAAGGTATCAAAGTCCTGCCCCAGCTCCCTCTGGTTAAATGTTGCCTTTTTGTGAGGATGGACATATTCAATGGGATCCTCCAGGGTAACCACATGAAGGTTGTCCTTCTTGTTAATGGCGTCCAGGATTGCAGCAAGAGATGTGGTTTTACCAGTGCCTGTAGCACCAGTAAAAAGTATGATACCGTTCTTTTCCCCTGCCATTTTCATAAAACATTCTGGCAGGTTAAGTTCTTCGATGGTGGGGACGCGGCTTTCAAGCTTTCTCATTACAATGCTTGTTGTGCCGCGCTGTGAAAAGATGTTTACACGGAATCTGGGACCGTCGGGCAGATTGTAGGAAAAGTCACATGAGCCGTGCCTGAAATAATCGGTGAGCAGGCGCCTGTTGTCCTGTATCAGTGTCAGGGCCATCTGCTCGGTCTGAAAGGGGGTAAGCACTCCCCCTGCAAGATTTATATTTACCTCGTGAAGCCTGCCATCTGCTGCCACCTGACACGGGCGGCCAACTGTAAAATTCAGGTCGGAGATGCCCTTTCTTGCAACAAGCATGTCCTGTATAATCTGGTCAAGATCAATCTTTTTCATTACCCTACCTCTGTAAAGTCAGCCGGTGCACTCTTTGCAAATGGCTTGAACTTGGCCTTGTCCACGCACTTTGTATATGCCTCATCCGGGTCAATCTTTCCTGCCTGCAGCAGGTCCATAATGGCATCGTCAAGTGTCTGCATGCCGTATTTCTTTCCGGTCTGCATGGATGACGGGATCTGGTAGGTTTTACCCTCGCGGATAAGGTTCCTCACCGCAGGGGTTGCAATGAGAATCTCAAAGGCAACGCATCGTCCCTTGACATCTATCCGCCTGAACATGGTCTGGGAAATTACTGCCCTCAGCGCGTCTGCAAGGGTTGCGCGAACCTGCGGCTGCTGGTGGGTTGGAAATATCTCGATTACCCTGTCAACGGTCTTTGCAGCACTGATGGTATGAAGGGTTCCCATTACAAGGTGACCTGTCATGGCTGCCTCAATGGCCAGGGATATGGTTTCAAGGTCCCTCATTTCGCCGACCAGTATGATATCAGGGTCTTCACGAAGTGCCCCTCTGAGGGCAGCACTGAAACTCTTGGTATGGGTGCCTACCTCCCTGTGATTTACCAGACAGCCCTTGTTTTCGTGCACAAATTCGATGGGGTCTTCAACAGTGAGGATGTGATCCTTGCGGTTACGGTTTGCATGGTCAATAATGGCTGCAAGGGTTGTTGACTTACCACTTCCAGTAGGGCCTGTTACCAGCACCAGTCCTCTTGGAAGCATTGCAAGCTTGGTCATGATCTGTGGCAGCCCCAACTTTTCAGCAGAGAGAATTTCACTGGGGATTTCCCTGAATACCGCACCGATTCCATATTTCTGCATGAAGAAATTGGCACGGTACCTGGCCAGATTGGGGATCTCATAACCAAAGTCCACATCTCCTGTCTCTTCAAACTGTTTAATCTTGTCCTCAGGGGCAATTTCATAAAGCATTGCCTTGAGTTCATCGTTTTCCAGTACCTTGTACTTGACCCTCTGCAGTTCTCCCTGAAGCCTCAAAACCGGCGGGGAGCCTGAGGTCAGGTGAAGGTCAGAACCACCCTGTTCGTTAAGGAGTTTGAAAAAAGCATCTATCTTGGCCATTATTTCACCTGTGATAAATTGTGTCTTGTGGGGAATAGGATGAATGTTTTGTCCATGTTTTGTTAATCGGTAACAGGTCCAAAAACTTAAACCTTCATGCTGCACTCCGAACTGATAAATTTGCCAATTGCTGGATTTAGCTAAAACATGAATCCAAGCGCTCCCCAATAAGCCCTTTACCCTCTTTAGCTGAAAATCGCTTTACTTGCGGACTCAGCGAACTTAAAATATCACAAACCTGTTTTTCCACGTGAGCTGTTTACAAAAACAAGACCGGAGCAACATGAAATATATTGATTCTGCCATAGTCAAACTCACTGACGTATCCAAGAGATACACGGTTGAAAACCTTGCCCTTCACAGGGTTTCGCTTGAGGTACAGAAGGGTGAATTTATCTTCCTTACAGGGCCAAGTGGATCTGGCAAGAGTACGCTTCTAAAGCTGCTGTTCTGTGCTGAAAGGCCTACAGAGGGGACGATTCGTGTAGATGGAATGGATATATCAACTCTCACCCCTTCCCAGATCCCAATGCTGCGTCGAAGGGTCGGGGTCATTTTTCAGGACTTCAAACTCCTTGGCCGTCACACGGTCTTTGATAATGTTGCCCTGAGCCTTGAGGTATTGGGGCTGAAGACCTCACAGGTTGAAAAACGGGTAAGGGAGATTGTTGCCAATGTGGGACTCATAGGAAAACTTGAGCAAAAGGCAATAGAACTCTCTGGCGGAGAACAGCAGCGTGTTGCAATTGCGCGGGCTGTTGTGAACCGGCCGCCTATTATTCTCGCAGACGAACCCACCGGAAACCTCGACAGGGACAGGACAAACGAGGTCATGGAGCTTATGGAAGAACTTAATGCCAGAGGTACTACCATAATATTTGCCACCCATGATGAAAAACTTTTTGAAAATACGCACAGACGTGTAGTCAGGCTTGAAAACGGCAGGTTAGTGAAATGATAGCCGGCATAATTTATAAACGTGCATTATCTGATATCAGGCAGAACCTCACCAATCAGGCCATGACCATACTTGTAGTTACCCTGTCCATGCTGCTTCTGCTGTTCTTTGCTCTGTTTTCCTTTAACCTCAGGCATTTTGTGGAAGAACTCGGGTCAAAACTTGGTATCGTGGTCTATTTGAAAAAAGAGGTTCCCCAGGAGAGTATCCCTGCACTATACAAGCGTATTTCAGAGCTGAAAGGCATTGAATCTGTAAACTACACATCCTCTGAAGATGCCTTCAGAAAGCTCAAGAAGTACCTTGCTGATGAGCAGCAGGTGCTCGAGGGTGTGGATGCCACCTTCCTCCCCCCCTCTTTTGAGATACAGATAGACCGTGCGGTATTTAATATTGAGCGCATAAGAGAGGTTGCTGCAGAGCTCAGTACCTGGAAGGAGGTCTCAAAGGTCCAGTATGGACAGGAGTGGATAGACCGTCTTGAGGTCTTCTCTGGCCTGACCCAGAGGGCACTTGTTGGAGCAGGTCTCCTTCTCCTTATAACCACGGCCTTTGTGGTGGCAAATACCATTAAGCTCACCACTTATGCACGTCAAGACGAGCTTGAGATTCTGAGGCTTGTGGGGGCAACCAACATGTTTATCGCAGGTCCCTTTCTGCTCGAGGCATTTTTTCAGGGGCTGGCCGGATCACTCCTTGCTACAGTAATAGTTTATGCAACCACCCAGTACCTGCAGTCGCTTTTATCACAGCATCCACTGTTCAAGGAGGTTGAACTGGTCTTTTTGCCACTTTCCTATACCGCTGGAATAATTGGCGGCAGTATTATTGTCTGCATTACCGGCACTGCAATTTCAATGCGCAGGTTTCTGAAGCTGTAACCGGTATTGTATGGGTTTAATGCCTCTGTTCATGGATGCTTCCCTGCTGATGAGAGTTGACCAATGGTCCTGTTTTTCCGTTATTATGTTCAGAAGATTTGAGTTACTATTACTTATAACATGCGTGTTAACGTGGAGCCTGGTTTTATCTTCCGGGGCCGGTTTTGCACAGGAACCTGAAAATGCAGAGACGCTCAGGCAGGAGATAGACGTACAGCGCAGTCGGCTTGAATCCCTTGAACAGAATATTAAGAAGAACAAAAGCCGGATCATAAAGGTAGAAAAGGGAAAGATTGAGGTACTTTCCGAGCTTCAGGAACTGGACAGGAAGATAGAGGAGGCATGGGACAGGCTTGATGCAGTAAAAAAGCAATGGTCAGCAGCAGAGCTTGAGCTTGAAATTATCCGTCAGGAACTTGAAAAAATCCAGTGCAAGGCCGATGCATTAAAGGAATACACCGAAGAGCGGCTTATAGCCCTCAGGGAGATGGGAATGGTTGGTGCGCTTAACATACTCTTTAAGGCAGAGAGCCTCCCTGATTTTATGGCTAGAGAGCAGTATCTGAAACTTATTATCAGGCATGACAGGGAGAAGAGGCAGGAATATCTTGAGATTATAAGCAAACTTGAAAAGAAAAAACCTGTTCTTGAACAGAAAAACAGGGAGTTTGCAAGACTCTCCAGGGATGTTGAGGAGCAGGCGCGTCTGCTTGAACAACGCAAGGAAGAAAGGGAGGTATTTTTACAAGAACTTGAGAAGAAGGGCAGGAAATACGCAGAGATGCTGAAGGAGCTTAAAAAGGCAAAAAAATCTCTGCAGGCAGTAATAGATGACCTTAATAATGACCTGAAATTCTATACAGGACCAACTGAACAGGAGCTTGGCAGTTTTGCAGCACAGAAGGGCAAGTTAAATCCGCCTGTCATGGGTCCGGCATATCCAGTCTATGACAAGGGCTCTGCCTCCAGAGTGCGCGGCATCACCATAGCGGTTCCGTTTGGAAGTGAAATAAGGGCAATTTTTGACGGCAAGGTGATATATAACATGCCGCTCAAGGGATTCGGGCAGGTTATCATCATAGATCATGGTGACGGCTATATGAGTCTTACGGCACAGGGCACAAAATTTTTTAAAAAAGTGGGGGAGGAAGTTGTTGAAGGAGATGTAATAGGTATAAGCGGTGGTGGACCCTGGAGAACAGAAGGAATTTATTTTGAATTGAGGCATGGAAAAAAACAAGAGAATCCATTAGATTGGTTTGATCCCAGGGTCATAGTGATGGGCCGCTAATGAATTCACTTCGTTAGAAAAGTTATAAATCCTTAAATCGTTGTATTTATTCAGCGTGGTAAATGGTCCTGTTTTGGAGTGACTCTGAAGAATTTCGTAGTTTTTCTTGGCGAAGCGCAGCCATAAAATCGCGTCTGTCTGAGCGAGGGACCAGCGAGTTTCGCGATTTTGGCTTAAGTTTGCCTTAGAATAACAAGGCCATTTAACAATCTCATTCAATAGATACGCTAAACAGTTACAAATCGTTCAAATCAGGATTCATTAAAATATTGGAGTAAGAAATATGAAATCGCCTTTTGGTAAGAAACTCTTTTTGGTTTTAGTTGCAATGCTTGCCGCATTTTTCTTTGCTGCAGGCACCTACCAGGCAGGCAGGGTTGCCACTGCAGGTGACAGTGACACTTACGAGCAGTTACGCCTGTTTGCATCAGTGCTTGACCTGGTTCAAAGGGACTATGTAGAGCCTGTTGATGCGCAGAAACTGATATATGGGGCAATTGACGGCATGCTCACCTCCCTTGACCCTCATTCTTCTTTCATGAAACCTGAGGATTTCAAGGAACTCAAGGTTGAGACTAAGGGGAGTTTTACCGGAATCGGAATTGAAATTACCCTGGTTGACAGGGTGCTTACCATTGTATCCCCAATAGAGGGAACTCCGGCATACAGGGCAGGCCTTAAGGCAAACGACAAGATCGTCAAAATAGAGGGCAAGAGCACCAAAAACATGAGCCTGATTCAGGCAGTGAAGCTCCTCAGGGGACCAAAGGGCACAAAGGTAAAAATATCCATCTATAGAAAGGGATGGCATGATATCAAGGACTTTGTACTGGTGCGGGATGTTATACCCATAAAGAGTGTTAAGAGCCGTCTGCTTGAGAAGAGTTATGGGTATGTGAGGATAACAAACTTCCAGTCCAAGACATCTGATGATCTTCACAAGGCACTTAAAAAACTGGCCAAAGAGGGAGAACTTAAAGGGCTTGTGCTTGATCTTAGAAATAATCCCGGAGGTTTGCTGGACCAGGCTGTAAAGGTCTCTGATACATTCCTTGAAGAAGGGCTTATTGTATATACTGATGGACGACTTAAAGAACAGCAGATGAGATTTACTGCCCACAAATCAGGTACTGAGCCACCCTACCCTGTTGTAGTTTTGGTAAATGGCGGAAGCGCAAGCGCATCAGAAATTGTTGCAGGTGCGCTTCAGGACCACAAGCGGGCAATTATCCTTGGCACCCAGACCTTTGGAAAGGGTTCTGTCCAGACAATCATTCCTCTTGAAGACGGTGCTGCAGTAAGGCTCACTACTGCCAGGTACTATACGCCAAACGGCAGATCCATTCAGGCAAAGGGAATTACCCCTGATATCATCGTGCCATTTGTGCCTGAGAAAGAGAAGAAGGACGAGGAATCCGAGGCATTCCACTTCCTGAAGGAAAAAGACCTTGAAGGTCATCTGACTGGTGAGGATGAGTCCAAGGATGATTCTTCTGAAAACAAGGGGGCTGAAGAAAAATCCGACAAGGGCGGAAAGGATACCTCAAAAAAGGCAGACGAAAAGCCTATGGATAACCAGATGAAGGAGGCTCTTCGTATTCTAAAGGCGTGGTCAATATTTTCAGCCATGCAGAAATAAAAAAATTTGACCGGCTGGTTCCCCGGTCTTAACGAACAAAAAAACGCAGCCTGATAAATTCAGGCTGCGTTTTTTTAATGAAAGTCAGCTCAAATCTCAAGGTAGCAAGCTGAAACCAAACATGTTTTCTTTTACTTTGGGCCTTGAGCTTTCAGCTTTGAACTATTTAGTATGGCTGCATCACCCATACACCACATGGGCAGGTATCAGCACAGAATCCACATGCAATACACTTGTCGTTATCTGACTGGTAGGCATAGCCGCCTTCATCATCCATCTTGACCCTTGTAATCGCCCCGGTGGGACATATTGTCTCACACATGTGACAGTCACGGCACATACCACAGCTCATGCAGCGCTTGGCCTGGTCTTCATCACTGTCACAGGTGCAGTTTTCCGGCATATAGAGTTCAGGAGTGAGGCGTTTGGTGTCAATGACCTCCTTTTCAAAGGGCTTGAATGGCTCACCCTTGATGGCGCACATAATGGCATGGGCAGCGGTCTTGCCGCGTCCAAGTGCATTTGTGGCAAGGCCCGGTTTCTCAACATCACCTATGGCAAGCACCTTGGGATCTGTTGTCCAGCCCGCCTTGTCGGTCTTGATCCACTGGCCACCACCTACATTGACCACCTCAACTGTATCTGGCAGGAAGTTCAGGGCAGGCACGTCACCAATTGATATAATAACTGTCTGGGCAGGATAGAGTTTGTCAGCCGCATCAATCAAACCCTCTTCTGTTACCTCTTTGGTCTGAACCGGCCATACAAACTTGGCACCCAGTGCCTCTGCAGCAAGCTTTTCCTTTCCAAAGGCAAGTGGCTTCTGGATGTCAACCAGTGTGACTTCCTGTGCCCCAAGCCGGTACGCTTCGCAGGCAACATCACAGCCCACATTACCGGCTCCGATTATTACAACCTGCTTTCCAATCTTGGGAGGCTTGTCACTCTTGGCAGCCTTCAGGAAATCAAGGGCAGGAATGACCCGTTCATGTCCGGGAAAGGGAATCTTCCTTGGTTCATGTGTCCCAACTGCAACAATCACGTAGTCATACTCGTTTTCAAGCTCAAGGAACTTGTCCTTGGTGATTGTTTCATTGAAGTGGACATGAATGTTCCTGGTCTTCATGAAGCGGTCAATTTCAGCCTGCCAAACAGCAAGGGGCAGCCTGTCCCATGGAATAACCTGGGCAAGTTTTCCGCCAAGTTTATCGTCCTTTTCAAATATGTGGGCTTCAACACCCTCTTTGGCAAGCTGCCATGCCGCATTCATGCCTGCCGGACCACCGCCGATAATGGCAACCTTCTTGCCTATTGGATCAGGCACATCAGGTGGTGGAAGATCCTTGCTGTGTCTTCCCAGTTGTGCCACATCAATACTTTCGTCAACAACCTGCCGTGAACAGTGCTGCATACAGAGGTTGGGACAGATGTGACCGCATACAGATGCTGGCAGAGGCGTGTATTCAAGGATCATTTCATACGCCTCACGGGTTTTGCCATCCCTTAACAGGCGGAGCCTCTCAACAGTTGGAATATGAACAGGACAGTAGTACTCACAGGGTGCGGCAGATTTTCTGTTTGCCCAGAAGGGACGGCGTCTGCGCATCTCTCCTGTCTCAATGAGACCAATTGGAGATCTGTCAAGGCCAGGGGCAAGGTCTCTCAGGGGATCACCGCCAAATTCCTTGTCCCAGACCGTCCTGCGGAACTCATGCATGGGCATGTCACCGCTGAATAACAGTGCTATTTCCTGGGGAGGAATGGAGACGAGCATCTTCCACTCTCTCCTGTCAGACAGCTCTTCAAGAAGGTCTGTCCTGTTTATCTTTTCAAGATATGCAGGAAGCCTTTCAATCAGCCACTGCCACTGTTCATCATCAGGCAGCACTGCCTTGACGTTTGTCCTTGAGTATGAATGGTCGGTTTTTCCGCGATAGTAAATCCAGCCTCCAACCATGCCAACGCAGGGGCGGTAACCCAGAACATTGTTGGGTGTCTTCGGGTCAACTCCGCAGATTACCGCAATGCCTCCGCAGTTGAATTCGGCAAAGGTATCACCGGTAGAACCCAGCACCCACAGTTCAGGGCGTTCATAATCCGGATTCCACTTGGTCATAGTAAGGCCGCGGGCGCCAATGGAGCCGCCTATCATTACCTTGCCCTGGGCCATTGCATTGCAACAACCGTTGGTGGCATCTCCAAGTACGGTTATTTCAGCCCCAATGTTAAGATAGCCAACATCATCAGATGCTGAACCGTGGCAGATTATGGTGGTACCAGGGGTTCCCATGGCTCCAAGCCGCTGTCCGCATGGGCCTTTTACATGGAGCTCCCACTTTCTGCCCTCTCCCTTCAGCCTGCCACCCACATTGTGCTGGCCGAATGTCTCAAGTATAAGTTTGTCGGATTTCTCAGCCGCCTGCTGTACAAGTTCTTCAAATTCCTTTGAACTTATACGCCGGCCCTGGCTGTCAATTCCTTTTACTATTACTTCACTCACTTTATTTTCTCCGGTGCTTTAACAGACGTACTTGATCTGCAGCCTCTCTGCCACGGCCTTGTCTTCAATGCCAAGGGCATCAGACATGCCGATTGGCAGGCTTTGGGAACGGCCAAGAGGTGCCATGATCTTCTTCATCTCGGTCTTTATCGCCTTAAAGGTTTCAACCACCCTTTCTGCAACCTTGTCAGGGTCAAGCCTTCTGTATAGCTTTGGATTCTGGCTGGTAATACCCTTTGGACAGATACCGATATTGCATACGTTACAGCGGTTGTTTTCACTTCCCAGACAACCTGCTGCAGCCTGCATGATATATTTACCCATGTGGACACCGCTTGCGCCAAGCATTATAAGCGCCATGCCGTTCTGGGTTACATTGCCATTCTTGCCTACACCACCAGCGGCAAAGAGCGGAATTTCGTTCTGGCGTCCCTGGGCACAGAGGTCCAGGTAACATTCACGCAGATTGGATGCTATTGGATGGCCCATTGCATCCATGCTTACGTTGTATGCTGCTCCAGTCCCTCCATCAACACCATCAATAAGAAGGCCAGCAGCATAGGGATTGCGCACAAGGTTGTTGAGAACCGCCTTTGCTGATGTGGATCCGGAGATTTTTGGATATACCGGAACTTTGAAATTCCATGCCATTGAGAGGGTCTGTATCATCTTCATGACAGACTCCTCGATGGAGTAAAGGGTCTGATGAACAGGCGGGGATGGAAGATCAACCCCTTCAGGAACTCCTCTTAACCTGGCGATGAGCTTGCTTACCTTAAACCACATGAGAAGTCCGCCGTCTCCTGGCTTTGCACCCTGACCATATTTGATCTCAATGGCTGCAGGATCGCATTTCATCTCAGGAATTGCCCTGATAATCTCATCCCAGCCGAAATACCCCGAGGCGATCTGCAGGATTATATATTTTAAAAATTTGCTCTTGAGCACCCATGGCGGGCATCCACCCTCACCAGTTGCCATGACCACAGGTATGCCAAGCACCTCGTTACAGTATGCCACACCCTGGAGAAGACCAAGCCACATATTGGGTGAAAGCGCACCAAATGACATGGAGCCGATTATAAATGGAAAGATTTCACGAACAGGCGGAATCCACTCCCCTGACATCTTCCTCCTGAGGAATTCTTCAGGCGGCAGCACGCGGCCAAGCAGGGTATTAAGTTCAAACTCGTGCCTTCCTGCATCAAGGGCCGGGTCAGTAAGCATTGAGATGCGGTCAAAAAGTATTCTGTCAAGGAGATTGGGACCTGGCACATTTCGCCTGCCGCCCCTTTTAACAGCATTACCGCCCTTGGTGCTCTGATAGCGCATCCTGTCAATTATTGGGTTGAAAACCGGCTTGATTGCCTGGTTAGGGCAGACTGACGCGCACATGCCGCAACCTATACAGCGATGCTCAACATTTGTCCTTTGGCGGATTCCGACAAATATCTTAAACGTATTGCTCCTCTCCGATGCGTTAAGCACCATCTTGGGCATGCGTTTCCTCATATACTTCAGTTTTATTGCCCCCATGGGACAGACTGAAGTGCACTGGCCGCAGAGCGTGCACCTGGATTCGTTGTGTTCAACGATCCAGGGCATGTCATTTATGCTCAGGCTGCTTGGGGTAGAGGAAATGGATCGAATTGAGACCATATTTTAAACTCCTGTCGTTCTGGTGGAACAACTACTGTATGTTCACGCATGGGTTGAAAGTCAAGGGAACGGTCGCGGTCCGGAATCATGGCATCAACGCCGCACATCTCTGATGCCATTGCCCACTCACCGGGCTTGCCTCCAATGGTGGCAGGCCTGAGTTTCTTTGCATCCATTGTGAGTATGCATGTCTCGTCAGGGAGGCTGCCCATTATGCAATTAGGACCATCTATTATTAGTCTGCGACACGCATTTCTTAGCCCCAGGAGGAAATCACCCTGGGGATGTTCCTTCAGCTCTTCAGTTTTCAGAGGCGTAATCACATGTTTGTATGCCTCAAGGGGCAGTTTCAGCTGCCGGGTTACGTAGTGCAGAATATGGGTGAAAACCTCACTGTCTGACTGATAACCTATGTATGCAGGGTAATGTCTGCCTGTAAGCCAGTCTTTGATGGGGATAAATGCGGTGTTTTCACCATTGGTCATTGTGGAAATGCCCTGTATGAAAAACGGATGGCAGGCGTAAAGATTGATGCCGTAATTGGTGTTCTGCCGCCCCTGGGCCATGCATATACGTGCCTTGATGCGTCCGGAGTCAAGGCCAAGGGCATCACCAACCTGGAGTGGCCAGCCGACTTCCTTGATCATTATGACATCAGGCCAGAAGGAATAGACTGTGAGATCTCCTCCGTTTTCCTCGCCATCCCTTCTGATGGCAAGCCGTATCATGGTGAGCTGATCTTCAACTTCCTCCTTTGACATGGAGTCCCATGCCTCAGGTTTTTTGTAAACCTGTACAAAATACTTGAACCTGTCTTTGGCTTCTATGTTGGAGGTGTCAAGGTCAAATTCATGATCATATTTGAGCACAAACCCCTTGGACTGCATGAATTTGTTAAGTCTGTGCATTGCATCGCGGGTATGTGCAATACCAGAAAGAATCGGATGAGAAGACTTGTAGTTAAAGTCTGTAAACTCCACACCCCGTAATAGAAGTCCCAAGCCGCTTCCGTCATAACCTTCCTGCATGGCCTCCATTGCCTGGAGAACTTCATAAGGTGAAAACGGCTCGTTTGCGGTTTTCATCGCTAACCGGCACATAAATTAACTCCTTGGAAAAGAGATGTATTCAACTTCCCCCATAACTTTAAGAGATGCTGAACTTATTTTTCCTCATAAAAGAGGAATTTTGAGCGTTGAGAAAAAGAGGCAGGATGAGCGTGATGTACAAATTTTGCTGAATCAGGATATTTCAGATAACGGTTCAGACAACTACCAAAGACAGCAACAGACTCTACAAACATTGCAATCAGTTATCACTCACGAAAAAACGGTCTCCTTCCTCTCCATAAAAAGTCGTAAGAAGGGTGATTACAACGAAAAAGTGGAAATGTCAATGTCACTTGTACAAATCATAAAA
>WGBG01000075.1 GCA_015494395.1 Deltaproteobacteria bacterium
AGTGGATCAGGAAGTGCGGCGGGACAGTCACCCCGCTCTGGAACAGATCCTGTTACGGGCATCACCTATGACACCGGCGGTGCTAATACTATTGGTACAGCCTCAGTATATCATACTGACCTTGATCCGACAAATCAGTACGCCATCAGCAGGCAGTTGTTCAATCATTCAGTTGAGTTCCACATTCCTCAGATCCCTGAGCTGGGAATCTCCTTCCATCACAGGTATGAACAGCGGGCTGGTGACAAGCAGGCCATGACAAACAGCAAGTGCCGTGCCTGTCATATTGTCTCTGATACCCAGCAGATAAAGGAGATTAACAATGATTATGGCCCTGACGTAAATCTTAGGATCGGCACTATGGCGCTTAGTTACTCCTATCGTCACAGGGAGTTCAATGTTGATAATGAAGGGATGGAGATGTTGTATAACAGAACCAGGAACGGCACAGTGGAAGATTTTCAGAACAGGGTCCAGTATAATGACCGTACAGGTGAACTTCCCTATTCACGTGTTCCTGAAAACCGTAGAGATAAACATAATGCCAAGTTCCGCTGGGATGTCAGTGAGCATACAACATTAAATGCTTATTATCTTTACTCAAGCAATGAAAACATTTCCACAAGGGGTGAGTATGATGCCCTGACTGGAAACTATGATGATACATTGCGGTTAAAAGATAATACGTTTGGTGGCAAAATAACTACACACGTAACTCATGGGCTCACAATTAATCTCTTTGGTAAATACCAGGCTCTGGATAATTCTGATGTTTTTGTTGAAAAAGAAGAGCTTGAGAACCAAGGTGGAGCTGATGACGGCCTTACCCTGGCTGAGGCCTATGTAGCTCATGGAGCCGACCCTGCAGAGGTAGAAGAGTACCTGGAGCTGGAGTCTGAGCGTGTATCCGGCTATGACAGTAATAATTTCAAGATAGGGCTCAGTGCTGCATGGCGAGTGCTTCGTAACCTGAAACTCAACGGTGAATATGAATTTACCAAGGAGAACAGAGATCATTACGCACACCATCACGTGCCTGAGAGCACAAAAGAACACTTGTTCAAATTTGGGGCTGATTATCATTTCAGTCATTCATTGAAGTTTGCACTTGATACCAAGTTTGCCTTCATTGATGATGCATACAGATTGAATAATGCTACATGTACACCCGACGGCTCTTACGGTGAGTATGGTTCCAAGGGTGATCTTGATGATTATTATGATATAGAACGTGCCTATGGCCCAGCTATCTACGATAAACGCACGGCGGACCGTTCCAACAGGCCTGACCAGATTTATGAAGTCAAGTTCAAGACCTACTGGAACGCAATGTCAATGCTAAACGCTAACTTCCACGTAAAATACCGCTATTCAAAGAATGGCGAGATTGACGGAAGGGACTGGAACAACAACTTCCTTATGACTGGCCTTAACATAATGGCTAATCCAATCAGGAATCTCACTATTGCAGGTGGCTATACGTACATGTATGACAGTTATGATTCGCAATACTGTATAGCCATCTATGACGGCTGAGGTAACTTCATCACATCCGACCAGTATGGTTCGGAAAAAACTGACATGGATTACTACTCTGAGGCCCATTCAATCGTTGCCAACATCGCGTATCAGATACTTCCCAACTGGAGTATCACTACTGATTTCAACTGGACAATCGGTCGCGGTGATATAGACAAGCTGGACTTTGACAGCATGTATCCAACTGGAGATGCAAAGCTTGATGCCTATACTCAGACCAGTGCAGGTGTTAATCCTCTCCAGCCCTATCTCTATGACGTTGCCTACATCAACGGAATAGACAAGTACTCAAACCTGGATTATCAGCAGATCGACTTCTCTGTCAGCACAAACTACATGTTTGATAATGGCATTGGACTCGGTCTGAATTACTACTTTACTCATTTTGACGATGATGATCCATACGTCTATGGCGATGAGGATAACACCGCCCAGTTCCTCATGGGTTTTGTAACCTATTCGTTCTAGATAAGAAGTAAAATTGTTGAATCCTTAATCAAGGGGGCCCTTTATGGCCCCCTTTTTTTTGGGCAGTTATGGTTGTTCGGAAAAGGAGTTGCTGAGGAATGTCATTAATGGCAAACCATTATTCAATCCTGCCTTGTGTGATTGCACAATACTCAAAAATGCATTATTCTGGCTCTAACACTTTGAGATTTCAGCAATATGTTAAAGAAGGGGCAATTATATTTTGCAAATATTCATTAACTGGGAGGGAATTATGTTTAAAGAATCAGCAAGTTTTTCTCTGGTGCTGGTTACGCTGCTGTCGCTTGTTTTCACAGCCTCTGTAGCGTATTCGGCAGGTTTTCAGTTGTTTAATGAACTTTCCGCCAAAACCACCGGTAACAGCGGTGCAATGTCTGCCAGATATGATGCTGCAGAATTGGCATGGTTCAATCCAGCCGGTGCGGCAATGATGAAAAATGCTCAGATAACAGGTGGTGGAGCGTTAATATTCCCCTCCATGGAGCTTGATAATGACGGGGATGATCCACGTATGAAGCATATAGCCTATCCTGTACCCTACTTTTATGGTGCAATGCCTATTATGGATCAGTTCGGTCTCTCTCTTTCCATAAATTCTCCTTATGGTCTTACCACAGAATGGGATAATGCCTGGGAGGGAAAATACGAAGCTCACTATACTAATTTGACATCTGTATTTTTTACCCCTGCAATCTCATACAGGCCGGTTGAGTGGTTCGCAATTAGCGCCGGCCCACAGATAGCCTATGTAGAGGCGGAAATACGAAAATATATTGATGTACAACATCCACTTTATGGTGATATAGGAGATGTTTATACAAAGGTAGAGGGTCATGACTGGAGCCAAGGATATATTATATCCGCAATGCTGAAGCCAAATGATAAATGGACATTCGGTGTGACATTTCATTCACACGTGAATTTTAATATTGATGGCGATGCAGAATACGAATATATGCCTTCAAATCCGCTCTTTGCTGCCTCGCTCCAGAGTGCATTCCAGAAATCAGATGTTTATGTCCCGCTTGACCTGCCCAAGACCCTTTCAATCGCTGCTTCCACCACGGCGATTAAAAATTTCCGGTTTTCGGTCGAATTGCTATGGACCGGTTGGTCATCATACAAGGACTTGAAATTTCATTATGATAAATACCCTGGAGATCCATCCCGTTCCGGAGTCGCTAAGGCAGAAAAGAGCTGGAATGATGTATATTCATTGCGCTTCGGAGCAGAATATTTCCTTGATGATCAGTGGACACTGCGTGCATCTTACGCATGGGATGAGTCACCCATTGAAGATGATTACCGTGACCCATCACTTCCCACAAACGACAGACATATCTTTGGTTTTGGCGTTGGGTATCAGTGGAATCACCTGACCGTAGATGCCGCTTACTGTTATGTAAATGTGGAAGACAGCAAGCCGGGTAAGGAGGTAAGCAACCTTGATGGCACTTACAAGGGAGATGCCCACATTGCCAACCTGTCCTTCAGCTGGACTTTTTAGGCATATAATGTGCAATGCTTATGCAATAGATACCATGGCAATTCTCTTAAACCTATAAATGTGATTTGCAGTTGATTAATGAAAGCCCCTGCCCTTGCAAAAAACACAATACCTGAACTGTTGAGACAGGCAGGGGCGACCTACGCCCGCATGCCGGCCCTCACTGCCCTTGACTGCAAGGGCGGGCGCACCATCACCTTTTCACAATTGCTGGATGACGTCTTACTTGTGGCACGGGGATTGGTGGCAAGTGGCGTTAAGCCCGGCAGCCATGTGGCAGTAATTGGCAGGAACAGCCCTGAATGGGCCACTGCCTATCTGGCTGTTAGCATGTCAGGGGCTGTGAACGTCCCGGTGGATCCCCAGCTCAGTGAGAATGAGATCAGGCAGCTTCTTGCCGGTGCAGGAGTAAGCGCGGTTTTTGGAGATCCAAAATTCCTGGATATCATTCTGGATTCCGCCAAAGGTGATACACTTCCCAACCTGCTGATCTCTCTTGAGTTTGCCGGGGAGGGAAGAAGCCAGCCTGCATACAGGGAGGGTACGGTTACGCTTGATGCCTTGCGGGAGGCAGGCACAGAAAATCCGTCCCTTTCCCTTCCGGATGTTGAATCCTCGGAGCTTGCGGCAATTATCTTTACATCCGGCACCACCGGAAGCCCCAAGGGGGTCATGCTGACCCATTCAAATATCGTCTCCGATGTTATTGCCTGTGAACATGCCATATCCGGGCATCTTGAAATCGGAGGCGAAAGATTCCTTTCAGTACTTCCGGTAAATCACACATTTGAGTGTACCGCAGGTTTCCTCCTTCCCATCTACATGGGATGTCATATTACATACGCAAGGAGCCTGAGATCCCGTTATCTTATGGAAGACATCAGGAATTCCGGCACCACCGTGATGCTGGGTGTGCCTTTGCTGTTCCAGAAGATGGTTGAGGGAATTTACCGGGCTGTTGACAAGGCGCCTGTTGTGAAGCGAAAGGTGTTTTATGCCACCATGAACCTGGTAAAGGCAGGGGAGAGGGTGGGAAATTTCGGGCTCGGAAAGTATCTTTTCAGATCTCTTCGTGAAAAGGCAGGGCTTGGCAGCCTGAAATTTTTTATTTCCGGCGGGGCAGCGCTTCCTCTCTTTGTCTCCAGGGAGATGAACCGTTTGGGGCTTACCATTCTCCAGGGTTATGGTCTTACAGAGGCAAGCCCGGTACTTACCATAAATCCCGCTGATGCTCCCAGGAACGAGACCATTGGTTTCCCTCTGCCAGGAGTGCAGGTTCGAGTGCTTGATGCCTCTACTGAAGGGGTAGGAGAGCTTGCCTTCAAGGGCCCAATGATTATGAAGGGCTATTTCAAGGACAGTGAGGCAACGGAAAAGGTGCTCAATGATGGCTGGCTTGCAACAGGTGACCTGGGCATGGTGGACAAGGATGGATACGTGCATGTCTGCGGCAGGTCCAAGAACGTCATAGTTACTGCGGCAGGCAAGAATGTATATCCTGAGGAGATTGAAGCTGAGCTTAACAGACAGCCCTTTGTTCTTGAGTCAATGGTGTATGGCAGGAAGAAGGGCGGCACTGCAGGAGAAGATGTGTGCTGTGTGGTAGTGCCTGATTTTGAAAAGATAGGGGAGAATTTTCCTGATACGGTGCTTTCTGATTCAGAAGTGGAGGAGCTGATTGCAAAGGACGTTAAGACCGCCAATGCCATGATCGCGCCTTACAAGCGGGTCAAGCAGTTCAAAATATTCAATGAGGAGCTTCCCAAAACATCCACTAGAAAGATAAAACGGCATCTGGTGAATATCTCATAATTTATCCTTCATTAAATTGTTTGCTCCAGCAGAAAAACTTTGCGTCTTTGGCGGTTCAGCTTTTGCGTCTTTTGAGATTTTCAACTCTGAGCTATTTTCGGATACATAGTATGTCCAATGAGTATCTTGACAACCTGAATGATGCCCAAAAAAAGGCAGTAACAGCCCCTGCCGGGCCGCTGCTTGTGCAGGCAGGTCCCGGGACCGGCAAGACAAGGGTTCTGACATGCCGTATTGCCCACCAGTCCGGATGCAGCGAAGGTGGCCGTGTGCTTGCAATCACCTTTACCAATAAGGCTGCATCTGAGATAGCTGAAAGGGTCAAGTCTCTTGCTTCAGATGCTGTTGGTGCCGGCAGGGTGCAGGTTGCCACCTTTCATGGCTGGGCGTTGGGGTTCCTCAAGGAATTTTACGGTGACAAGGTGCGGGAGGTGGCTGGAGAGGCGGATGCCCGCTCTATCCTTGCAGGCGTCCTGAAGGATGCAGGCATAAGGGCTAATGCAAGACATATTCAGAGTGCCATATCAAGGGCAAAGGAACATTACCCTGTCCGGGTGCCTGAGGAGGATGCTGAGCTTGAGCGCTATCTTGATCTCTATTCTGCTGCCCTTGAGCATTATGGAATGTGGGATTTTGATGACCTTATCATTGAGGCAGCCAGGCTCCTTGAACAGCCGGATATTGCCCAGGCTTTCAGGTCCGGAATATCAGCAGTGCTGGTGGATGAGTTTCAGGATGTAAGCCCTGCACAGTACGCCCTGCTGCGTCTGATGACCACACCCACGGGAAATGTCACTGTAATTGGGGATTTTAACCAGGCAATCTACGGTTTCCGGGGGGCAAGCCCTGAGTTTATCAAAAAATTCCGTCAGGATTATAAAAATGTTGTTGAAGTTACCCTTGATCGTGCCTACAGGTGTCCGCAGATCTTTCTGGATGCTGCAAGAAGGGTGGTTGGTGAGGCAATGGCCCCTGCCCTTGTTTCTGAAAAGGGGCGTGGCTCGGAGATTATCTTCAAGGCACATAAGAATCCCGGTGATGAGGCCCGCTGGATAGCCATTGAGATAGAAAAAAATGTCGGAGGGCTCAGTTTTGACTCAATGAATGCAGGTAGGGCAGGGGGGGACGAGATGCGAAGCCTTGGAGACGTGGCTGTGCTGTTTCGAACCCGGAGAATTGGAGACCTGGTGGCACAGGCGCTGTTTGAAGAGGGCATTCCCTTTCAGGTTTCTGCAATGCCTGATCCACTTGAGCAGCCTGAGCTTCAGAATATTTACAGGCTGTGGGAGGCGGTTAAGGGCAGGGCAGCAGACTTTCACCTCTCAAGGCTTCCTGGTCCCCGCAAGTTCTGGGTGAGCAGGGGTAATCTCCTCAAATCTGCTGCAGCAAGGCTTTCTCCTGCCGAGCTCCTCAAGGAGATGGCCAAAATGCTTGAGATAGATCCGGAACTTCCGGAAATTGCCGGCCTTGCAGATGCCCTTGAGAAGAATCCACAGGTTGAGAGCCTGTCTCTTCTCATGCGAAATGAGGTGGAAATTATTAGAAGCAGGACAGAGGCGGTCTCGCTGCTCTCGCTTCATGCCTCCAAGGGGCTTGAGTTTCCCATTGTCTTTATTGCAGGTTGTGATGAGGGGATCATACCGTGGAAGGGCAGCAGTCTGGATGAGGAGACGCGCCTGTTTTACGTGGGGCTTACCAGGGCGTCGGAGCGCCTTTATCTGACATATCCCAGAAAGCGTCCTGTAAATGGCACTGTCAAATCAAGGAAACCGTCCAGGTTTATAAAGAGGATTCCTGACGAACTGCGAAAGACGCCCGACACTGCAAAGCGCAGGGTCAGGCGTCCCATGAAGAGGTTGCAGAAAAGTTTGTTTGGCTAAAGGTAAGTATTCAGCGCATTTATTGAATGAGGTTGGTAAATGGTCTTGTTTTTCCGTTCCGGAGAACAATTTCTTGTTTTTCTAAGGCTTGCTCCGACAAAATCGCGAAACTCGCTCGTACCTCGCTCAGACAGACGCGATTTTATGGCTGCGCTTCGCCAAGAAAAACTACGAAATTGTTCAAAGTTACTCCAAAACAAGACCATTTACCACGCTGAATAGTTACGGCTAAAGATTAATCAGCCTTTTTTCTCAGAAATGCCGGCACTTCAAGTATAGTGTCGTCGATCTGGTCAAGTCCGGGGAATTCACCTGAGGGTGAATCAATGCCTCCAGCGCCAATGTTTTTAATGACACCATCATTGACTGCCGTACCAATGATAATGTCATTTGTCTGTACAGATTCCCCGGGCTCATCCGCCTTCTTGTCCTTCTTATGACGTGCGGTCTCAATGGAGGTCACCACTGCAGGGTCAATATCTTCAGCCATTGGCTGATCCTTGCCAATGCCAGTGGCAATTACGGTTACCCTGATCTCATCACCAAGCGAGTCATCAAAAACGGTTCCCCAGATGATATTTGCATCTTCATGTGCCTCCTCGTAGATTAGGCTTGATGCCTGGTCAACCTCTTCCATGCTCAGGGTCTCACTTGAGGCAGTTATGTTCATGAGGATACCGCGGGCGCCGCTGATGGATATATCTTCCAGCAGCGGATTTGCAATTGCCATCTGGACTGCCTCCATTGCCCTGCGCTCGCCGGTACCAAACCCGGTTCCCATAAGCGCCATTCCCATCTCTGCCATTACGGTGCGAACGTCAGCAAAGTCCACGTTGATGTAGCCCTGAACAACAATAAGATCAGATATACCCCGGACTGCATAGTAGAGGACCTCGTCAGCCTTTTTGAACATCTCCATTATGGGAGTCCTGGCGTCTGCAAGGCTTCTGAGCCTGTCATTTGGAATGGTTATGATGGTATCCACCACGTTTTTGAGCTTTTCCAGGCCCTCTTCAGCAAGTTTTTTCCTGCGTTTCCCCTCAAAGGTAAAGGGACGGGTGACAACCGCCACGGTAAGGGCGCCAACCTCCTTGCTTATCTCGGCAATAACCGGGGCGGCACCGGTTCCGGTGCCGCCGCCCATGCCCGCAGTAATGAACACCATGTCGCTTCCGGCCAGCGCCTCCTTGATCTCCTCGGCGCTCTCCTCAGCGGCGTCCCTCCCGACCTGCGGTTTGGCCCCTGCCCCGAGGCCTTTTGTGAGGTTTTTGCCAAGCTGCACCTTGGTGTCGGCAAGTGACATCTCCAGTGCCTGTGCATCTGTGTTGGCTACGATAAACTCAACTCCCCTGAGTTCTGACGAGATCATGTTGTTAATGGCATTACCGCCTCCTCCTCCAACACCAATGACCTTTATCTTGGCTGCTGATTCTGTTTCTATAAACTCAAAAGGCATTTTCCTCTCCACTTGTGGTTAAGCTGTTATTTTCTTCAGGGATTATCCCTGGTCATACGTTACATTTGTTGGATCTATTCAATGTGGTAAATGGTCTTGTTTTGGAGTGACTCTGAATAATTTCGTAGTTTTTCTTGGCGAAGCGCAGCCAAAAAATCGCGTCTGTCTGAGCTAGGGACGAGCGAGTTTCGCGATTTTGGCGTAGCAAGCCTTAGAAAAACAAGAAATTGTTCACCGGAGCGGAAAAACAAGACCATTTACACCTTTATTAACATAAGTACGCTGAAAGTTACGTTACGATTTTTTTATGCATCAGCCCTTGAACCACGACTTCATCCGGGCAGTAACCCTGCTGAATATGTTACCGTCCCGTATCCGGAACTTGCGTGCCGGCTGATGCTCCATTCCATAAAGCACAAGCCCAACGGCAGTTGCATAGATGGGACTGTCAACTATCTCAACCAGCCCGCTTATGCGCCTTGGATACCCCACCCTTGCAGGAAGCTGAAATACCTGCTCTGCAATCTCCACCATGCCGGGAAGCAGGGCAGAACCGCCGGTAATTACAACCCCTGAGGCAAGCAGTTCCTTGAGCTTGGTACGCTGCATCTCCTGGTCAATAAGGGAGAATATCTCCTCAACCCTTGGCTCAAGAATTTCTGTCAGTATTGGACGGGACAGCATCCTGGGCTTGCGTCCGCCAACACTTGGGACCTCAATGCGTTCATCCCTGCCAGCAAGTGCCTTGATGCATGCGCCATGACGCACCTTTATCTTCTCAGCTTCGTTCATGGGGGTTCGCAGGCCGACGGCAATGTCATTGGTAAGGTTGTTGCCCCCCAGGCCAAGGACCGCCGTGTGTTTTATTGCCCTGTCTGCCACCAGCGCCAGGTCCGTGGTACCCCCGCCAAAGTCAATCAGTGCCACCCCGATTTCCTTTTCCTCATCGGTAAGTACGGCCTCAGATGAGGCAAGTGGCTGAAGTACAATGTCTATTACATCAAGGCCTGCACGGTTAGCGCATTTTATGAGGTTTTGAGCAGCAGTGACCGCACCGGTTACAATATGCACCTTGGCTTCCAGGCGCACCCCTGTCATGCCCACAGGGTCAATGATTCCGCCCTGCTCATCCACCATGTACTCCTGGGGAAGTATGTGGATAACCTCCCTGTCCAGGGGGATGGCAACAGCCCTTGCTGCCTCAATCACCCTGTCAACATCCGCCTGTGTAACCTCATCACCCTTTATGGCAATGGCTCCGTGACTGTTAAAGCCCTTTATGTGGCTTCCGGCAATTCCTATGAAGACGGAATTTATCTCGCAGCCAGCCATGAGTTCTGCCTCACGGATTGCCTTGCGGATGGAGCTTACGGTGCTGTCAATGTTGACCACCACGCCCTTGCGAAGCCCCACGGACGGATGGGTCCCTACACCTACGATATTGATTCCGTCTTCGGTGTATTCGCCTACCAGCGCGCATATCTTGGTAGTGCCAATATCAAGGCCAACTATTATGTCACATGAGCTGTTCGTCATCTGTTCTTCATTTATGATGTGTGGTAACTAATATTAAAAATTATTAGTAGGCTAACTTTCGAATGTTAAGATTATCAAAACTGCCGTTGATGTGAAGACTTCTTATGTGTTGCGCCTTTTGTTTGTCACTTTTTATTATTTCAAGGTAGAGTTCCAGTTGATGCAGTTGTTCTTCGGGAAGCAAATCAACTTCTTTTTTTATCTTATCATTCAGATCCATTTCGTGTTTCCGTGTCTGTATCTACTGCTTGAGCTTGGCAAGTGCTGTGTCGCTGCCGTAATAAAGGTTTACCTTTGCTATCTTTTTGTACTTTCCGGAACTGTACAGGTGATGCAGTATCTTTTCTGCCCTCTGGAACTGGAGTTTTACAGGGGCATTGGAGCTGAAACGAAGCGGCAGCCCCCTGTCTGACGTGTACAGCACGATGTCTCCCTGCTCCACATGTATTTCACTTATATTATTTATGCCAAGGGTCCTGGTGCCGGAGCTTGCACGTCTGATTATTTCAAGAATGCGTTCCATCTGCTCCTGCTCTGTAGAGCCTGCAAATGCCTGGCCGGAGTTTGTTGATCCTTTGGTGTCCACATTTGCGCTGCCGTCAGCATTCTGCTCCGGCGCGGCAACTGAGAGCCCTGTTATCAGTGGGAGATCAAACTTTTCGCCCTTCTCCACCTTTTTGAACACTGTTCCGGTTGAGTCCAGGAGATAAAGCCTGTCAAGGTTTATCATGGCAACCGGCTGACGCTCCGTGATTGCTATCTCCAGCCTGTCCGGAAGCTTTTTGCTTATTGATGCGGACTGAATCCACGGGTGGGTTTCAATGGAGTGTGCCATGGTGTCCAGGTCAAGTGCAAGGAGGTTGCTGTCAGGTTTCACTCCACTCAGTTTTAGTATGGTTTCCTCACTGACCCTGTTGCAGCCATTGATGGTAACCCCTGTCACAGTGAAAAAGGGCGAATGGCAAAGCCATCTGGAAATACCGTAAACACCTGCCCCTGCAGCCCCGGCAAGGAGAATAAGGCCTGCTGCAACCACAGCAAGGCGCATTGCCATGCTCATCTCCACACCCTTCCTGCCTGAAGACCGAAGCGATGCGCCCCGTTTTCCGTATGAACTGGTTCTTATGGTCATTATCCCTGGTAGTTAGCTCCAGTCAGTGCCAGACCCTTAATTCCAGTTTCAGGGTCCTTCCGGTTTGATCCTTGACCTGCCCGGTGACAACATCTATTAATTCAAGTACGTCACTGCAGGTGGCATCTCCTGTGTTCACAATAAAGTTTGCATGGACCGGGGATACCATTGCGCCTCCCCTTCTCATGCCCTTTAATCCGCACCTGTCTATTATCTTACCTGCCGGGGCATCATGAAAGTTTCTGAATACGCATCCTGCGCTTGCTGCCCCCACTGGCTGGCTTAAAGCCCGTTTTTTCAGGATGCCGGCAGCCCTTTTCCTTACTTCCTGCGGTGTATCTTTTTTGAGTTTGAGCTTTACACATGCGGCAACTGCACCCGGCGGAAGCCCGCCATTCCTGTATCCTGGTTCAAGTTTACTGGCAGCTATCCAGCCGCTTCCCCGGGCAGAAACAACCAGCACCTCCTGTAAAAACGTGCTGAAAGAAACCCCTGATGCACCGGCATTCATAAAGACCGCCCCGCCCACACTGGCAGGGATTCCAGCCAGGGCTTCAAGCCCGCTTATGCCCCTTCTGGCGCAGATGGCAACAAGCCGCCGTAGGCTTGTGCCGGCACCTGCGCTAATGATAACTTCATCCCTTTTTTCAAGGATATCTACCTGGCACAGTCTCTCAAGAGACAGCACGGTCTCCACCCCCTGGTCACTTACCAGCAGGTTGCTTCCTTTGCCCAGGCAGTAAAATTTTTTTCCTGTGCCTGAAAGGTGTTTAAGGCACTCCTCAAGCCCGGTTACATTATGGGGCAACAGCATGGTGCGGGCACGCCCCCCTATCCTGAATGTGGTAAGACAGGACATGGGCTGGTCATGAAGCACCATTATGTTGTCTGTTGTCTTCAGCACCGGGCCATTCACCGCTCTTAATTGGCAGCCTTTACAGATGATTCCGAGGCACGGAGCAGTTCCAGTATCTTTCTGCCTGCTCCTCCTATGGAGCCTGCCCCCATTGTGATTGCCACGTCACCTGGTTTCAGGGTCGGGACCACTGCATGGGGAAGGTCAGAACATTTTTCCACAAAGTTTACAGGGCCACCCCAGACAGATTTGATCACAGATGCCAGCCTGCGCCCTGTGACCCCGACAATTGGCTCCTCGCTTGCCGGATATATATCTGCCAGCCACAGCTCGTCCGCCTCGCGAAATGCCGGAGGAAATTCATCCATAAGGTCCTTTGTCCTGCTGTACCTGTGGGGCTCAAACAGCACCACAATTTTTCTGTCTGGCCAGGCTGCTCGTGCTGCTGTGAGGGTTGCCTGGATTTCGGTTGGATGATGTGCGTAGTCATCCATTACGGTGATGCCATTAACCTCTCCCAGTATGTCAAATCGTCTTCCAACCCCGCCGTAATTGAGCAAGCCCTGTTTTATCTGTTCAAACGGTATGTCAAGTTCAAGTCCCACTGCAATGGCTGCCAGGGAATTTCTGACATGATGGAGCCCTGGGGCAGGAAGCCGTATAAAGCCAAGCTCGCTTTCACTGCACCAGACATCAAAGATGACACCTGTGCCTTCATACTTGATGTTTCGTGCCTGCAGCTCTGCAAAGCTGTCGGTCCCGT
The DNA here is from genome assembly GCA_015494395.1 of Deltaproteobacteria bacterium. Taxonomy (GTDB): domain Bacteria; phylum Desulfobacterota; class Dissulfuribacteria; order Dissulfuribacterales; family QOAL01; genus S144-17. The sequence continues at coordinate 12,971 of WGBG01000075.1, forward strand.
AGGTGATTATCCTCTTTGAAGCCCTGGCAGCCATGTCTGCAAGAATCGTGTCATCACTGCAGAGTATTGTGACTCCATAAAACGGAACACTGTCGATGAACTTTGCGAACGCCTCCTTGACTTTTTCAAAATCTCCATAGTGATCGAGGTGTTCACGGTCGATGTTTGTTACCACTGTAATGCTTGGGGTGAGCCTTAAGAAACTGCCGTCACTTTCATCTGCCTCTGCAACGAGAAATTCGCCCTTTCCCCAGTAGGCATTGCTTCCCCCCATGCCATTGAGTTTCCCGCCTATTATTACAGTTGGGTCAAAATCTGCCTCTCTCAGCACAGAGGCAACCATGGAAGTGGTGCTTGTCTTGCCGTGGGCCCCTGCCACTGCAATGCCGAATTTTTTGAGACGCATGAGTTCAGCAAGCATCTCAGCCCTGGGAATTACCGGGATGTGCGCAAACCTTGCTGCTTCAACCTCGGGATTGTCGTCTCTGATGGCAGAGGAGGTTACTACAACGTCTGCGCCAAGAACGTACTGCGGTTCATGTCCCCGGTATATAACCCCTCCCTTTTCTTCAAGGGAACGGGTGATATCTGTTGTCCTGAGGTCAGAGCCGGTTACCCTGTATCCAAGGGTGAGAAGCACATGAGCAAGCCCGCTCATGCCTATTCCGCCTATTCCTACAAAATGTATATGTTGTTTTTTGTACATGGTTATTCCTGTCTGAAAATTTTAATTTGAGCATTCAATTTTGTAACTGTTCAGCGTGTTCACTTTAATAAGGTTGGTAAATGGTCTTGTTTTTCCGTTCCGGCGAATAATTTCTTGTTTTTCTAAGGCTTGCTACGCCAAAATCGCGAAACTCGCTCGTCCCTCGCTCAGACAGACGCGATTTTTGTGGCTTCGTTTCACCAAGAAAAACTACGAAATTCTTCAGAGTCACTCCAAAACAAGACCATTTACTACGCTGAATAGATACTCAATTTTTAAAATTTTATTAAGTTCTGCATCAACTTCCCGGAGCCGCAAAATGGGAATGTATCTCTTCGCGGCCTGTCTTTTTATAGTGCTGGCTGGAAAAAGCAGCCCTTCCCGCAAGGCTCATAAGTTCTTTTGCTATGTGTTTGGCTGCATCCCTTTTGCCAAGTTTCATGGCAGCTTTTGACATGGCCTCAAGCCTTGTCCTGTCACCCAGAATGTTTTCAATTTCCCCTGCAAGCCTCATTGCCCCGATATCTGATTCCAGGAACATTACTGCAGCACCTGCCTCTGTCATTGCCTGTGCGTTCTTTTCCTGGTGGTTGTCAGCAGCATAGGGGTAGGGGATGAGGATAGAGGGCTTTCCAAGGGCTGTAATTTCTGCAAGGGTTGTTGCTCCAGCCCTGCTTATCACCAGGTCTGCCTGCCGGTATGCCTTTGCCATGTCTGTGATAAATGGCCTGACATCAGCTTCAATGCCTTCTTTTCTGTAATATGCCTCTGTCTCTTCTGCTGATGCCTCACCTGTCTGATGAACTATATGCACTTTATGCCCGGACTGCCAGATATTGCGGAGAGCTGCACTTACCACCCGGTTCAATGCTGCGGCCCCCTGGCTTCCCCCCAAAACCAGTACGGAAGGCATGTCCTGTTTGTTTTCAGAGGGTGTAGTGACTGAATTTAATATGGCACTGCGTACAGGGTTTCCGGTAAGTTCAATCCTGGGATTTTTGAAAAATGCTTCGGATTCCCTGTAAGTGACGAAAATTCTGTCAGCAAATCTGGCTGCCATCCTGTTTGCCAGGCCAGGAACAGCGTTCTGTTCATGGATGGCAGAAGGTATGCCTGAAATCCTTGCTGCAAGAAGCACAGGCCCTGAGACGTATCCGCCTACCCCAAGCACAACATGGGGGCCAAAGTTTTTCAGCCTGAACGCTGCCCTGATAACCGCAGCAGGGAGATTAAAAACAGCCTTTAATTTGTTAGCAATTCCTGTACCTTTTATGGGTGTAACGTCAAGGGAGTCGTGTTTCCAGTCAGTGGCCGCCAGGGCATTGACCTCCACCTTCCTGTCTGTTCCAAGCCACAATACCTCAATGGGCGTTATTGCCGCAAGCGCCTCGGCAACAGCGATACCTGGGAACACATGCCCCCCGGTTCCGCCGCCGGTAATTACCAGCCTTGTTGTGCCATTATTGCTGCGTTTATGCATAATGCCCTCCGGTTGGCGGCTGCTAACTGCAGGCAACTGCCTTCACCGCCTTCTGGAAAGTGTCACCACGATGGCTGTAACTGTTAAACATGTCAAAACTTGCACATGCAGGAGAGAGCAGTACTGCATCACCTGGGCTGGTATATTTAAGGCAAAGCTCAACTGCCCGTTTCATCACTGATTCACCATTTTTGCCCTTTCCTGCAAATTCCAGGGGTATGGCACTTCCTGCGGCCTGCTGCACAGCCTCTGCGATTTTATTGCCATGTTCACCCATCAGTACAACTGTTCTTAACATTCCCCTGTCCCAGAGCCTTTTTAAAACTGCTGCAAGGGGTAAATAGTCTTCATCCTTTCCAAGGCCTCCGGCAATCAGGGCAACTGGAGCCCATGCAGATTCAAGTGCCCTGATGGTGGCTGCGGCATTGGTTGCCTTGGAATCGTCAATATAGGTTATCCCGTCATGTTCCAGCACCTTCTGGTAACGGTGTGACGGGGGGCCGAAGGTGTCAAGCGCCTGCTGAATCAGTTCCCTTCTTGCTCCTGCAAGCCTTGCCGCAGAGACTGCTGCCGCCAGGTTTTCAAGGTTATGAGTCCCTGAAAGCCTCCAGCTGGAAAGGTCAAAACTTTCAGGTTCTGGCATGCTTCCTGTGCAGTCTGTCCACATGGTATTTGACTCAGCACTGTACCAGGTTCCTGGAGCACCCCTTTGCTTCTGGGGGCCAAAGTAAAACCTTCTGCCCCGTCCCCTGGAAAGCCAGGGAGAAATGCCGGGATCGTTGGCATTAAGCACTGCCCAGTCTTCTTCTGACTGCAGGTCAAGGAGGTGTGCCTTGCACTCTCCGTAAAAGTCAATGTTACCGTGGCGGTCAAGGTGATCCGGGGCAAGATTTAGCCAGACAGCCACGGAAATTTTCGGTTTTCGAAAAGGCAGATTCCAGGTTTTTTCAAGCAGTTCCAACTGGAAGCTGCTCACTTCAAGCACTACCACATCATGGTCCATAACCTCAAAGAGAGGAGGTGAAATATTTCCTGCTGCAATCGCATCAAAGCCTGCATTTTCAAGCAGGTGGGCGGTTAGCATTGTGGTGGTGGTCTTGCCGTTTGTGCCTGTTATTGCGATTATCCTGCCTTTGAAAAAGCTTGCTGCCAGCACAAGGTCATTGACCACCGTGCATCCTGCCTCCCTTGCCATCCTTATTGGTTTGGCAGAAGCAGGAATTCCAGGGCTTGCCACCATTATGTCACAGCCAGTGCAGCTCGCCCTTCCATGTTCCCCAGCTTCGATAATAACGCCATTTTTGCTGCACCAGTCAGCAAAATCCCTGTCCCACGTTTCAGCAGGCCTTGAATCACTCACTGTAACACGGGCGCCCTCTGATACAAGCCAGCGCGCTGCTGCCATACCGGATTCCCCGGCACCCAGTACAGTAATATTCCTGTCCTTTAATTTGTAATACCCCTCTGTCATCTGAGCTTGAGCGTACTTACTGCAAGCAGTCCAAGGAGTATTGAAATTATCCAGAATCGTACAATCACCTTGGGTTCTGGCCAGCCCTTGAGTTCAAAGTGGTGATGTATGGGCGCCATTCTGAATATCCGCCTGCCCCCGGTAAGTTTGAAATATCCAACCTGGGCCATTACAGACAGTGCCTCCATTACAAAGACACCTCCTGCTATGGCAAGGATTATCTCCTGCTTTGAGAGTACGGCCACGCAGCCAAGGGCGCCACCCATGGCAAGGGAGCCGGAATCTCCCATGAAAATCTCTGCAGGATATGTGTTGAACCAGAGAAACCCCAGTCCTGCACCTGCCATTGCCCCGCAGAATATGGCAAGCTCCCCTGCACCGGGGACTGAAGGTATCTGAAGATAACGGGCAAGTGTTGCATGTCCTGCAAGGTAACAGAACAGGGCATAAACCGAGGCAGTTATCACAAACGGTCCTGTTGCAAGCCCGTCAAGCCCGTCTGTCAGGTTGACCGCATTTGATGCCCCTACCACCACAAAGGCTGCAAACAGCAGGTAGTAACTCCCCAGGTCCGGCCTGAGATTCTTGAAAAAGGGGAAACTCAGGTGAGTATCCCAGGCGCCATATTTGTAAATTATGAACGCCGCTGCTGCTACAAAAAAGGTCTGGGAAAAGAGCTTGTACTTTCCTGGGAGCCCCTTGCTGTTCTTTTTTCTGATTTTAAGCAGGTCATCCTGTATGCCTGTTGCACAGTAGCCCCCGACTATCAGCAGCGATACCCAGATATAGATATTGCTGAGATCTGCCCAGAGCAGTGTTGAAATCATTATGGAGCTTATTATAAGCACCCCACCCATACTTGGTGTCCCTGCCTTTGAAAGATGGCGTTCCGGGCCATCATCACGTATTATCTGCCCCATCTGCATCTTTTGCATGGTGCGTATGAACCAGGGTGTGAGCAAAAGCATGATAGTCAGTGCCGTAACTGCGGCATAAATGGTCCTGAATGTAATATATTTGAATACATTAAAAAAAGGCCATGTCTGATGCAGGGGATATAGCAGGTGAAAAAGCAATTTTGTGCCCCTTTAGGCATTGCCGCCGGTTTTCAGGCTGGCAGGTGATGCCTTTTCACTTCTTCCGCCAGCGATGTTTTCAATGATGCTGACTGCCTGTTCGAGCCTCATTCCACGGGAGCCTTTCACAAGAAGGGCGGCATTTTCAGGGATGAGTGTTACTGCCCTGTCCTTTAACCATTCACACAGTGCGTCTGTGTCAGGAAAGAGCCTTATTCCAGCGTCCGGAAGCCCTGCCCTGCATGCCCCTGCAGCTATTTCCCTGGCATATTCCCCGGCAGCAAGGAGCAGATCTACCCCTGCGTCTGCCGCACTGATACCGAGTTCCTGGTGCAGTGTTTCAGCCTCTGCTCCAAGTTCAAGCATGTCACCAAGAATGGCTACCCTGCGCCTGGTTCCCGCATATACAGCAAGGGTTGAGAGGGCAGCCGCCATGGATGCCGGGTTTGCATTATAAAAATCAGAGATTATTACCCAGCCGTTTGCAAGCGGAACGTATTCAAGACGCCCGGGCACGCCTGAAGCCTTTTCCAGTCCCTGTGTAATCTGCTCAAGGGGTATGTTCATGGCAATGCCTGCGGCTACTGCGGCAAGGGCATTCTGTACGTTTGCCTCTCCTGGAAGGGGGAGACGGATTGTAAGTTTCCTGCTCTTACCCTCTTTGCCTGTGATCGTGCAGACTATGCGTGTCCCGGAGCCATCAGGCTGCCATGAATCACAGGTTACCAGGGTATCCGGAATGCTGGATCCATGAGATTTGGCCGGGCTGTAACTGATTACTTCCTGCATATTAAGCACCTCTTTTGATTTCATTGACCAGCCCACTATGCTGGCGCATTTCAGGTATCTGGCTCCCTGAACCACAAGCCTGTCATCAAGGTTTATTATGGCAGTGCCATGTTCAGGCAGGGCCTTCCAGAGTTCCCACTTCTGTTCTGCAATGGCTTTCAGGGTGCCGAGGCCTTCCAGATGTGCCTTGCGTATGTTTGTAATGATACCGATATCAGGCATTGAGATGCTGCAGAGCCTATGCATCTCTCCAGGTTGATTCATGCCCATTTCAAATATGCCCCACATGGTGCCTGCAGAGGCGGAGAGCATGCTTAATGGAAGGCCGATAAGGTTGTTGAAATTTCCCCTTGTCTCTGCCACAGGATACATGGTGGCTGCAACAAAAGCGACAAGTGACCTTGTGCTGGTCTTTCCGCAGCTGCCTGTAATACCTGCCACCTTGTAATCTAGTTTTTTCCGAAAAAACCGGGCAAACTCTCCAAGGGCTTCAAGTGTATCCCTGACAACAATTATGCAGGGATCTCCAGGGATGGCAGTCAGTGTATCAATGTCGAGATATTCAAGTGCGGCTTCATCAATAACTGCCCCTGATGCACCGGCTTTAAGGGCAGTTTCCGAAAACCTGTTGCCATCAAAGTTTTCCCCTCGAAGTGCCCAGAACAGTTCACCGGTTTTAAGGGTCCTGGTGTCTGTGGAAATTCCTGTGAACCTGGAATCTGAATTTCCTTTTACTGATACTGCGCCTGCAGCCTCTGCCACATCTGCAAGGGTTAGCTTCGGGTAGAGGGGGGAAGAGATGGGTTGCTCCGCGGAGTTTTCAGCGGATTCTGCCGCAGAGATGCACCTGCTTGCCTTCAGCACCTCTTTCCGGTCGTCAAATGGTATCTTGTCCCTGCCTATGATCTGGTAGTCTTCATGCCCCTTGCCTGCAACAATGATGCAGTCCTGTTTTTTCAGGCTGCAAACCGCCTCCCTGATTGCAACCGCACGGTCAGGTATTACCCTCACCTCTGCCCTGGTGGAGAAAATGTCAAGCCCTGCAATCATATCATCTAAAATGTCATGGGGAGGCTCGGTCCTTGGGTTATCAGATGTGAGAAATACCTTGTCTGAGATTGATGCGGCCACACGCGCCATAATGGGCCTTTTTCCGCGGTCCCTGTCGCCGCCGCATCCGATCACTGTTACAAGCCTTCCAGGAGTAAGGTCCTTAAGGGCCGAAAGCACTTTTTCAAGCGCATCCGGGGTGTGGGCATAATCAATAAACGCCCTTATATCCTTTCCGATATTAACTGGCTCAAGCCTTCCCGGAACGTTTTCAAGTCTGCTGATTCCCTTGGAGATGGCATCATGTTCTATGCCAAGGCAGTGGGCCGCGGCTGCTGCAGCAAGGATGTTGCTCAGGTTGTGGATGCCGACAAGGTGAGAGTTAATGTTGAACTGCGCTGAAGGGGTTTTTATTAAAGCCCGTATGCCTGAAAGGTCTGCGGAGATCTCTTCTGCCTGTATGTCTCCTGTGTTTAAGCCAAAGGTAACGTGGCGTATCCCCTGTTCCTCAAGTTCTCTGGCAAGTCGCCTTCCAAATCTGTCATCCAGGTTTATTATTGAAAATTCCGGTGTGTACCTGGTGAATAGGAGTTTTTTGGCCTGGAAATACGCCTCCATGTCCCTGTGGTAGTCCAGGTGGTCACGGCTCAGGTTTGTGAAGATTGCAGCCTTGAATCTGCACCCTGCAACCCGCTGTTGTTCCAGTGCATGTGAGGAAACCTCCAGGAGACATGCGTCAACCCCAGCGTCTCTCATATCTGCAAGGCCCTTTTGCAGGGAAATGGCATCAGGGGTGGTAAGAGATGCAGGGGTTTCACAGCCATTGTACCGGCAGTTTATTGTGCCGATTACACCGGGGTTTTTGTGTGCCTGGTGTAAAATTGCTTCAAGCAGCCAGGTAATTGTGGTCTTGCCGTTTGTGCCTGTTATCCCGATCAGTTCAAGGTGTTTGGAAGGGTGATTGTAGAGAATGTCTGCGGCAGCCCCTGCAAAGAGGCGTGTGTCAGGGACCGGAATAAGGGGAAAGCCCGTGGGCACCAGCGTTGTTTCAAGCTCAGCAAGTTCCTCCTGGGGTACAACCGCCGCTGATGCCCCGCGCCTTAAAGCCTGTTCTATGAATTGTGTGCCGCTTGCCTGTGTGCCAGGTATTGCCACAAAGAGTGCCCCCTGTGTTACCTGTCTGGAATCCGTGCAGATCTCCTCCACCGGGATATTTATGTCTCCGGTATGCTCAATCTGTTCTCCAATGGAGTTTTTCAAGAGATTCTCAAGCATGACTGCCATTCTTCAAAGCCGTTACTGCCTTGAGTCTGCAGGATTCAGTTGGAGGCATGGAAATAGCACCTGGCCATCAGGGAACAGACCCGTCAGGCCAGGTGACCTGTCCCCCTTACCGTCTTGCAATTCTTTGGTTTGTTGAGCACTCAAGGCTGCATTCTATGTCTTTTCTGATTTTGGCTCCTGCCCCCGGGCGTTGTGCGGTTACTGTTCCAGAACCCGTTATTCTGGGCACAAGCCCAAACTCAAGGGCTGTAACCACTGCCTGTCTCATGGTCATGCCAAGGAAGTTCGGCATTGTATTCTGGCCTGGCTGCTTTTTGATGTTACGGGCTGTCTTTATGCCAGGAATGGACTCCTGATCAAGCAGGCCCCAGGCCCTGCGGGCAGTGATGATTGTCTTTCCCAGGGTTCCGCGCCTTATCCTGGGGTCATGACTTGTATTTTTCAGAACACTTACATATACAATGTCAGGATTGTTTTCAGGCCAGAAACCCATTGATACCACTTCCTGACACTTTCCGTCCTTTAACCTGTCGGATCTTGTGGGCTCATGGGTGCCAGGCGAAGCCTGCCTTTTTACTGCAGCAATAGATGGTCCGTCATCAAGGCTCAGTTCGTCAAGGACCCATTTGCTGGCTTCATCAGTAAGCCAGGGAATATCAGCGGTTTCAATTTTGGCAGGCCTTGCATTTTTTATTACCGTTGGATCAGGGATTCTGCCGGCATTTATCAGGGCTGCAAATGCCCTTGCCATCTGCACCGGCGTGGCCCTTACGGTGTTAAACTTAAGGTCTCCCCAGCCTGAGGGAGCCATGGTTGGAATGCTTCCGCTCTTCTCTCCGCTGAGGTAAAGGCCGGTCTCCTGACCCAAGCCAAGTTTCCATAATTGCCTGATGCTTGTGGGTGAAAAACTGAAATTTTCTGTTGCCTCTTTCCTCCAGGGGCTCCAGAAAGCCAGACCATTAACCGGCGAACACCATGACCATTTTTTTCTGCCCTTTCGTGCAAAGATCTTTTTGATGTCGTCTTTTGGGGCTTCCTTTTTATCTTCAGTGCTCATTGCAGCGGTACTCACGGGGCTGCTTTCCGCTTCATCTGCCGCACTGATATCCGCTGCCATTAATTCTGAATAGAGACGTGTCCACTCAAGCATCGGAAAGAACATCCAGGCGTCTATTTCATCCTCTATGGCATGGTTTGTAAAAGTCTGATCCGGATGTTTCCATGTATTTCCCGGGGAATCCTCCGGATTCCAGCCAGGAAGGCTTGCCATTGCAATGATCTCTCCTGTCTTGATGTCCATCATGACCAGGCTTCCGGACTTTGCACCCAGGCGCCTGATCTGTCTTTCAATGTCCTGTTCTGCCCATAGTTGAATGTCCTTGTTGATGGTAAGTTTAAGCCTGTTATCTGGTGACAGGACAGATTTTTTAAGTCCGGATTGGCCTTCTTCGCTGAAAAGCGTGTCGCAAAAATACTCTATGCCATAGAGGCCGTGGCCGTGCTGTCCCCTGAATCCCAGAAGCGGTGAGGCAAGGCTTCCGTAAGGATATCCTCTCTTTATTATTGAAGCTGAAGTCAGTCCCGGATAGGCAGTGCCCTGCTGGACCTCCCTGTTCATGACAAGGATGGTGTCAGCCCGATCTACGATTACCGGAGGGCTTTGAAAAAGGGCCGGAGTCTCAGGGGCCGGGGCGACGCTGGAGCCCTTGAGAGCAGCACTGTCACCTGTCCCTCCATCCTTGTCAGGGAGACACCCTGTGCATGGGAGCAGCAGTGTAAAAATAACAGCGATTTTGAGAAAAACTTTAATTTCCACTGTCACCCTCCGTGTCAGATGCAGAAACAGGATATTCTGGTGCGTGCCTTGTTTTTAAACTTTCATGCTATGGAAGCTCAAAATCAGGAGTTTAAAGCAAACGTAACTGTTCAGCGTATTAATTTAATGAAGGTTGGTAAATGGTCTTGTTTTTCCGTTCCGGTGAATAATTTCTTGTTTTTATAAGGCTTGCTTCGCCAAAATCGCGAAACTCGCTCGTTCCTCGCTCAGACAGACGCGATTTTCTGGCTGCGCTTCGCCAAGAAAAACTACGAAATTATTCAAAGTCACTCCAAAACAAGACCATTTACCGCGCTGAATAGATACAAGCAAATATGGTTTTTAACCTCCCGCATCGCTCAAGACGCAAGGGACACCAAGAAAAACTGACACCAACGATGAACCTTGAGCGTCTTTCTTTGCGTTCTTAGCGTCCTTGGCGGTTCAGCTTTTGTCTTTCTTAGGCTTCCAGCCTTGAGCTTTCAGCCTTGAGCTATTTGAAGGTTCAGTTCAGGGTGACGGTCTGTCCAGGCTTTGCAGGATGCAACCCCAGTTTGGTGCCCATCGGAGCAAGGTTTTTTTCGCTTAGAAGGAGTTTTTTCTGCTGTTCAAGCCTGGATGCCGTCTCCATAAGGGTTGTCTGTTCATTCTGCAGTTGGGTTATGTCTGCTGAAATGCGGTTAACTTCGTAACTGGTCCACAATCCCACGCAGAAAAGTACAAATGCCGCTATCATGCCTGCCGCTTCCAGCCTGGAGATGCGTATAGCCCATGTGGCCGACCTGCCAGCGGGTTTTCTTTTCATGGTGGCCGGGCTGTAAATGCGGCGTCTTGGCGGTCTGATTGTTGCTGTCCTGATATTCATGTCCACACCTCCTGCAAGGGGTTATTCCTGGTTGATTCTTTCAGCTACCCTGAGCTTTGCACTTCTTGCCCTGGGATTGAGTTTTATCTCTTCTTCGTCTGCGGTAAGAGGCTTTTTGGTAATTGGCTGAAGCCTTGGGTCATCCCTGAATGCAAATTTTACAAGCCGGTCCTCAAGGGAGTGAAAGGATATTATGCAGAGCCTTCCTCCTTCACTTAGACAGTCCGGCAGAACGTCCAGCGCGTGTTTAAGGTTGTCCAGTTCCCTGTTTACCGCGATTCTAAGTGCCTGAAATGTGCGGGTGGCAGGATGTATGCGCCTTGGATGAAATTTCCGCGGTATTGCCCGTGACACAAGCCTTGCAAGCTCACCTGCCGTAAGGATGGGCTGTTTTGCCCGCTGTTCAACAATCCTCTCTGCAATGCGCTTTGCCCATCTTTCCTCGCCATAAACGCGAATAAGTTCAGTAAGCCCCTCCATGGGCAGGTTGTTTACCAGGTCAGATGCCATTACAGAGCCGAACCTGTCCATGCGCATATCAAGGGGTTCTTCTGTGTTAAAACTGAAGCCCCTTCCGCTGTGTTCAAGCTGGAAGGAAGAGAGCCCTATGTCCAGCAGTATTCCATGGACCTTGTCAATGCCATTGCTCAAAAGGACCTCTGGAATGTCTGCAAAGTTTGATTTTTGCAGCATGAAACGGTTTTTCCAGTTGTGGATTGCCTTTCTGGCAAGCATCAGGGCGTCATCATCCCAGTCAAGTCCGATCAGCAGGCGCATGTCCGGGCATGCTTCAAGCATAGCCCTGGCATGGCCCCCCATGCCTACAGTTCCGTCAACATAGATGCCCCCGGGGGTCAGTTTCAAACCCTCAAGCACCTGTCTGGTCATTACTGATACATGGATCTGGGTGTCAGACACTGGTCTCCATTTTAAAGATGTCGTCGCTGAATTTATCAAAGTTATCTCTTGCCGATGACAGTTCTTCGTCCAGACGTTCCTTGCTCCAGATTTCAAAATAGTTCAGCATGCCTGTGAGCATGACTTCACGCTGCAATCCAGCTTCTTCCCTTAGTGACGGTGGTATTAGAATTCTGCCCTGTCCGTCCAGTGTGCATTCTACAGCCGCTCCCAGAAAATATCTCTTGAACTTGATGATATCAGGAGGCCCGATGGTGTACTTTGCAAATTTCTCTTCAATGAGCCGCCACTCCTCAAAGGGATACGCCACCAGGCAAGAAGGCTGATTGGTCAGAATGAGCCGTGAGTCATTCTTTGCCTTCAAAACGTCCCGGAATCGGGCTGGTATGCTTAGGCGGCCCTTTGCATCAAGCATGTGGGCCGACCTTCCTCTGAACATAGACGGACTCCCTTGTTATGCCACTTTATGCCACTAAATACCACTATAGGGAAAATCAGTCCACCATGTCAAGGGATGGATTCAGATTTTTTTGATAAAAATGGGGAAATAGTTATTGAATGGTAGGGTAGATAATTTAATTTGTATGATTGGACGTTATGGTGTGAAAAATGAAAAGTGTGGATAGTATTTTGTTATTACTTGGAAAAAATCAGGTTTGTGGCAAGGTGGCGCAATGTGGGGTTTCGCGGTGGAGTAAAGTGGGGGGGTAAGGTGGAGCGGGCCTTGGCGGGTGGGGTTACAGGTTGAATAATCTTTCCAGGTTTTGCGCAGCAGTTTGAGCATTTTTTTCTGCGTATTCATGGCCATTTCCTGAACAGACTGCTTTTACTGCCATGAACTTGCTGTTTGCAGCTCCCTGTTTTCCAAATACCATGGAGACCAGCCAGAAGGAAAGGTCCATAAAAAAATCCTCTGCAAACATACTGTGCATTGCGGCAGAGTGTTCCTGGGAGAGGTATGCAACCTTTTTCCCAAGTTTGAGGAGAGCCCGGTCATTTGGCTGTTTTCCCTTGATAATTTTAAGATTTTTGCAATAGGGCACCTGAAATTCAATAACCTCTTTGGGAAGATTTATCCCGGCTTGCTGCCACGCCGCCTGCACCTGGCGTTTTGCCTCAAGGTTTTTTGATGCCAGGGTTTTGTAATGATTGGCAGACCATAAGCCGTAGGTTCGGCAGCCTAAAAACCGGTCTTTGTAGATGATGCACCGTCCCTTCTCAAGAAATGGGCATGACATGATCTTTACCGGGTTGAGATAGAAGTAGAGTGCAATACGGTGGAGTATTTCCATGCGGCGTGGCGGTTCCATGCTGCTCAGGCTGTCAAGAGCAGAGACCGCCTCTGTGAATGTCATGTCAGGAAGGAGTGTGCAGCAGTGGGCCAGTCCCTTGCATGTTACCTCAGGCAGTTTTCTGTAAATTGAGTGGAGCTCTTTGGTAAACTTGCGGGAGGTCTGGAGCAGCTGGGTTATGGAGGCAGCAGGCATGGAGTTATGCATGGCTAACTGGCATCTGAACCATAGGTGCGCCTGTCAACAAGGAAATTGTTTCCAGACATTGCTTTTACCTTTTTCTTAAGCTGTGCTGCTGCCGCTGCTATCTCTCCAAAATGGCTGAAACTCCCTGGCAGGCAGGGTATCACCGCTATAGAAAGTGAGGTCAGGGGAAAGGTTTTTTTGTTGCCCTGCCTGTCAACTGATGAAAAGCAGCCGGCCTCAAGGTCTGCATCATCAAAAAACAGGGGAATCAAAGCGGAAAAATTTTTGAGTATCTCCTGGCAGGTGGACTCTGTCTTCTCTAGGGGTACAATGAACACAAAGTCATCGCCTCCCACATGGCCAACAAAACCATCTGCCCCGCCCTGTTCCCTGATAACATTTACCAGGACCCTGGAGAGCATGCGGATAACCTCATCACCCCTTGAAAAACCGTACCTGTCATTAAAGGGCTTGAAGCTGTCAATATCCGCATAGGCAACGGCCGCCTCTCTGCCTTCATCAATAACCCCCTGGATACTTTTAAGGATTGAGGTGTTTCCTGGAAGCTGCGTAAGGGGATTGTTGTCACCAATCCTTTTTTTTCTGGCCAGTGCAAGGTCTATGCGTATCATCAGTTCATCAACAGCAGTCTGGCTGCAGATGATGTCATCCACCGGATATTCTGACCAGTCTATGCCTGATGTTATGTCACGGGGAGAGATAATGAGGATTACCGGCAGCAGGGCAAGTTGGAGGTTGTTTTTAAGTGCCTGCACCACCTCGCTGTCAAGGTGCATGTGGAGCCCTTTTTGCAGAACTAGGAGGTCCGGAGGATCTGTGAGGACTGTATCAACCGCCCTGGCGATGTCATTTAATATGATTACCTTGTGCCCCTTTGCCTCAAGGCACATGGCGTAATCCGGCCTGTTGAAAAAATCCGGCGCAATTATTACTATTCTTGCCATGGATCAATCTCTTGAGAATCGCTACAAGCTTAAAAGCTCAAGGCTGAAAGTGTGGTGAACCAGTATCTTACTGTTCCTGGTCAATCTCCCCTGTAAAGTTTGCAAGTTCTGCCAGTTTCTCATCAAGTTCTTCGAGAATTTCTCTGGCATCACTTTTGCCAAACTTGATGATATCCCATGCCTTGTGATCAAGGGGTGGCACCCAGGGGTCACCGCCTGATCCAAAGCCAACAGCACGTATAAGAATGTCTGAAAAATGGATTATTGCCGTGATTTCCTGGTGATCTTTACACTTTGCCGGCCTGTGGTGGTATTTTACCGGAATAACAAGAGAGTCTGGAAGATTCCACTGGGTTGCCAGTATTCCACCGATTTCACTGTGGGTCATTCCCACTATTTCAAGCTCAACGTCACGCACTGGCAGTTCCCGCTCCCGGGAGTTGGCAAGTATCCTGTCATACTCTTTGGGAAGTTCTGCCCTGAGTACAATCTTTCCAAGGTCATGAATCAGCCCGGCAGTAGAAACCTCTTCCGGGTTTTTAATGCCACGCCTTCGGGCAATGATTCCTGCAGCTGTGGCACATCCAAGGCTGTGTTCAAACAGCCTTATGTCTGAGGCCTGCATCACTTCAAATATGGATGAGGTCACGATCAGCGTTTTGATTACGTTAAAACCAAGTAAAACCAAGGCATTATTAATGGTGGATATTCGTTGCGGAAAGCCATAAAACGAGGAATTTACCATTTTGAGCAGCTTGGCAGTGAGCACCTGGTCCTTTTCTATGACCTTGCCAAGGCGTGCTGCAGTTGTGTCCTCATCCTGCACCATCTCGTTAAGCCTGGACACAATGGGCGGAATAGTGGGCAGGGACTGGACATTGTCCAGCCTCGAAATAAGTTCTTCCCTGGTCATGACAAAATCAGTTTTGGCCTCCGGTTCTCTTTGCTGAGGCAACTGCCTCAGGCCCCCTCTCCTGAACTATCCAGAACTCGGCAATCAGTTTTTTAATGGCTTTCAGGACAGGATCGTTGTTTACCTTTGAAAACCGGTGCTCCAGCTCTTTCAGGCGGGTGCCAAGGCTCTTGTCTCCAGGAAGTACCACCGGCCTTCCCTGTACGGTGAGCACTGTTACCCCCTGTTTTTTAAGCCTTTCAATGAGCTCGGCTGTAAGCTCAGAGTCAGGGCCGCAAAGCACCTGCCCCTCAGGGGTGACAGCCTCCTTTTCAAGTTTCATTCCGGGGACAGCATATTTTATGGGAATTCTCTGCATAGTATCAGCAGCAGGTGCTGTTATTGGTGGTTCTCTTTATCCATAATAAAGGGCCGTTTAGAGGTCATTTAATTTCAGGCAGTTTGTTGCAGCAGCCTGCCATCAGCTCAACATTATATGCAGCCTGCAGCAGTGTTTCCTCCTGAAAGTGGTCTGCGACGAGCTGCAGCCCGATTGGGAGGTTGTCTTTGCTGAAGCCGCATGGAACAGATAGTGCCGGCAGCCCGGCCAGGTTAACAGGTATGGTAAAAATATCCGACAGGTACATCTGAAGCGGATCCCCTGTCTTGTCACCAATCCCGAATGCAGGGGTTGGGGCTACAGGGGTTGCAAGGACATGGCAGCCTGTTTCCTGGAAAACCTTTTTGAAATCCTGCATTATCAGTGTACGTACCTGGGAAGCCTTCTTGTAATAGGCGTCATAGTATCCGGCAGACAGGCAGTATGTGCCGATCATGATACGCCGTTTGACCTCATCACCAAAACCCTCTGAACGGGTTGACTGGTACATCTCCATGAGGTTCGCATAATTGCTGCTTCGGTGGCCATATTTTACCCCGTCGTATCGTGACAGGTTCGATGATGCCTCTGCTGGTGCAATTATATAGTAGGCTGCTACTGCATATTCAGTGTGGGGCAGAGAGACCTCACGGATGGAAGCTCCCTGTTTTTCAAGGTATTCAATACCCTTTTGTACAACATTTTCAACATCAGGATCAAGCCCTTTCACAAAGTATTCTGATGGAACTCCCACAACCATGCCCTTCAGTCCCTCCTTCAGGGCGTCCCTGTAACACGGGACCGGCATGTCAGCAGAAGTGGAATCTCTGGGATCGTGGCCTGATATTGCCTCAAGCAGGATGGCACAGTCTGTAACATCCCGGGTGAGCGGCCCAATCTGGTCCAGAGAGGAGGCAAAGGCAACCAGTCCAAACCGTGATACCCTTCCGTATGTTGGTTTCATGCCCACCACCCCGCAGTGGGATGCAGGCTGCCTGATTGATCCCCCTGTGTCGGATCCCAGGGATGCCGGGCACTCTCCTGCAGCTACCGCAGCCGCAGAGCCTCCGCTTGACCCGCCTGGAATGCGTTTGGTGTCCCAGGGGTTCCGGGTCTTCATGAATGCGGAATTTTCAGTTGATGAGCCCATGGCAAACTCATCCATGTTAAGTTTCCCAAGCATGACTGCTCCCTGGCTGTTGAGCATGTCCATCACTGTGGCATTGTAGGGTGGAACAAAATTTTCAAGCATGCGGGACGCACAAGTGGTGCGGGTTCCTTTGGTGCAAATCAGGTCCTTGATGCCAAGGGGAATACCGGTCAGTGGTGCGGTCCCACCATCTTTCAGGCGATTTAGGGCCGCCTTCGCATCCTCCTCTGCGACTCCAGGTGTTACTGTTATGTATGCCTGTACTGTGGGATCAACCGCCTCGATACGCTCAAGATAAGCAGATGCAATTTCAGAGGGGGAAACCTCTCTGTCTGAAAGCAGAGACTGCAGTTTGCTTATGGGAAAGGTAATTAGTTCGTTCATTGCTTGATAGTTTCTTCCTGTTAGATGATTCGGGGCACTACAAATGCTCCATTTTCTTCCTGTGGCGCATTGGCAACGCTCTCTTCCACTGGCAGTGATGGTTCAACCCTGTCCTCTCTGAAGACATTGGTTACCTGCAGGGCATGGGTTGTTGGCGGTACATCAGCGGTATCAATCTCTTCAAGTTTGGCAATGTATCCGAGGATGTCATTTAACTGTCCTGTGAAATTGGCCAGTTCGTCCTTTGAAAAACTAAGTCTTGCAAGCTGTGCCACATGCTCAAGTTCTTCAATTGTTATATCTGCCATGATAAACTCCAAATTTTTTTATTGAGTGAAGTCAGGAGCTGCCAGGTTATACTTCCTGTCGGTCACCCCGACAGGGAATAGTCAAATTTCCTTGCGTCCTTGTTGTCCTTCGCGGTTCAGTTTTTGTCTTTTTAGACTTTCAGCTTCGAGCTATTTTAAATGTATTCCAATTATTACAACAATGCCACATGCGGGACAAGCTTTGCAAGAAAATAGGCATTTTCTGCAGGGTGGTATGTATTTATTGCAACAGGGAGAAACAAGTCCGGCTGTTTAAGCGATTGTTCAGACTGTATCTTGCCTGAATCATAAAGAAAAAGCGATATGGCCGTGATGCAGTCATCACAATGCTTTAAGGGCATGATGATTGCAAATTGGTCATGAATATTATTGAACCCAGAATAAGCAGGAAAGATAAATTGGGATAACACCATGCATACCACACCCATAACTCCTTTTGTGGCGCCAGCCCCTTCACATGAAGGCAGGGTTCCTGCAGGTGCGGGTGATACCGGATTGAAGGAAATTGTTGATGCATCTGTCGCGGGCAGTGAGCAAAGTGCCTTGGGTGGTAATATTTCTCAAACTGCCACAGCCAGGCCTTCCTTTGGTGAGCAGCTTTCCCTCTACTTGGAAGAACAGCTTGTCTCAAGCCCCGGTGCCAAGAATTTCGATTTTTCTAAAGGATACAAAATTTCTGTGGATGAAAGTCCCATGGACTGGGAAGACAGGGTGGTAAAGGATGTGGAAGACGCCGGTCTTAACGTGCTTAATTTCTTCAAGGATGGGGTTACAGGCGGCGATAAATATTACAAAACCCATGAAGGTACCATTTCCAAAACCACGAGTTCCCCTGGCCTTCTCGGCTCCCTTATAGATTTTGTCAAGGATTTTGCAAGTGCATTAAGCTTTGGGGCGTGGCGTCCGGATGGTGAGGCTGCCCCGGAGGGCGTAATGGATCACCTGTCTTTTGCCGCATCAAAACTGAAGGAGGCTTTTGGCGGCGACCTGGTGGGAGGGGTGCTTGGTTCTGTTGTCCAGATGGGAGAAGACCTGCTGCTTGCAGGCTGGAATCTCACCGAAGCTGTGCCTGACGCCCTGTTCGGGATGTTTGAGCCGGGAAGAGTTGCGGTGGATACGATATTTGATAATGGACAGGTGGCAATAGACTACATAACAGATGTAATACCAGGTGGAGAGGCCTGGATGAGGGTTCATGCATCACACATTATTGATGGCAGGTTCCCGGTTCTTTATAATCTCCACACCCCTGAACACTTTGCAGAAGATTTGAGGTGGGAAACCATTCAGAATACACCTTTAAGGAAATCAATAGAGACAATCGGAAGCCTGCTTGCTGATGCAGCCTTGATATTCCTGGTCAGCCAAGGGGTTACTATTAGCGACAGCAGGCGTTAGGCATGGGGTAAAGTTATCGGGTGGTGCGCCATGGCCTTGGGGTGGTAAGGACTATATTGAGCATCCCTCTGTTTTCGTAATAACTGTTGTTGTAGAGACCGGCATCCCTCCCTGAATCAAGGTGGTTAAAGCTGTAGGACAGGTTAAAACTTAGCCAGGTGTATGGTGCCCAGTTAATGCCTGCACCTGCACCGTAGTTGTCATCATGTCCACTGCTGGAGCCAGTAGCATAGTCATTATCTGCTGCTTTGAAATTGTCGCGTCTGAAGGAGATATAGGCATTGCACCCCAGCCGTTCCAGAATCTGGTATGTACCGGACAGGCCGGTTTCGAAAAAGAAGGATGGGCCTACTGAGTCATTTGTAAAGACACCCTGGGCTTGACCTGATTCCCCGTAAAGCCTTATGGAGCCATGCTGGAAGGTTTTGTTCAGGCTGAGTCCTCCGGAAAAGTGGGGTGTTTTATCTCCCTGGTCCATCACCTGGACAACACCGCCTGCATGACATTCAATGGAAAAATCCCTGGACATCGAGTAATTGAATCCTATGACCATGTCATGGGTACCATAGTTCTGTGAAAAGCCCGTGTCTTCAGATGATACCGTTTCATCCTCATCGTATGATATAGTGTAGTAGCTGTACTGATAAAACATGGTTGTGTGCGGATTAAAACGGTGGTTTAACCTGAATCTTGCTGTCCCGGATTTAGTGTCACTCTGATCCTTGAAATTACCCTGGTCGTATGTGCCTTCAAGCTCGATGCCCCACTCCGGATTAAGCCAGTAAGTTATAGTTGCCCTTGGGGTGTGCCGCATGTACTCGCTGCTCTGGTCATTGCTGCTGCTGAAATCGTGTCTGATACCATTTACATAGGATATGACGATTGAGTCGTCCGGGCCAAACTGGTGTGAGAAACTGAAGTCAGCATAGTTGGTCAGGTATGGCTGGCGGTCCCTGCGGGTGGTGTAATCCTCAGGCAGTGTACTTTCTGGTGGGCGGGTAATTTCAAAATTTCGATCCGATATCGGGTCTTCTGTATAGACCAGGTTATCCCGTATCTCAAACCTGGTGTGCCTTGAAAGATCATACCAGCCGTTCATGCCCATGTTATGATTCCAGCTGTTTCTGCTGCTCCAGTCAACATAACGGGTATAGCCGAAATCATAGGAGAGGGAGGCTCCCAGGGTGCGGGTCATGATTTCAGTGGTAAAGCCCGGAGTAAGGAGTGAATAGACATCACTTTCCTTTGGGTTGTTAGGATCGTCGCCTGAGTCAAGGAACAGGTTGTCTGTATATGTAAGTGCCTCTGTTATTCTTGGCTGAAATGTTAGCTGGTAGGCATGGCATGATGCGTAATTAAGCATGGAAGCAAGCGGTAAAACTATGGCAAAGCATAATAATTTTGAACACCTTTGTGCGAATATAAGACGCATCATGACAGGTATCCTCAGGGAACTATTATTGTGTCATCAACCTGTATGTAAACATTGTTTTCAAGATTTTCCCCGTCGGCAAGGTCCTTGTAGTTAATCCTCAGTGTGATGTCCTTGCCGTCTTTTTTGCGTACCAGCAATATCTCTTTTTTGGATGCCCATTCTGTAAATCCACCGGCAAGGGCAAAGGCCTGAAGTACGGTAAGCCTTTTGGTCAGGGGATATTCACCGGTGCGCTGTACCTCTCCCAGTATGTAGAATCTGTGGCTAGCCGGGTCCCTGACAGTTACAGTTACCTCAGGGTTGGTGACATAGTCCTTGAGTTTTACCTCAATATCCTTTTGGAGCTGTTCAGGGGTCTTGCCTGCTGCCACCACGTCATTGATGAGCGGCATGGTGATCTTGCCATCTGTTCGGACAAGGGCTTCAGGTATGGAAAATGCCTCCTCTTTCCAGGTTAGTATTTCCAGAACGTCGCCGCATCCGATTATATATGGAGGCAGTTTCTCTTGGCTGAAAGACGGTGAAATAAAAAGACATGAAAGAATAAGAATAGCAGCAAAAATAGTGATGAATGACTTTTTCGAAGTTGTCATTTTCTGTCCTCCAGATCGGTTTGTCGCTGAAAAATTTTTGTTACCTGGAACCCATCTTGAAAATAATGGTCTTTACGGTCTTTAAAATTATATACAGGTCAAGCATAACTGACATGTGCTTGATATAATAGAGGTCATATTCCAGTTTTTTCTTGGCATCTTCAACAGATGCTCCATAGGGATAGTTAATCTGTGCCCATCCGGTTATGCCGGGGCTTACAGTATGCCTCTGGTTATAGTACCTGATTTTTTCAGCCAATTCCTTTACAAAGACAGGCCGCTCCGGGCGTGGGCCTACAAAGTTCATATCTCCCCTGAGTACGTTCCACATCTGTGGAATTTCGTCAATGCGAAGTTTTCTGATTACTCTGCCAACTCGAGTAACCCTGTCATCATTTTCCTTTGCCCACTTGGCACCATCCTTTTCGGCATCGGTCCGCATGGAACGGAATTTTATAATTTTGAAGATTTTTCCATGCCTGCCAACCCGTTCCTGCAGAAAGAAAATCGGTCCCGGTGAGTCCAGCTTTATCAGAATGGCTGTGATTAAAATAACCGGGGATGATATTATAAGACCTGCAAGTGAAACAATAAAGCCGACAATGCGTTTGAGAGCAGCAGAACTGTTTGATTTTATAAAGCCTTCTCTGAAGATGAGCCAGCTGGGATTTATCTTGTCAACCAGGAGCCTGCCGGTAAGTTCTTCAAAAAATGTTTCTCCCTCTATGATGTCAATACCGTTCATCTTGCACTCCAGGAGTTGATTGTAGGGAAGATTTCCCCGGCGTTCGTCCATGGCTACAATTATGGCAGTGGCCCCTGACGCCTTGGCGGTCTGCAGCAGATTTTCGTAAGAATGGTAAATGGGTATGTTGAAAAGTTTAGGGGCAGGTGCGTCAGGATGGACCGCGGCAGATACCAGCCTGTATCCGCAGTCAATATTTTCTTTTATTTCGGTTATCAGCTCATTTAAGAACTCGCCCATACCAAGTACCATGACAGGAATTGCGCAACACTGTTTCTGGAGTATCATGGAATAGCCATAACGCCAGGTACTGCTAAGCACTATAAATGCCCCAAGGCTGGTTACAAATACCTGTTTTGGGGGGAGCATTTCCGGAAAGACAAAGAATATCGCACCAAGGACAAGACAGGCTACCCCAATGGCCTGAAAAAGGCGGGTGGACATCTCTACGAAGCTGATTCTGCCCTTGAATGTGTAAAGGTCATTATAATACAGGCAGAGCAGGCAAATTGTAACGATAAAACCAAGCCTTGGCCAAAGTAATGGGTCGTACATGACCTGCATATCCCCGTTATTTTTAAAGACCTCAACAGTGGCAAACGAGGCTATCAGAAAAAAACCCTCTGTTACAAACAGAAGGAGTTTTCTTATGGGATATTTTTTTCCAAAAAATTTTACCATTGCCTGCGTAACTACAGAAAAATCCTGTTTGGTGTCCACCGTTTGCAATCTGGACATTCATGACTGTAGGAAGAATCCATCAAAATGCAAATCTATTATGTTTGCAAAAATTATCAAGTGAATAAATCCTGGATAGGGTATTTTAAAAAATGAAGATTATGTATGATAGATGTAACTCCTTTTGATATCGTATATTTTCTGAAAAAAATTGAAATGCTCCTTCAAAAAAATATTTTTAACCATAGTAAGCTGTCTTCTTTGAATAATAACCGTACTTGCCGGAAGGACGTTCATAGGCATTAAACACCACTCCAAGTATCTTTTCCCTTCCAATTTTATTAATAGCCTGTTCAACAACCGGTTTACTGGACATTCCACACCTGATTACCAGGAGTACAGCGTCCACAAGCTTGGCCAGGTCAACTGTTTCCGAGGCAAGGTTCACCGGAGGAGAGTCCAGAACTATAAAACGGTCGTGATAGCGTGATTTTGCCTCTTTAATCAGTTCCTTCATCCTGGATGAGGTAATGATTTCCGCTGGATTTGGCACCTGGCTTCCAGCAGGAAGAATGGTCAGTTTTGTGACCGCAGATTTTACAAGGCATTCCGGAAGCGTCGCCTGATCTGTGAGATATTCTGACAACCCTGTATTGGTTTGAATGCCAAACATCCTGTGAACAGCCGGTTTCCGAACGTCTGTATCTATGAGGAGCGCATAGGGATCTACTCCCTGGGCAATGGAAAGGGACAGATTGCAGGCCACAAGCGTTTTTCCGGCATTGTCCATTGCAGATGTAACAAGAATGGTGCGTAACTCCCTGTCATCAGGTGGATTAACAATGCGCGATCTGAGCAGTTTGAAGTGTTCTGCTGCCAGGGATTCTGGTTCATGATAAACAATGAGTTTTGGGTCAAGGTTTGGATGATCCCCTACAGGTCTGGCTCTATTTTGTTCAGATTCCGCCTTGCCTTCTGACTCCTTAATCACCACCAGCTTTTGTTGCGGGACAGCATGAAGGTTGTCAGCGTGTTTGGTGGAATCCTGGACGTGGTGATTGCTGTGTTCTGCCTCACTGTTTTTGTCATTGTGTTCATCACGGGCCTTGTTAAGAGCCTTTAATATTTTGTCCATATTACAAGACCCCCTTGGTAAGTTGGGATGCAATGCCTGCAAGGGAGCCGGAGCCATTTTTTACAAGCAAAAAAGCCAGGAAGCCAACACCAGCGTATGCTGTGGCTGCCATTACTCCCATAACGGTTTCCTTTATTCGACGCTTCATTTTTTCCTTGTCAGTTAACAAAAGCGGCACTATTGCAAGTACAGGTATGTCAAAGGCAGATTCTACGTCGTCAGGGTCATAAAATTTTTGTTTAAGCATCTCAAGACCAATGGCAATACCGCTCATACCTCCAAATGCCACCACAAATGCCAACAGCAGAATCTTTTTAACAGCCGGTTTGATAGGTACTTCAGGTACTCTGGCAGGATCAATTACTCTGAACTGTTCTCCCTGCTGTCTGCGTTCAAGGGCTGCTGCCTCTTCTGCCTGTATTTTGCGGGCCATAAGGCTGTCATATGTCTGTCTGAGGTTGTTGTAGTCTCTGGTAAGATCCAGCAGCTCCTGCTCACGTTTTGGTGTGTTTTCAATCCGTTTTTTGTACATTGCAATCTGTTCACGCAGATGGGCACTGTCTCTCTTCATATTACGGATTTCTGTATCAATATTTTTCAGCTGAAAGGCAAGCTCCGAATCCAGCAGGGTATCTCCACCCCCTTGTGATTCATTTTCAGAACCTGATTCCTGGCCGCGTTGTGCTGCCTCCATCTGTGCAATACGGCTCTTGAGTTCAACTATATCAGGATGTTTTTCAGTATAGCGGCTCCTCAGCATCTTTAGTCTCTTTTTTAAGCTGCTTAAAGTGGTGGTAGATGCGGGCTCTCCTGCAGCAGTATTTGCCTGGGTCTCCCCCAGTCTTGCCTGGCTTGCCAGCAGGAGTTTCCTGTCCTCTGCCCTGCGAAGATTTTCTTGTACGGTTTCGTATTCGGTTTGGAGCCTTTCAAGCATTGCATTGTTGCTGGCAAGCTGTTCAGGCAGTTCCCCCATGTGTTCCATCTTGTATTGTTTAAGGGCATTTTCCCTGGCTGAAAGTTTTTGATATATTTTTTCAAGTTCGGCATTGAGGAAATTTGCCGTGTTCATTGCCTGTTTTTCCCTGAGTTTCAGGTTTTCTTCAATAAACATATTGGCCAGGTAGTTCAGAACTTCGGCTATCAGTACAGGATTTTTGCCTTCATAAGAGAGCTGAAATGAGTTAATGACGCGGGATCTGGGGATGTTAACATCTATTTTTTCCCGCATCATGGATACAACCTTTTCCATGGGCATGTTGGCCCTCTCTTCAGGGTACAGGTTGAACTCCTTGATGACCTTTTCAAGGTTTGTACGGCTGGTTATCTGCTGCATTATTGCCCTGATCCTGTGGCTTGTGTCACCGGTAACAGTAGAGCGTACATATGTCTCGGGCACTCGCTGGGCAACCACAATTATCGAAGTTGTGGTCTGATATACATTAGGAGTTATCAGGCAGTAAATTAATGCTGCGGCAAGGATAGGGGCAGCTCCGAGGATGATCAGCCATTTTCTGGCAAGCAGAAAATTTAAATATTTTAATACCATGTCTAATGGTTGTTGTTGAACCTGCTGTGAATCCACAGTGGAACCTCCTGGGCAAACTGTTTATTTGAATGATATTAGTGCTTGAACATGGGATAATGCCGCAAAAAAATAAACCTGAATTGAGCGTTTCAAAAGTTTGCTGAAAT
>WGBG01000076.1 GCA_015494395.1 Deltaproteobacteria bacterium
CTTATGAGGGATGATCAGAAGGTGCTCTCATCCTCCATGATGCAGGAGGTTGAACGGTGCAAAAGGGCCCTGGAGGAGGCTTCATCAGGCAGAAAGGTAGCCCTGGTGTGCAGCGGAGATCCTGGGATATATGCAATGGCAGGCCTTGTCTTTGAGCTTTCAAGAAGCGCTGAAGATTCAGGCAGTCCCTATAACACTCAAATTGAAATCATACCC
The DNA here is from genome assembly GCA_015494395.1 of Deltaproteobacteria bacterium. Taxonomy (GTDB): domain Bacteria; phylum Desulfobacterota; class Dissulfuribacteria; order Dissulfuribacterales; family QOAL01; genus S144-17. The sequence continues at coordinate 217 of WGBG01000076.1, forward strand.
GGGATTCCTGCCCTTAGTGCCTGTGCCGCAATCCTTGGCGCGCCGCTCATGCATGATTTTGCATCTGTAAGCCTCTCTGACCTTCTCACCCCGTGGGGAATAATAGAAAAACGTATCAACGCTGCGGCATCTGCGGATTTTGTGATTGTCATATACAACCCCCGCTCCAAGAAACGCACTGAACAGATAGTGCGGGCAAGGAATATAATCCTTAAACACCGGAGAGGTTCAACCCCGGTGGGGATTGTGTCTGCTGCCTCAAGGGAGTCTGAATCTGTAACTATTACAACGCTTGAAAAGATGCTTGAGCATGAAATTCACATGCAGTCCACTATTATTGTAGGTAATTCCAGCACGTTCTCGTGGCATGGAAGGATGGTAACGCCACGGGGATACGCAGGAAAGTACAACTTTTAGACCAATGCCTCGGGAAAACAACTCAAAAGATCGCCTGTACGCAGAGCCTGTTGAAAAGATTCAGGATTTTGTATTTGACCAAAAGGTTGCCTCGGTCTTCCAGGATATGATCAGGCGATCAGTACCAGGCTACAGCACCATTATCTCCATGACAGGGCTCCTTGCCCGACGTTTTGTTCAGCCTGGCACAATCTGCTATGACCTTGGATGTTCCTTGGGTGCCGGGATACTATCCATGTTAAAGTGCATTGATACGGATCAATGCTCTATTGTGGGCGTTGATAACTCCCCTGCGATGATCAAACAGTGCAGAGAAAACACAAAATTTTCATCAGAACGCATTCCAGTCCATCTGATATGTGCTGACGTCAATGATATTATTTTGGGAAATGCCTCAGTGGCAGTTCTCAACTTTACGCTTCAGTTTATCCCACTTGTACAGAGAGCCACTTTGCTTAAAAATATTTATGAGGGCATGGTCCCTGGGGGACTGCTGATACTTTCCGAAAAGATAAAATTTGAAGACCAGAGGACAGAAAAGATGCACAGGGAAATGCATCATGATTTCAAGAGGATTCACGGTTACAGCGATCTTGAAATCAGCCAGAAACGGGCCGCTCTTGAAAGGGTGCTTCTGCCGGAAACCCTTAATACCCACAGAAAACGCCTTAAGGAAGCAGGCTTTTCAAGTATCAGCGTCTGGTTTCAATGCTTTAATTTTGTGTCAATCACTGCGCTGAAATAGCGATTCATGTTCAAGACGGCTGCTGGCATGTCCGTTATTTTCACTGGAACATTTTTCACAGGGAATTGACAGGTGACGGAATATCCAGAATCCTGCCTGACATTTCCATTACTCCTTTCCCGTTGTGGTTGAAGTTATGATTGTATTCATATTCAACATGGTCATGACAACCATCAATAAACGGAGCAAAAAGAAAAAGGAAAAAAATAGAGATGAAAAAACTGAAAAAACAGCTTGCTTTTTTACCTCTTGTTTTTTTGATTTTTCTGCAAGGCTGCGTCTGCAGAGCCGAGATGCAGTTTCGCATATTGGCTTTAAATTGCCTAGCGACACTGTTTCCCCTGGCAGATCCGCCAACGACACTTAATCTTTTGAATAACGTCAGATGAAAAAAAGATAGAAGAAAACAATATAAGAGTAATTGGGAAGTTGATAAGATGCAGATATTAAATCAAATCATAAAAGAAGAGAAGAAGATACTTCAACTGGAAAGAGAGTTGGAAGAACAAAAGGATAACTTGCTAAAAGAAAAAAGTAAAATATGTTTTAAGTTGTATCCAGAGTTCATAAAAAATAACTAGGAACGGTTAAATAAAGATGAAATTTATTTCAAGGTGTATCTTGAAGAACGATTAGTCGTATATGAGATAATTTTTGACAAGAAATACAATAACTCTTTTGCTGTTTTTTTACCAACAGGCCCACAGAAAATAAATTACAATCTATACAGCGATGTTAAACAAAAAGATTATGAAAGTAATGGTGCCATTATTGATAAAAATCAATTGAATAATTTAAGCAAATATTATCAGGTGGTGTATCGTTAAGAAGATAGGTCGTTGTAACCGGTTTCTTTCCGATCCATGCCTGAAACGGTGCGCGCAACGCCTGAGATATGTTGTGTCCCAGTCCCACCGGCTGTATGCAGAAAGGCCCTTAAACAGTTCCTTGCGCCCTTCAAACAGGGCCTGAAGGGTGGAAATAAAGAGGCTTTTACCAAAACGGCGGGGGCGGGAAAGAAAATAGTAGGTACCGTTTTCTATAAGGTCCACAGCCAGGGCTGTCTTGTCCACATAGAGATAATCATCTTCGCGAATTTTGCTAAACGTCTGGATACCGGTTGGAAGTTTTTTCATTGATACTGCCCCGCATTTCAACCAGGTTATGCCTATTTTTCAATTCAGACTCAATATAGTCCAGGATATACGGCAAGCTCAAGCAGTCGCTCAATTCAAGTTACGGTAGCATGCCAACACATGAAAAATCCTAACAAAAATAATATATTCACGCAATAGAAGGAATCCTCCCGCTTCCAGAGATCAATTCCATTTCCAACGCAAAGCTTGTCCGCCCCCCTGCCATGAAGAACACACATGAAGGCTCAATGTATTGCTGCGAAAAAATTTTCTTCAATGTGACCACTTTTGACATACTTCCAGATTAACATTATGGTTTAGTCTGTTGCCGACTAAGCACAAATGGGCTGAAATAAACAAGGCCCTGGTCAACAGGATCAACAATAATGAGCTTGCCGAACACGCCAAGCGTTCCATTGAAACGCTGATGGAGGCAGAAAAACTGGCGCCAGAATGCGGTAATGTGCAAAGCCTTTGTGACAGGCTTCATGCAGACCTGAAATCATGCCTTGAGACATTCTTCTCAAAATTTGACCCTTCGGAAAACTCCACCCAAAAGACAACCAAACAGGTGGAAAGTGCAAAAAGGCCCTCTCCCGCCTGAGACAGGGGAGACACCTGTCCTGGGACCAGTTCAGGCAGTTGAGTAATGATACCGGAGCAAACACCAGGGGGCTTTATTCCCCAGTGACAGACTGTGCAGCCCTGCACGCCGGGTCTCCGGCATTTTCCTCAAGCATTGCCTCGTTTATCCGTTTTGTGTTTAACCTGGCTTCCAGGGTGCTCGACGCTTAACAGGAGTACAAGAAGGCCAGGGGAATTATGGATTTTGTTGACCAGGAGGCTTATGCCCTGGAACTTCTGGACATTCCCCGCGTGGCAGAAGAGATCGGTTCAAAACTCGACGACAGAACTTTTCTGGTGCCCGATAAAGCATGCCAAGAAGATGGCCTACCGCCATCGCTACTACTATTACTTCTTTGACTATAGCAACGGAGATGACTTACACAAAAGACTTTCACCTAAATTGAGCGTTTCAAAATCTGGAAAATTGTTTTTTCAGCAAAATTAAAAGGAGTTATATCAATTATAACTTTCCAGTTTTGAAACCCTTCGGGATTGCCGTATTTACTGCATCTCCTTTGTCAGTGGAATTCCCATATAGCCGACTATTATGGGAATTCCCCTTTCGCGGATATGCAGCAAATCCGACAATCGCTC
>WGBG01000077.1 GCA_015494395.1 Deltaproteobacteria bacterium
AGAATAAGTAGCGTGGCAATGGAGCTGGAAGACGACGCCATATCTGATAACCTTTACGCTGTTGAGGAAAAATTAACACTTCTTGAACAATTGGCGAAAGGGGTAAAAAATATCATACAAAACCAGTGTTCAGGTTTGGGGGCCAGCCAATGCCATTGCTCCAAATTTTCATTGGATAGATCAAACAGCACTGTACCTCTTTCAGATGTAACCTGGCCGGCAAGACACTGTTTAATCTGGTTTATAAAAGGCTCTACCTTGTATGGAATGGAAATGGTAGCCGTTGCACCAAGTGCATTTCCCAGCGACTTTGCCTCCTGGGATGAATAAAAAGCTGATGCTGCTACAAAGGGAATATCGCGAATTTGTGGTTCATCTGAATTCCTGATCAGTTGAAGCAACTCCCAGCCGTTCATATCAGGCATATCAATATCAGATATAACAAGAGACGGTGGATTTCGATTCTGTAAACACTTCAGAGCGCCTTCCCCATCCACTGCAGTAATTACATTAAAACCCTCCTTCTCAAGCTGAAACCGCATTAATTGCCGTTGAAGGGTGTTGTCATTTACGATAAGAATATTATCACTCATAACAATACCTGGCCATGTTGACATCCCTGCCCAAAAAATAAAGACAGAAAAAAATGATAATTATATAAATAGGTTATTATCAATTAAATAACTACATAGATGTCCAAGATATTAATACAAAAACAATATTTTTATATACATCTAATTTAATTTTAGATGCGTTTATTTAAAATGACAAGAGTAAAATATACCTGAGGAGCAAAAAGGAAATTATCTTATGGAAGTGACACACATGCTGCTTGCCAGGGCATCCACTCGGACGCAAGCTGAACAAAAGGTGCTTGGTTTTTTGAAAGATTACCAACTTGTCTGCTATGACACCATCAACTTAGACAGCAGTAATGTTATTCAGGCGTCCAGCCCGTTATTCTGGGGGACGGTAAATGACGCTATTAACAGAAACAGGTTGACGATCAAGGCGCTGTTAGAACAGTTATCAGAAGAAGGTTACGGACAGTTTGAACATCTCCATGAGATTCCACAGGGTTATTTATCCAAAATCTTTCACACTGTTGCCCATATTCTAGACGGTTTTTTTGGTATAGATTCATATTTTTATAACCTTTTGGAAGATTCCCACTGGGTATCCAGAGAATTTATCAAAGAGATTAATGCCCATCCTTCCGAATATTGGCTGGTTAAAGTCATGGGATTGAGTAATACAAACCTCGATAAAATGCCAGAGTCTATTCCATAGACGGCCCTGATGTTTCAAAGTTAATATTTTAACATTGGATATAAATACCTCCGATCGTCTTGACAACCAATCAAAAATATTTATTAGTTATTGGTAGTTAGAGTCTATCGGTCGTCAAGTTATTTCAGTATTGTCACTTTACTAACAATATAAATCTAAGACGATACTACGGATACCACGACATAAGATCAAGATATACGAATGATGGAGGTATTAAATGAAACAACAAACCTTAAACGAACTCCTTAAACAGATAAAAGAAGAGTGCCGTCTTACCAAGGGCCATACCGGCATTGACAGGTTCAGTCCTGCGGTACTTAATGCAATTGCCTATGTCCCGAGGAATCTTTTCGTGCCGCAACACCTACGACACCTGTCCTATGAGAACACCCCCCTTCCCATCGGCCAGGGCCAGACAATATCCCAACCATTCATAGTAGCACTTATGACAGAGCTGCTTCAGCCATGTCCATCCGATACTGTTCTTGAAATAGGTGCAGGTTCCGGATACCAGGCCGCAGTTCTGTCACAGCTTGTGAACAGGTTGTACACAGTTGAAATAGTGCCTGACCTTGCAAAAAATGCGGCAAAACTCCTCAACACGCTGGGTATCAAAAATGTTGAGGTAAGGCAGGGCGATGGATCAATGGGTTGGCCGGAGCACGCCCCGTATGACAGTATCATCGTAACAGCCGCAGCTGCTGAAATTCCCCCTGTCCTTACAGAGCAGCTCAAGCCTGGGGGACGGATGGTGATTCCTGTGGGCTATCCAGGACAGACCCAGCAGCTTTTGTTGGTTAAAAAGGATCAGTCAGGCAACCTGAACGGAAGAACCGTACTTCCAGTTGCCTTTGTTCCATTTGTCATGGATGGTGCCAGCCGAAAAAAGGCGGCCTGATAAAAAATGAGGGGCCTGTCATCATATTGACCTTGCCAACCTGTTGATATTTTCCTAAATTAAGCCTGCTGCTCCGGTAACCTCCTATTAAATTCCAATCTTAACCCAAAAAATACCCTTGCACCAGAAAGGAAACTCACAGTCAATGGCTGAAACAATAGATGAAATAACAGTAAAATATGAAGATGAAGACGGAACCCTTGTTGTAAAGGAACTTGACAAACAGGTACTGACCAGGGGGGCCTGGACAACCATCATGTTTCTTTACCAGGAGCTTGACAGGAAAACAGGGGATTTTGGCCCGGTTAAGGTAAGCATACGCCGCTATCGCAAGACAGGGAACTATTTTCGGCAGCAGAGTAAATTTAACATCTCCAACAAGAAACAGGCAGATAAAATCTGTTCCATCCTTGGTGACTGGCTGGACCGGATGTGATCGCGGGGCGCATGTGAATGAGCTACCTTGAAAAAGAGGTAAACCGCCTTGTAGGACAGGCCATCCACCGGTACAGCCTTCTTGAAACAGGAGACCGAATAATGGTGGCTGTATCAGGGGGCGCTGACAGCATGCTTTGCCTCTGGTTTCTCCGGCACTGGCTCAGGAAGGCCCCAATATCCTACGAAATCATTCCGGTCCATCTTGACATGGGTTACGAAAACGGTCAGTGGCATACCCTGGCTGACTATTTCAGGCAGCTGGGTTATACATTTTATATTGAAGAGACCAACTTTGGGCTGATTGCCCATGGCCCTGAAAACCGTGGGAAAAGCCCCTGTTTCATCTGCTCCATGAACCGCAGGAAGAGGCTTTTTGAACTGGCCGACGCCCTTGGCTGTAACAAGATTGCAATGGGGCACAATGCTGACGACCTTATTGAAACCCTGTTTATGAATATGTGCTACGTTGGCGAGATGAGTACAATGATACCCAGGCAAGAGATGTTTCAGGGTGCCATAACCCTTATACGCCCCCTTGCCCTTGTGGAAAAATCAAAAATAAAAAAAATGGCACAGCGAATGCGTATGCCCATGATAAAAAACAGTTGCCCCTCAGCAGAGGATAGCAGCCGAAGTGAAATAAGGAACCTGCTTGAAGAACTCTACGCATCCAATCGCAAGATAAGGGGGAACCTTAAAAGGGCCCTTGGGAATGTCAGGCAGGACTACCTGCTTTGATCTGAGTTTAGTGATTGCCGGATTTGCTGCTGACAAACAAAAATGCGGCTTGCCTGCAAAATGACAGACAGCCGCATTTTCGTTAGCAGAAGGATAGGTGTTAAATCCTAAACTGTGCCGTATGTTCCTTGAATCCCCTGGCCAACTCCACAAGTTCCTTCAACTTTTCCAGATTGGTTTTGGCTGCTCTGTTAGCATTTTCCGCAGCCTCCATACTTTCCTTGGCATTTTCAACCATGTTTTGGGCGCTGGAATTCTGATCCTCAACCTTTGAGGCAATATCAGAGATTACAGCACTCTGCTCCTCAACAGCCGCGGCAATTGTTGACGTGATATCATTTATCTGCCCTACTATCCCGGTAATATCATTTGTAACCTTTACAGCCGCCTGGCTCTCAGCCTGTATGGCATTGATCTTTGAAGTAATCTCCTCGGTTGAGCTTGCTGTCTGCTTGGCAAGTTCCTTCACCTCATTGGCAACAACTGCAAAACCCTTTCCTGCTTCGCCGGCCCTGGCAGCCTCAATGGTTGCATTTAGGGCGAGCAGATTCGTCTGCTCCGCAATATCGCTTATGAGTTTTATTATTCCCTGAACATCATTTGAAACCTGCCCAAGCCTGTTGATGATATCACCAGCTGAACTTGCCTTTTCCACTGCCTCGTTTGTAATATTATTTGCCTGGGCAGTATTCTGACTGATCTCCTGGATAGCTGCGGATATTTCATTAATGGCGCCGGTTTCTTCCTCTACACTGGTAAGAATTGACTCACTCTCCCGAGCCATCTCTTCTGCCCGCTGGGCTGCGGCCTTTCCGCCAGCTGCTGCCTCTTCAGAATACGATTCCATATCAACAACTTCCCGCTCTATTACTCCAGCCCCATCAGTAACCTTTTTTATCAAGGGCCTGAGAGAGGCAAGCATATTGTTTATAGAGACTGCAAGCTGTGCAATCTCATCCTTTCCTTCTACTGGAAGATCCCTGGAGAAATCCCCCTCTGCCACAGTGACAAGCCCCTGCTGTACGCTCTTGACCGACCTGTTTATGGAATTAAATACCCAGTAGCCAAAAATAATGGCCACCACTATAACCAAAAGATTTGCACCAAGGTTGGCTTTTTGGACATAATCCTCCGCTATTTCAGAATATTCCTTGGCCCTTGCCGCCCTTTTTTCATAAAGTTTCTGTAACTTGTCAAGCCCGGCAAACATCTTCTTGGAGCTGCCGTTTATCTCCTTGTTATAAATACCGAAATATGCGTCCTCCAAGTCATCAACATCTGCACCTGGAGCAAAAAGCGCCTGTAATTTACGAGCCCCCTGATGCATCTGGTCATGTGCCACCTTGATTTGCGCTAACAGAGTGCGCTCGGCATCATCCTGTGGCTTTAGCTTTTCTAATAACTTACCCAGCCTGCAGTGGGCAGGATCAACCTCCACACGAGGCATTGTTTCATTAATCCCTGAAATCACCACATTAAGCTTCCATTTCACATGGTCAGCAATAATGCGATCAATATTTTGAACAGTAACGTCCAGTGCATCAGCCCTGTTCTCAGCATCATCTGCCGACTTATCGAAATGAAGCATCACTCCCATGCCAATCAGATTGGCGACTATTACCATCAAAAAACCCAAACCGATCTTCTGCCAAATTTTCACAACGGTTTACCTCCTGAAAAACTTGTCAAATTGTGGCCTGATACGGGCTGGCTAACCACCTTCCATTTCAGATCCCGGTATGACTCCTTAAATTGCCATAGTTTTAAAAAAACAGAATATATATGCGTTAATGTCCTTCATTCTCACAAATGCCTATGCGCTTTTCTAATATCCATATCGTTAAATTCGCCACAATCATTAAACATAAATTGGGCCTCCGATTGGCAAAAATGGCCACAGACGATGATAATTTATTTTAACTCCCCTGATTTATTGAGTTTTATCCACGGAAAAATGACCAAAAAAACCCCTGCCATGATGAAAACACAGCAGGGGTTACGAGATATTTTATCTTTCCCTCAGAGACTAAGTTGGGATCATACCTCTATTTGAAGCTGAACAGGACACCGGTCTATTGGCTTTACCGTGGTTTAGTGCGAGCTATTATCCCCCACAGGTGGTATAATGGCTTTGCCTGAAGCGGCTGCGGCTGCTGCCTCATTGGCCTTATCTGTTGCAGCCGCCTTAGCATTTTCTATCCCCTGATCTGCAGACTCCTTTACCTGGCTCACCGTATCATTTACGGCATCCACGGCGTCTTTGGCCGTATCAGAAGCGGTTTTTCCTGTTTTCTGTATCTCGTGGTTCAGCGGTTCTTCCCCAGGGTTTACAGCATCGGCTGCGGAGTGAGCCGCCTCATCAGCCATCTCTTCAAGGTTCTTCTTCACTTCTTCTGCATGCTTATCCAGTGCAGCGCCACGGGAATTTTCAGCTGGATGTTCCTCCTTACCAACCTCCTCGACCTTAGTCCCTGTGGCCTCTTTTGCATGCCCAATATCGGTACCTGCCACCTTGTCAGCATGTTCTGCCTGTCCTGCGATTTTGTGTTGATTAACAACACTTGAATGGGCCGGCCCTGAGACATTTTCCTTGGTCTGTTCTGAAGGCTCACTACTGCATCCAAAACATACCAGTAACATTACTGAAAATATAAGCGTTAATAATCTGTTCATTTCCTTCTCCTTATTGTAGGGTTTTACTGAAACTGTTCAGCTTTTAAGAACATAGCAGGCTCCTTGAAACAGATACGCTGAAAGCACCAAAAAGTTATAATGCTATTTCTTAATCAAATTCTTTAACCTAAGATTGAGCGTTTCAAAATCTGGAAAATTGTTTTTTCAACGAAATTAAAAGGAGTTATGTCGATTATAGTTTTCCAGTTTTGAAACCCTTCGGGATTGCCGTATTTACTGCATCTCCTTTGTCATAGGAATTCCCATATAGCGGACTATTATGGGAATTCCTCTTTCGCGGATCTGCAGCAAATCCGACAATCGCTCAATCCAGGTTTAATTAAAATATGACGTACCTGCTCCATTGCAGCCTGAAGGAATTACCATACAAAAATCTGAGCCTATCGTATCTTTGTATGGTATGGACACTCATATATATTCTTGCCGAATATGTTCTCCAACATCAAAGGCGCAATTAATAAAGTTTAAGCAAAAAAAGTGCCAAGAACAGAGGAAGTGTAACAATAACATTTTGAGATTAGCTGAAAACCCATGGATATCACCATGTTCTCACCTATAATTATCACATGCCGTAATGAGTGCTGATCCAGTCACGGTAAGTGCCGTTGATGATGTCCTGCCACCAACCGGTATTTTCAAGATACCAGTTCACGGTCTGCCTGATTCCCTGCTCAAAAGCAGTTTCAGGACGGTATCCCAGTTCCTTTTCGCTCTTCTCAGGATTTATTGCATAACGCCTGTCATGGCCCGGCCGGTCATCAACAAAAGTTATCAGTTCTTTTGAAAAGCTCCCTGACGCAGGCGGAGAGTCCGGGAAGCTGTCCTGCAGTTTTGGGTCAGACCGAAACATCTGGTCAACTGTATCACATACCAGATTTACAATATCAATGTTGGTCCACTCGTTGCAGCCCCCGATATTATAGACACCGCCTGACTTTCCCCGTCGTATTACAAGATCTATCCCCCTGCAGTGATCCTCCACATAGAGCCAGTCACGGATATTCATACCGTCTCCATAAATTGGAAGGGGCCTACCGTGGAGTATGTTTATGATGCAGAGCGGGATAAGCTTTTCCGGAAACTGGTATGGACCGTAGTTGTTGGAACAGTTGCTGGTGGTAACATCCAGGCCGTATGTGTGGTGATATGCGCGAACCAGATGATCAGAGGCAGCCTTACTGGCTGAGTACGGAGAATTTGGGGCATACGGGGTGGTTTCAGTAAAGGGTGGATCGTCAGGACCAAGGGAACCGTAAACCTCATCGGTTGAAACGTGGTGGAAACGGCATGTTTCAGGAGGCTTTGTTGAGGCAAGCCACACGTCACGCGCTGCCTCAAGCAGGCTCTGGGTGCCCTGTATATTGGTGCGTATAAAGGCGTCAGGCCCTGTTATGGACCTGTCAACATGGGACTCGGCGGCAAAATTTACTATAATGTTGATGTTATGTTCCCGGAGGAGATAGGCTACCAGCTCGCGGTTACATATATCACCGTGCACGAACTTGAAATCGGGATTATTGCGCACGTCAGAGAGGCTTGAGAGATTTCCGGCATAGGTCACGGCATCAAGCACCAGGACAAAATCCCCCGGATGTTCCCTCAACCAGTAATGGACGAAATTTGCACCAATAAACCCGGCTCCGCCTGTAACAAGGATGCAATTCACTGATCTACCTCTCTGTTTCCTTTTAACGCATTCTACCTGTTCAACGTGGTAAATGGTCTTGTTTTGGAGTGACTATGAAGAATTTCGTAGTTTTTCTTGGCGAAGCGTAGCCACAAAAATCGCGTCTGTCTGAGCGAGGCACGAGCGAGTTTCGCGATTTTGGCGAAGCAAGCCTTAGAAAAACAAGAAATTGTTCACCGGAACGGAAAAACAAGACCATTTACCAACCTTCATTTAAAAGGCTGAACGTTCAACTCATTTATCATTAGCTCCAAATTCTCCCGCCAGTGCGGAGGCGTAATGCCAAGGACTCTTATGGTGGCCCCCTTGTCAAGCACGCTGTAACTGGGCCTTCTGGCAGGCACCGGATACTCCTCGGTATTGATTGGCAGGATGTGCGGAGAACTGTCAAGCAGGCCCTTTTCCCCTGCAATCTCTGAAATCGCACAGGCAAAGTCATACCACGATGCAATACCGCTGTCAGACCAGTGGTAAACACCGTGAACCTGGGGCAAGAATACGATTTTCCACAAAGCCTGGGCAAGTCCGTGTGCCCATGTTGGGGTGCCTGTCTGATCAGATACCACCCTGATCTCTTCCCGGCTCTCCATAAGTGACAACATGGTCTTAACAAAATTCCTGCCATAAGATGAGTAGAGCCAGGATGTCCTTACAACCACTGCATCCTCCTCCACTATTTCAAGCACTGCCTTTTCACCCTGAAGCTTGCTTTTCCCGTAAACACAAAGGGGGCGCGGTGTATCATAGGGCAGGTAAGGTGATGATTTCCTGCCGTCAAAGACAAAATCCGTTGAAACATGAATCAGACGGGTATTAACCGACCTGGCTGCCCTGGCAATATTTGCTGCGCCATCACTGTTTACAGCGTATGCCCTTTCAGGCTCTGACTCTGCCTTATCAACTGCAGTGTAGGCAGCAGCGTTGATTATGACTGCGGGTTTATGCAATTTTACAGCATCATTGACAGCCTGTGCATCAGTAATGTCAAGCTCGGATGATGACAGGGCAACAGCATTAAACCCATCAGGGCAGGCTCTCTTCAGTTCCTGGCCCAACTGACCGCTACCGCCTGTAACAAGAATTTTCATGGTATCTATTCAGTCTAGTGAATGGTCTTGTTTTGGAGTGACTTTGAAGAATTTCGTAGTTTTTCTTGGCGAAGCGCAGCCATAAAATCGCGTCTGTCTGAGCGAGGCACGAGCGAGTTTCGCGATTTTGGCGTAGCGAGCCTTAGAAAAACAAGAAATTCTTCACCGGAACGGAAAAACAAGACCATTCACAAATCCTTATTACTCCTAGATTGAGCGTTTCAAAATCTGGAAAATTATTTTTTTAATGAAATTAAAAAGAGTTATGTCTATTATCGCTTTCCAGTTTTGAAACCCTTCGGGCTTGCCGGATTCACTGCATCTCCTTTGTCAGAGGAATTCCTATATAGCCGACTATTATGGGAATTCCTCTTTCGCGGATCTGCAGCAAATCCGACAATCGCTCA
>WGBG01000078.1 GCA_015494395.1 Deltaproteobacteria bacterium
CCGGTTATTGGTGTCAGCCCGCATGATGGGCTTTTTGCCTTCAGGTAGCATCTTCTTGCGTTAAACTGCGCTGCAATAAAAGCGCACTGTTCAGCCCCTCTCAAAAATTTCTGGGTCACTTCCCGAGTGCACTGTCTGTCTGGTTCGCGTACACATACCCGGGCTTTGCCTTCAATTACGTCAAAGCCGTCTCCCCCCACAATCCATGCCTGTGGTCTCGGAGTGGAAAGCCCTCCAAGCTGTTCAGGACAGACCGGTATGACATTCATCCCTGATAGTTTCTGGATAATTTCTGGGTTAGGCTTGGCTGCACCGTCATATCTGCACTTGATTCCCAAAAGGCAGGCGCTTACAAGCACTGTTTCATCTGAGGCGTTAGAGGCATGCCAAAGCGCGATTGTCATGGCGGGTCAGGGGAAGTGTGATTACAGGAACTCAACCTGCGGTTCATCTCCCTTTCGTTTCTCAATATTTCCCAGAACAAAACTCTTTTCTCCAAGGGCATCTAACTGGAGCATTATTTCATCCACATCTTTGCTGTGGACCACAAGTATCATGCCAACTCCACAGTTAAAGGTGCGGAGCATCTCGTCTTGAGGAATATGCCCCTTTTCCCTCAGGAATGTGAAAACAGGCGGCATTTCCCAGGAATTAAGGGCAATTTCCGCCTTGCATGAATCTGGAAGCACCCTTGGAATATTGTCCTGGAAACCTCCCCCGGTTATGTGAACTATGCCGGATATGGTAAATTTTTTAAGGAGATGGGTGATTGCCCTGACGTAAATGCGTGTAGGCTCAAGCAGGACGTCTCCAACTGTGGCGCCACCAAACTCCTGGGGAGTGTCATTCACCGATAAACCAAGGTCTTCAAAGCAAATCTTTCTGACCAGAGAGTATCCATTACTGTGAAGTCCGCTTGATGCAAGGCCAAGGAGTACTTGCCCGACTCCGATGTCAGAGCCGTCAATGATTTTGTCCCGGTCTGCGATGCCAACTGCAAAACCTGCCAGGTCATACTCATTTGGCCCATACATGCCGGGCATTTCAGCAGTTTCCCCGCCGATCAGCGAACATTCGGCGATTTTGCAGCCTTTGGCAATGCCGTTGATAACGTCCTCTGCAATGCCGGTATCAAGTTTGCCGGTTGCGAAGTAATCAAGGAAAAATAAAGGGATGGCCCCTGTTACAACAATGTCGTTGACGCTCATTGCAACAAGGTCAATGCCGATGGTGTCATGCCTGCCGGTCATAAATGCAATTTTTAGCTTTGTCCCTACACCATCAGTGCCGGAGACAAGCACTGGCTGACGATAGCTCGTTGTGTCAAGGGAGAAGAGGCCTGCAAAGCCTCCTATTTCTGTTATAACGCCCTTGCGGAATGTTGAGGCAACAACAGAACTTATCTTGTCAACAAGTTCATTTGCCTTGTCAATATCCACTCCAGCTTCTGAATAAAGGGATTTTTGGCTCAATTTAGCACTCCGGTTTAGTTCTTTAAAGTTGTCCCCGCACCCTGCCCAAAAGTTGTACGATTGCCTCAGCAATTATCGTGCTTGCCTGATTGCAGGAACATACATAATATCTTTCAAATACCATATGGTCAATGCAGCAGGTTGAAAGCTTTAAAGGTCAGAAGAGTTCAAGCTGTCTGCCTTTGTTACTGTTCGTTTTGCCTGATTCCTGTTTGGTGGCTTGGGACGTTTTGGTTTCAAACAGATTTACCTTCCCGTATTCCCCATCAAATCCTGGAAAGATCCTTATCTTTCCCTTCCTCATGGCCATTATGCCCTGGAATACTCTTTCGGAGATGACCTCTCTGAGCTCATCAGGGCTTTTCCACATGAGGATCTCCATCTCTGTTCCTGCCATGTCGGTTATGCGGTTATATTCCTTTACAACCCTTGCAGTAATGCTCTTCACCCCAAATGCCTGAGCGATAATCACCTCAAGGGGGACAATATGGACAGATGGCTTTGCCTGCTCAGGAATAAAGCCTTCAGGCCGGTCAGCAAGCTCTTCAACCCTGTGGGCAACCCCCACGGTAAGGGGCCTGCCGCATACAGGACAGATTTTTTTAAGTTTTATGGTCTCCGATGGTTTAAGGCAGATCCTGCAGGCACGGTGACCGTCAAAGTGATATTTGCCCTCTTCCGGAAAGAATTCAATGGTACCCTCAAACCCCTCTCCATTCTTTTTTATTGCATTTGTGAGGTTTTTATAGGTTGGTTTACAAGAGAATACATTGGCTTCCCTGGCTATTTTGGCAGGGGAATGGGCGTCAGAGTTTGATATAAGGGTGTAGGAGTCAAGACAGGACAGGCGCCAGTTCATCTCCGGGTCTGATGAGAGTCCGGTTTCAAGGGCATGGATATGGCTGCTCTGTTCCTCAAAACACTCTTCAAGAGTGTCAAACCCTGATTTTGCACCAAAAAGTGAGAACCATGGCGTCCAGATATGGGCAGGAACTACCATGCACTCAGGAGACGCCTCCATTACCATGCGCACCAGTTCCTTTACAGGAAAACCAAAGATTGGACGTCCATCTGAATGGATATTGCCAACCGCATCAAGTCTGCGTTGAATGTCCTTTACCACTTCAAAATCAGGGGCAAAGAGCACCGTATGAATCCTGCGGCTTTTCCCCCCTTGGGTGAAGATATTTGAGACCTCGGCAGTCAGTATGAACCGGGTGCCTTCCGGGTCATCCTTGCAAACATAAAGACCGGTTCCATCAGGCTCCAGTGTCTCTTCAAGTTCCTCAAGATATTCTGGGTGAGTGAAATCACCTGTACCGATAATATGTATGCCCTTTCGTTTTGCTGCCCTGTTTATTTCAACAGGCCGCATTGCCTTGCTTGTTGCCCGGCTGTAGCATGAATGAATGTGAAAGTCGGCCAGAAGAACATTGCTGTCCCATGTAACCTTAAGGGGGCCGGGAGATGTGTCATAGTCCTGGCATGTGAGGTATTCAGGGTGTTCTTTGCTCATGAGAGGTCACTCTCCCTAAGCGCAGCCTTCTCTTCAGCTGTAAGTTCGGTGTCCGCAGCCTCATGTGTGGGATCCGGTGCCTTTATCCTGTTCTTGCCCACTTTTTTTGCCTTTTGGAGGAAGCGGTCTGCCCTGTCAATGAACTGTTCAGGTGAGTCATTGTCATTCTGTGTAAATATGTCAAGCCCGGCACTTACCGTTACTGAAAGCTGACTGTGGCATACATCAAATGGGTGTTCTGATATGAGAATTCTCAGGCGTTCTGCTGTCCTTATTGCCCTGAACAGGTTGATGCCAGGGAGGATGATAGCTATTTCATCCCCTCCGTACCTGCATACCAGGTCACTCTGGCGTGTCTGCTGAGTGAGAATTGATGCCAGTTCTTTGAGTACACAGTTGCCGGTTTCATGCCCGAAGTCATCATTAATGTTCTTGAAATGATCAACATCTATCATTATCAGCCCAAGGGGGTCGCCAGAACGCCGGGATCGTTCCATCTCCCGTGCAAGGGCGTTAATAAGAAAGCGGTAGTTGAACAGGCCGGTCAGGGGATCATGGTCCACAAGCTCTTCAAGTAATTTGCATCTTTCCGTGAGTTTTTGAGCGTATTCCTGAAGCGGGCAGTGTTTGATACCAGCCGGGCATGATAAGTTCAGTTTTTTGGGAGAATCAGGCATTTTATTTATTATGCGGGCAGACACATTGTTTGACAGCATCGATCCGTAAATTTCGTAGTTATGTAGTAGTGCAGGCTAATGCAGTCATTCAGTGATAAAATATTGACCACAAAGGCGCAAGGGGTTAGTTTGAATACTATTAAATTTTTTTCAAGAGGAGTAGAACATTGCGCGACGATAGAGGTATTTATTATTATCCTATTGTAGGCAATAAGAAGATAAGAATGTACGTCAGACAGGCCGATGATGAGGTGGAATTCAGGCTTGACGACGTTGATAACCCTGAAACCTGGGAACACCACCAGTGGCTGCCCTGGTCTGCAATACAGCAGGCTGCAGAGCTGTACAGGCAGGAGAAAAAGGGCGGTCCGCCAATTCACCTTTATGATTTTGATGTTGCTGTACGGCTCATACGTGATGAGGCCACGGAACAATGACACTGTCCGTAACTGCTGATGACTATTTCCCTGGAATTGAGGCTGAGCTCCAGTGCTTTACTCCTGGCGGTGCAGTGTGGGATGCCTTAAACCTTCTAAAAGAATTTATCAGGGATGCAATATCACCTAACCTGCCTTCTTTCATAAGTCCCGGTATGCCGTTGGACAAACACGCCGTCCTTATAGACGGCACCTGGTATGATACTGGATTTGAAGTGATTTGCTCTTCGGATACCAAAGGCAAGTTTCTGGTTGTATCAGATGGTGAGGTTGTGCCTGATGCAGCACTTGTCTGTGCAGGTGCAGTATTAGCCAGCACTGATATCCAGATCGCCCAGGGAGTGGTTGTTGAGGCAGGCGCCCTGGTGAAGGGCCCTGTTATTATTGGCAGTGGTACAGAGATTCGCCAGGGTGCATACCTTCGTGGGGACTGCCTTGTGGGGCAAAAATGCGTGGTGGGGCATACAACCGAGGTAAAACATTCAATCTTTCTTGATGGCTCCAAGGCAGGGCATTTTGCCTATGTTGGTGACAGCATTCTTGGCAGAAACGTAAATATGGGTGCAGGAACAAAACTTGCAAACCTGAAATTCGGACCAGGAAATGTCTCTATAATGTTGAACGGCAGGCGAATGGATACGGGCAGGCGCAAGATAGGGGCAATTCTTGGTGATAATGTCCAGACAGGCTGCAACTCTGTAACTAATCCTGGCACCATAGTGGGCCGTGATGCATTGATAGCACCCAATTCAACTGTCTCTCCTGGTGTATATCCCCCAAGGACGGTTATCCGTTAAACTTGTCTGATATTCTGGTTGTGGTGGGGTTTTAGTGACAATTTATGTTTACAAGATGTTTTTTGATTTTATTTAAACTAAAGGAGAATTTATTAGATGTCATTTGCTAAATTTAGAGTCCTGTTGTGTGTGTTTGTCTCGTTAACTCTGTTGGCACCCATTGTTTCATGGGCCAAACAGTCAAAGATTGTTGCAAAGGTGGGTGATCGTTCCCTTACACTTGAACAGTTTGAGCAGCAGGTTAAAGAACTTCCACCACAACTCCAGATGGCGCTCAAGCAGAGACCTGATCTTAAAAAGCAGTTTCTTGAACGATGGGTGCAGGTGAACCTTCTTGCACTTGCTGCCAGGGAAAAGGGACTAGACAAGGATCCAAACATCAAGATGCAGATTGAGGATGCTGTAAGCTCCATACTTGCCAGGGCGTATATGCAGAAGGAAATAGGTGCCAAGAATGTCAAGGTCAGCGACAAGGAGCTTGAGCAGTATTACAACGAGCACAAGGAGCAGTTTAAGGATAAGGAATCTGTAAAGGCCAGCCACATTCTGATCAAGGTTAACAAGGACGGAGACAAGAAGGCATGGGAGGCTGCCAGGAAAAAGGCTGAAGATATACGAAAAAAGGCCCTTAATGGTGAAAGCTTTGCAAAACTTGCCAAAGAATACTCGGATGATCCAGGCTCCAAGAACAAAGGCGGTGAGCTTGGTTACTTTACAAGGGGACGCATGGTGCCGGAGTTTGAAAAGGCTGCCTTCTCTCTGAAAAAGGGTGAGATCAGTGAGCCTGTAAAGACTGCATTTGGCTATCACATCATAAAGCTTGAAGACCATAGGCCAGCCAAGCAGAAGAAACTCTCTGATGTACACGAGACCTTAAGGGATGAACTTGTGAAGGAAAAGGAAAAGAGCGAAATGCACCAGGTGCTCAATGAGCTTGAGAAGAAGTATAAACCTGAAATGCACCCTGAGTTGGTAGTCCCTGCTGAAAAGACATCTGGTCATTAATTAAACCTAGATTGAGCGATTGTCGGATTTGCTGTAGATCCGCGAAAGAGGAATTCCCATAATAGTCGGCTATATGGGAATTCCTCTGACAAAGGAGATGCAGTAAATACGGCAATCCCGAAGGGTTTCAAAACTGGAAAGCTATAATCGATA
>WGBG01000079.1 GCA_015494395.1 Deltaproteobacteria bacterium
CCAATCCTACTGTTATTCAATATAACGTAGTGTTCCCCTGCATACCGATACCAATTTTCTAGCAGAATTTAAAAGTATTTTCCGTGCCCTGTGTACTTTCTACCTATGCCTCAGCTACCTCAAATACGGAGGAGTCCTCATGTTTTTCAAGCAATTTACAGTTAAGGGAATGGGTTGCCTTTCATACCTCATCGGATGCCCAATGGCAAAAAAAGCCTGTGTGGTTGACCCAAAGAGAGATGTCCAGGAATACCTGGATACTGCCAGGGAAAACGGCATGGAGATTACGCATATATTTGAAACCCACATACATGCAGACCACGTAAGCGGTTGCCAGGAATTAAGATCCCGCACCGGAGCTGACATATATTTTATGGAACATACACCTGTGGAATTTGAACATAGGGAAGTAAAGGAGCAGGAAACCATTGAATTTGGGAAAGTTCGCCTGCAATTCTTAAAGACCCCTGGCCATACCCCCAACTCCATGTCCATCCTGGTTACTGACCTTTCAAGGGCCGAATCTCCCTGGCTGGTGCTTACCGGGGATTGCCTTTTTGTGGGAGACATCGGGCGTCCCGATCTTGCCGGCAGAGAACATCTTGATGAACAGGTTAAAAATCTCTACTCCTCCCTTCATGAAAAGCTTGGACAGCTTCCTTCAAACATGGAGATATATCCGGCCCACGGCGAGGGTTCCCTTTGCGGCAAAGGCATGAGCTCCAAGCCCAACTCCACCATCGGTTTTGAAATGGCGCATAATCCTGTCCTTCAGCTTTCCTTTAAAGAATTTGAAGGTGTAATGAAAAAGGATTTCCCTGAAAGGCCCAGGAGTTTTTCTCATATCATAAACACCAACCTGAAAGGGGCGCCACTGCTTGAACGCTGTCCCATAACTCGCGATCTCAGCCCGTTACAGGTGAACAGGCTTATAGAGAAGGGGGCGGTCATCCTTGATACCAGGGATACCGCAGCCTTTGGCGGTGCTCACATACCAGGCTCCATAAATATCGGTTTTGCCCCAAACAGCGCCAACTGGACAGGCATGGTTATCGAGCCTGATTCCGAGCTTGTTCTGGTGGTAACAAGTGATGAAGCCTATGATGAAATGACAAGGCAGCTCCACAGGATAGGCTATGACAACATAATCGGTTACCTGTATGGAGGCATTGCCGCATGGCAGGAGGCAGGGCTGCCAATAGGCCAGTTATGGCAGATTTCGGCTCAAAGGCTTTACGAAAAGCTGCAAAACGGCAGTTATGATTACTTCTTTGATGTCAGGACCCCTTCAGAATGGGCTGCTGGGAGGATCAAGGAGGCGGTGCATTTGCCTCTGAACAAGCTTCTTGCAGAGATCCCTGATATCCCCAGGGACAAGGAGGTTATCGTTACCTGCGGCGTTGGCTACAGGGGAAATATTGCTGCAAGTTATCTTCAGAGACACGGGTTTACCCATGTACACAGCCTTGCCGGGGGTATGAAGGCATGGATAAACGGCGAATACCCCGTCGCAAAATAACAATTGACAGGATCAACTCAATAACTGCTTTGCTCAGAGGAACATTCAATTTAACAAGGAGAAATCATCACCATGAAGGCGACCATTATGGGCCAGGGAATTTACCGGCTTGGGGTAAATCTGGAATCAGGAAATCTCTTCGAAGGCATGTGGCCCATGCCTGACGGTATTTCCATTAATTCCTATGTGGTAAGGGGAGAAAAAACCGCGGTCATAGACCTTGTCCAGGATATCAATGGCTTGCCTGCGGAATTTGAAGAAGAACTTCACTCCATACCGGTTGTGGCAAAGGAAGTTGACTACATGATTATTAATCACATGGAACCGGACCATACCGGGTGGCTTCCTGAATTTTACAGGCAGAACCCTGACATGGAATTTTTCGTGACCAAAAAGGGGGCAAAGATGCTGAAGGCATTCTGCGGCATATCCGGAAATGTCCATGTAGTGGCTACTGGAGACAGCCTTGACCTTGGAGATGGTAAGGAACTTGTTTTTTACGAGGCCCCTAATCTGCACTGGCCTGAAACCATGGTCACCTATGAAACCGGTTCAGGAATACTCTTTTCCTGTGATGCCTTTGGTTCTTACGGGGCCATAAGGGATAAGGTTTTTGATGACCAGCTCTCATCAGAGGAGCATGAGTTTTTCATGAAGGAGGCCCTTCGTTATTATGCCAATATCATCGCCGGGTTTTCCATGTTTGTGGAAAAGGCCATAACGAAACTAAAGCCTCTTGACATCAAG
The DNA here is from genome assembly GCA_015494395.1 of Deltaproteobacteria bacterium. Taxonomy (GTDB): domain Bacteria; phylum Desulfobacterota; class Dissulfuribacteria; order Dissulfuribacterales; family QOAL01; genus S144-17. The sequence continues at coordinate 2,267 of WGBG01000079.1, forward strand.
GCAATTGCCCCTTCACACGGAATCATATGGAGAGAGCGGCCCGATGCAATTATTGATGCATATGCAAAGTTCGCCCGGTATATGAACGGGCCTGCCGAGCCTGAAATAACAGTGATATGGAGCAGCATGTATGGCAACACGGGCAAGGTGGTGGATTCCATCATAAGGGGAATAAGAAGCCAGGGGGTGCCGGTGCACGTTCACAGGGTACCTGACGATGACGTTGGCTTTATCCTTGCCTCTGCATGGAAATCTTCTGCCATTGTTCTTGGCATGCCTACTTATGAATACAGGATGTTTCCACCCATGGCCTGGGTAATAGACATGTTTGCGAGAAAAAAAGTAATAAAGAAAAAGGTGCTTCGTTTCGGCTCCTTTGGATGGTCTGGAGGCGCCGAGAAGGAACTTCAGCAATTAACCTCAAGGCTTCAATGGGACTTCATGGAACCTTTGGAGTGGCAGGGTGCGCCGGATGATAAGGTGCTGACCGCGGCTGAAAAGGCAGCCTCGGACCTTGCCGCTTCCTTGAAGCAGTAGAAAAAAGGAGGAAAAATGTATGGGTGAAGAACTTGATGTATCTTGTGCGCGCCCCATCAGTGGCGCAGTTGGAGAAGATGCCCCGGAAACAGCAGAAAAAGAACAGCAGGAAAAAAAGGAGGTAAAAAACATGATTATGGTAGGGAGAAAGGCGCCGGATTTTACAGCACCGGCATATCATAAGGGCAAATTTGTTAACGTCACGCTCTCCGATTATGCAGGCAAGTGGGTGGTGCTCTGCTTCTATCCAGGTGATTTTACATTTGTCTGAGCCACAGAACTTGCGGCAGTTGCTGCAAAATACCAGGAGTTTGAAAAGCTGGGCGTGGAAGTTCTCGCAATGAGTGTTGACAGCATGTTTGTTCACAAGATGTGGGACGAGACAGAGCTTTCCAAAATGGTGGATGGCGGTATACCGTTTCCAATGCTCTCAGACGGTGCAGGCAGGGTTGGCACCATCTATGGCATTTATGATGCTGATGCCGGAGTGGAAACCAGGGGCCGGTTTATCATAGACCCGGACGGCATAGTACAGGGTTATGAGGTTCTCACTCCGCCTGTAGGCCGCAATGTTGCGGAATCCCTGCGGCAGATCCAGGCATTTCAACTTGTGAGGGCCAGTAAAGGCACAGAGGCCACCCCATCGGGCTGGAAGCCCGGAAAGCCCACCCTGAAGCCGGGCATCGACCTCGTGGGAAGAGTGTACATGGAATGGAAGACAGATATGGCCTTTGATGATTAGGCTGGTCACAGGCCTATTACAGACCTGTGAACCCTGCCTGGGAGACAGGGATTGCTATAAAACTGTTCAGTCCCGCAGCTCAAGGCCGTGATAATGGTGTTTTTTCTATAATTGAACAACAAAACCAAGAATGGAGTCATACTCATGAAAAAGACAGATGATTATGCCAATCAGGACATTAACTCAACCGTCAGTGAACTTGGTGTTTCACCTGAAACAGGGCTCACTTCGGAAGAGGCCCGGAAGCGCCTGAAAGAGTATGGCCCAAACGAGATAAAGGAAAAGACCGAACCCCTCTGGCACCGAATATTTCGAAGATTCTGGGGACCTATTCCCTGGATGATTGAAATAGCCGCCATACTTTCTGCTGTGGTCCGAAAGTGGGAGGACTGCATTATCATTACGGTAATGCTCCTGGTTAACGGCATACTTGACTTCCTTCAGGAACACAGGGCTCTTAATGCTCTTGCAGCACTAAAGCAGAAACTCTCCCTTGAGGTAACCGTTCTGCGCGATGGCAAGTATCAGGTAGTGCCTGCCCGGGAACTTGTGCCCGGTGATATTATCAAGCTACGAATAGGAGACGTGGTGCCTGCGGATGTACAGTTAATGGATGGGGATTTTCTGGCTGTGGACCAGTCGGCTCTTACCGGAGAATCCCTCCCTGTGAACAGGAGCAGGGAGCAGGTTGTCTATGCCAACACCATTGTCAAGCAGGGTGAGATGACTGGAATAGTCATCAATACCGGGGCAAACACCAGGTTCCATTCCGTTGTTGCACTGGTAGCCAAGGCGTCTCTTGAGGAGAGAAGCCACTTCCAGCAGATGGTAATAAATATTGGAAACTTCCTTATTATTACCACCATTATCCTTGTAGCAATAATCGTATGGGTTGGCATATTCAGGCATGAAAACCTGCTTGAACTTGCCCGGTTTGCCATGGTGCTTACAGTGGCGGCCATTCCTGTTGCCCTGCCTGCAGTTCTCTCTGTAACCATGGCGGTAGGTGCCCTTGCCCTTGCAAAGCGTCAGGCCATAGTCTCCAGGCTGACTGCCATTGAAGAGCTTGCCGGAGTGGATGTCTTTTGCTCGGACAAGACAGGTACACTGACCAAAAATGAAATGCATGTGGCAGAGCCTGTCACGCTTGGCGGGCACAGTGAGGAGGAGCTGTTCCTGTACGCAGTCCTTGCCTCCCGGTGGGAAAACCATGACCCAATTGAGATACCAATTTTCCACTACATGGAAACAAGATTTCCCCATGTGGACTGGAAGTCATACCAGCAGACAGCATTCATACCATTTGACCCTGTCCGAAAGAGGACTGAGGCGCGCATCCAAAAAGATGGCAAGGAGTTTATTGTTCTCAAGGGTGCAGCCCAGGTTCTCCTTGATATGGCAGACCTTCCAGATAATGAAACCATTGCAATTACCAGAACCATTGATCTTCTGGCAAGCAAGGGCTACAGGACCCTGGCTGTAGGAGTTAGACAAAGCGAAGACGGCCCTGTTGATTTAATCGGTTTAATCCCGCTTATTGATCCGCCCCGTGAAGACTCGGCACAGGTCATAAGAAACATGCGTGACTACGGTGTCAGAGTCAAAATGGTAACCGGGGATAACATGGCAATAGCCAGGGAGATAGGAAAGATGCTGGGCTTTCCTCCCAGGGCAATGCGTGCCAACCAGATGAGCGGCAAGGCCAGCAGTGAAATAATTAACCTTGCAAGGGCACTGACAAGTGCCATCTATCATAAATTCAAGGGCGATGTCTCCATGAAAGAGGCAGCGCGCTTTGCTGACAGTGTCATTGAGGAACTTAAAAAGATCTATGACACCTCTCTTATCGAGAGGGAATTTCTCCATACTCACGAATCAGCACTGACTGAAATGATAGAGGAGGTGGATATTTTTGCAGAGGTGGTGCCTGAAGACAAGTACTCTCTGGTGGCAATGCTGCAGAAATCAGGTCACATTGTAGGTATGACCGGTGACGGAGTCAATGACGCCCCGGCCCTTAAAAAGGCAGATTGCGGTTTTGCAGTCTCAAATGCCACTGATGCCGCCAGGGCTGCCGCTGACATCATCCTTACAGCCCCTGGGCTTTCAGTAATAAATGCTGCAATAGAGCAGGCACGCATCACCTTTGAAAGAATGAAGAGTTACACCTATTACAGGATTGCAGAGACGATCCGTGTGCTGCTCTTTATGACGCTGTCCATCCTGATTTTCAATTTCTACCCCATTACCGCTGTGATGATTGTTCTTCTGGCTCTGCTTAACGATATTCCCATCCTCTCTATAGCTTATGACAACACCAGGATACAGCAGGAACCGGTGCGCTGGAACATGAAGGAACTTATTATTGTCTCCACTGTACTTGGAATTGCAGGTGTTATGAGTTCCTTCCTCCTGTTCTTCATCCTTGAAGAAATGCAGTTCCCGGAACCGATGATTCAGTCCATGATGTTTGTCAAGCTCATAGTGGCAGGGCACACAACCATATTTGTCACCCGAACCGAGGACTGGATGTGGAAACGGCCTTTTCCGTCATGGATACTTGTGCAGTCCAGTTTCTGGAGTGCGGTGGCTGGCACCATGATCGGTGTTTACGGCTGGTGGATTGAACCCATAGGATGGCAGTATGCAGGCTATCTCTGGGCTTATGCAATAGCCTGGGGCATATTTAACGATATGGTGAAGAAAGGAACCTTTGCCCTGCTGCGGCGCGAAGGGCTTTATGCCTGACGTCTTGATGTAAGAGGTGTATCTATTCAGCGTAGTGAATGGTCTTGTTTTGGAGTGACTTTGAAGAATTTCGTAGTTTTTCTTGGCGAAGCGCAGCCATAAAAATCGTGTCTGTCTGATCGAGGTACCAGCGAGTTTCGCGATTTTGACGGAGCAAGCCTTAGAAAAACAAGAAATTGTTCACCAGAACGGAAAAACAAGGCCATTCACTAACCTCAATTACCATCAATACGCTGAACAGTTACTAAGAGGTAAAAATTAATGGCCGGCCTGCTTGCTGGACGGCCATTGCATTTCTCATGGGGCTTGACTATCGGACGTCACTACTCAGCGTAACGCGGACATTTTTTTGGACAATTGCAATATGCCTTCCCGTCTTTTAGAATTAATACAATTTACGACAACTTAACTTAAATTGAGCGATTGTCGGATTTCAAAACAGGAAAGCTATAATTGATGTAACTCCTTTAAATTTCGTTTAAAAAATACTTTTCCAGATTTTGAAAAGCTCAATCTAGGTAAAACTTATTTACAGAAATACAATCACTTCAAAGTGCATTCTTACAAACGGCATATTGACTGGTTCAGGCAGGCAGAAAATGATCTGGAGTGGGCCAGGCACTCCATGAAGGGAGGATTTTACTCGCAGGTCTGTTTTATATGCCAGCAATGCGCTGAAAAGGCGCTCAAGGCCTTTTGCCTTAATAAAGGGTTTGATTCAATAAGAAGCCATTCGCTGTTTCAGATAATAAAGGCGCTTGGAGAAAATGGTGAACTGGAAAAGTGCGCAAGAGAACTTGACATCTATTACATATCGGCCAGATATCCCGATGCCCTGCCGGCAGGCGCTCCCTTTGAGCTGATTTCTGAAGAACAGGCAGAACGTGCCCTCAAGTCAGCAGAAATAGTGATTGATATCATCAGAAACCGTATCACATCATGTCAGAAGGAATACTTATAAAAACCAGGCCTGCCACATCAGTAATTGATTTTTCACGTGATGAGATCATTGAGCTCCTGCGCAAAAAACTCAAAAAGCACGACCTCATCAGTGCATGGTTAACAGGCTCATGTGCCACAGGAAACCCAGGCCCATGGTCTGACATTGATATAGTCATAATAAAGGAAACAGACTTGCCCTTTCCTGAACGCTGCCGTGAATTTCAGGACCTTCTTGAACTTGGAATACCGGTTGATGTGTTTGTATATACACCGGAAGAAGCATCCGCCATGAACGCATCTCCCACCCCCTTCTGGAATATGTTCAAACAGCAACGGTTAAAAATATTGTAATATCCTGGATTGCCACATTCACTGCACCTCCCTTGTCTGAAGAATTTCCATATAGCCGACCGTTATGGAAATTCCTTTTTCCGGATCTGAAGCAAATCCGACAATCGCTCAATTTAGCTTTCAGATATTTTTGGAAGATGTGCCGGATGGCCTTGTGGATTTCTGGATCACAATAATAGTGATGAAGACTGATACTATTATTATCAATATTATCCATACGTACTGCTCTACATACCCACCTATAATGCCTGTCAGGAACATCATCACGCCCACCAGAGCAAACCCCAGGCTTACCCTGTATCCATCAAGAAATGTGGACAGCCCCAAGGTTATAAGGAGTACCAGCCCGGTATTTTCATAGTTGAGACGCCCGGTATTTAACAGGATGAATATACCACCCACTGCAACCATCGTGGCTGCCCAGTGAACTATCTGTTTGGTCAGTATATCCCTTACAGCTAGTCCATTACGCATGGACTTGACCCAGCCTATAACAAAGGCCGTGGCTGCCAGAATCAGAGTCATTACTCCCCAGTACCGATAGCTGTCAAGAGGCCTGAACTCTGTAATACCTATGCCTAAAACGGAAAGCAGCATTACCACAAACAGAACAATGCTTTCCATCTGCCAGTAATATTTTTCAGATCTGGCTTTGTTGTTTTTCCCGTTCTCAATATCCATGACTATGCCTTATCCTGTATCTCTTCCTCGGCTTTTTTCATTTTCATGCCAAGCATTAGCAGGGTAATACCATCAAGCAGAAGACTTATGCCTATATATATTCCAAGAAATATGGCAGAAGTTGCTGGCCACCCCACAAGAAGCAGCATGGCCAATGTGACGGAAAGCAGCCCGTTGATAAAGAGCCACCCCCAACCAGGTTCCGGATGACGGACGTAAGCTAGCCCAAAACTGGCATAGGCGTCCATAAACAGATAAAGAGTGACTACCAATGTAAAGGCAGCTACACCGGCTCCCGGATGTATCAGGATCAAGGCACCAGCAGTTATTAGGATAAGTGGCTTGAGCCAGCCTACGAATGAACGGGTATGATACTGGTAGCTGTAATATCCAAAAAACACGCCTCCTACTATCATCACGCATCCCATGAACACAAGAATACTGAAAGATATTAGATTTGGAGCAAGGATGCCTATCAAACCAAGCGCAACCAGCAGACCTGCAGCCACCAGTATTGATTTTTCAAATGTTTTAATAAAATCCTGTTGAGTCTCTCTTCTGTCCATGAAATTAAGTCCTCCTCCTGTTTTTTCCGGATCAAGATTTATTTTTCAGATTGTTAAGCCAGCGATTTACCTTTTCGTCACTGTGATGCAGTAATTTTTCAAGAAGTTCCCTAGCCTTTATCTCAAATTCTTCAATATCCGTTCTTGCCTTTTCTGCACTTTTTTCAACCTCGGCAATGACATCCTTATTGAGCTTCCGGGCATTCTTTTCTGCAAATTCCTTTATTGCTCCCTCTACCTGTGAGAGCCTGGCCTTCTCCGCATTTATTTTTTCAACAAAATCCTGATAAGCCTTTTCCATTTCGGCTTTTACCTGATCCTCTACCTTATCAATATCCCCAGCAGCTTCAACAGCGGCGTCAAATTTCTTTCTGGTCCTATCCGCTAAAATTTGTGCCCCTTCAAGGGCATCACTGGCTATGGCTCTAGTAGTATCAAATATCGAATCAGCAAATTTGGTAAGGGCATGTCCTATCTTCTGTTCACTGATGACAGCGCCTTCCTTAATGTCGTCAAGTGTTTCCAGAGTAAGTGATTTAATGGAGGATTTTGCATCTTCAAGTTTTGTAATGGCCTGCTCAAGATCCTTTTTGAGAAAAGAGGTTAACTCATCCTCTAAATTTTTTCCACTGGAAATGATTTTTTCTATCTCTTCAACTATCTGGTCTTTTGTTAACATGACTGCCTCCCGGAATTATATTCATATGCCTAAAAATTTTTCTCTTGTAATAAAATAAATCTTTTTTTTCAAATGGGAAGGGGTGGCATCAATCTAGTGTCCATCCAGAAATGATTGATTTCGGATGGCTATTCTTTGAGTGGACACTATTCTAAATGTAATTTTTGTTTATGCAGCAAAAATATCACATATTCCATTTATTATCTTAATTAAAGACTCATAGTCAATAATTGCAGACGCACCTGTCCTGCAATCACTCCATTCAAATCTCCTGCTATGAGCTTAAGCCAAGCGGTGACGAGCCAGCGTCAGCAAATTCGCCGACACTATTGACGCCCATACATAACTCTTGAAAGATTCCAGACCGCGCCACAAACATCTGGTTAAACCAAATGTCCGCTTGAGCCAGGAGATTCCAGACTCAATACCAGCCCGGAAATTACGCAACCTTTTATACACATACTCACTGCGGCACATATCGGATATGTCCAGACCTCTCTTTTTGGCAAAACATACGTCCTTGATGCCCATCTCTTTGGCTTCTTTAAGATTCTCCTTTGAGGCAAAACCACCATCAAGAGCAACCTTCAGAGGAGAACGTCCGTATATTTCCTGCTGACGCTCCAGCATTTCCTTGGTCAAAGTGGAATCTTCAGAATTACCATCAAGTATCTGGCAATCAAGAATTAAATTGGAAGCACCACCACTCAGACAAATCTTGTGACCGTAATATATATCGCGTCTGTCCTTGATTATTATGTCTGTGTGTTCTTCGAAGATTGAAAATATCTTCTCTGAAGCAGGGACAGCCTCATCATTAATTACGCGTCTGGTGGTTTGATCAATGACCTTTTTCAACAGAGGAATGAAATGTGACAGCTGATTCTTGATAATCTCAGCACCTATGGAAGATGATGTCTCAAGAGCCTTGAGAGCTCCTTCAGCATATTCAACCGTACTGTTTGAAAGTTTCAGCAGCTCTTTATACTTCCGATTCCGTTTCTTGGCGGTCTTGGCATTCATGATTTCAATGCTGCGACGTTTACTGGCACGACTGTGATTCATATATTCAAAATCGATATTGCACTCAATGCGGGCTGCGTCCATAAGACGTGTCAGTACTCGAACCCCGTCCCACAGCAGATCAGAATCATAAGGCTTATGAATATTGGACTCCACAGGAGTACAGTCCACCCGCACCTCACGACCTGCTTCTATAGCATTTACCTTGGCATATTCAAGCAGGATACGATTAACCTCTTCCCAGGTTTCAGGGCTTATAGCTTTTATGTTCTGGTTCAGCGTGGACTTTCTGAATGAATCCTGAAAGGTAAACCTGCAGAACCAGCGATATGTAACCGAGTCTTCCAGATGAAATTCCAGATTTTCGTAACTGAACCCCATCATCTGCTTGATTAAGGCCGCCCTGAGTACTTGCTCCGCTGTCATGCCCTGAGCCCCGCTTTCTGACTTTCCATTGGAGATATCTTGTAGCACAAGATCGTATATGCTACGATTTTGATCCAGAATGTGACTGATCTCTTTCATTTCTTTTGCTTTGGGGTGGTCAGGGAGTGGCTGGCAAAGAGGAAGCTGTTTTTTGTGACTTTTTCGCATGTCAGGCACCTCGCTCGATTTATTTCCCATGTAAATTCCGCTGGTTACGGTTTTACATACTAATAGACCGTGCGAAAAAGTCCACCCTATTTTTGCCATTTTAGGCAATTAAATCAGAATGATATCCATTCCTGGATGGACACAATCTAGATTTGGGGATAGGCGAAACATTTTTACTCCTTGCAAACCACCTATTCATACTTACTGTAAATTAAAAAGGATATATTATTATCATTAGTTCCTCCTGCTGGTAGCACCCAGAATCATAATTCAAACGGTGAACTACCCATGAGGAAACAGTAAAAAGGAGGTAGTCAAAATGAAAAATTTGGTGGTCTATTCTTCAAAAACAGGCAACACCGAAAAACTTGCAAAGGCTCTTTATGATTTTCTGCCTGGTGAAAAAGAAATCTACCCGGTTACAGAAGCACCTGATCCCAATGATTATACTTTTGTAGCAGTTGGTTTCTGGGTAAAAAATGGTGAGCCGGATCCTGACACCCAGGCATATTTAAAGAAAATACAAGAGGACCATGAGGTATTTTTGTTTGCCACACATGGCGCAAAGACTGATTCTGAGGAAGCCAAAAAGGCAATGAAAAAGGCAGAAGAGCTTGGGAAAAAGGGACGTATAGTGGGAATGTTCCATTGCCTTGGTGAGGTTCCACAGGATGTTATAGAGCAGGCACGCAATATGTCACCTCCCCCTGCCTGGCTTGCAGAGGCTGAGGGAGCTAAGGGTCACCCTGACAGCAAGGATATAGAAGAGATGCTTCATCTGTTGGAAAGCATTGACCTTCCATTGTAGCACTTGCAACAGAGGGTTACCAACCTTCCTTAACATACAATACGCTGAACAGTTACAAATTTAGTTAGCCTCTTAAAGTTATTCCAGCCACATACCGACCAGTATCAAAAACACAGGAGGTAACTTTACATGATTGGAATCAGGAATGTATTCTTTACAGGCAAAGCGTATGTGGCAGCAATAGTGGTGGTTGTGCTGTTTGTGTTTGTGGGCAGTTGCCAGGCTGGCAGCGGCTGGCAGCAATCATCTCACGGTTTTTCACAGTGGGTCCAGAAGGCGCATGCCAGCCATCCCGACCTTGCGGCAAAGGTAGATGGCATAGTTGCAAGCCTGAATGCACTTCATGATGAGATAAAGGCTGCGCGTTGCAAAAGGTGTAACAACCTTGCAGGCACCTTGAAAAATGCAAGGGTCGAAGCAGAACAGCTCTATAATTCACTTGGAGGCAAGATGCCCTATAACAGCAAAGGCAGGACAGAGGCCATTTTCAAGTCCTTTAATAACTTTGAACAGCGTATAAAGTGGCGGGTACCGCAGAATGCTCAGGGCCAGGAATGGTATAAACGCTGGAGCGAAATCAAGGATCAATTTAACTCCCTAAAATCAGATGTAATGGCAGTTCTTCATTAACTCTTGTGAACTCCATAATAGCCAGGCAGGGATTGCATTAATCCTGCCTGGCTAAGGCTATCTCCTGTTTATTCCTAACCACGTATTCCTTCCGGACAGTTGTCCCTTACTTTAATCCCTGGATCAACTCATGGCGCCCTGATTACAAAAAAGATCGATATTATCATATCAGGAATGACCGTTGCTAACCGTCGTCAGTAGGCGTTGCACACCACTTCTCCTGAGCTCGTTTCCAAACTCCGATTTGCCACCGGTGTTTTGGGAACTCACAGTTTCCATTAGACATTTTCATCTTTACTATTTGATGCCCGCCCGTTAAAATTGAATCCATGGAAGAAAAGACTCCTCAAAATATAAATTCCCCGGAGATGCAGATGCTGGTGGCAGGCATACTGCCCAACACCAGGTATTTTGACAGCCGCTTTGATCTACTGCAGGTCCAGATAGATGAACTGCGCCGCAACCAGGATGTAATCAAAGAGAACATTGGTGAGTTCAAGCATGATGTTGACCGCGGGTTTAATGAGGTTGACAGGCGCTTCGAGCAGGTGGACAAACGCTTTGAGCAGGTAGATAAACGGTTTGACCAGGTGGATTAGAGATTTGAGCATGTTGAAAAACGCCTGGACCAGATTGTTTCCTCTATTGACCGCCTGGGTGACAAGCTTGACAGTCGTGACGTCCATCAGCGCAATTTCACATTGCGCATGTTCAGTATAGCCATCACAATCTCCATCCTGGGAGTAATGGGGGTATTTCTCAAGTCCCTGGACATGTTTTAATCTCCAATTCCTTAAGAGAGCAGTGCAGAATGAAAATATGACCCAGAATATTTTTCAGTACCACGTATGGATGCTCCGCCCTGTCCGAAGTGTGGCAAATTGATAATACTTTCTGTTGTAATACCTGCCTCGTTCCAAGAATATTTTTAACAGAAACAGATGATTATCACCGGCCTTGAAAGATTGGCATCCTCTCCCCCGGCGTGGTTCAAAGACCGGAAACTGGGCCTTTTATGCAACCAGGCATCAGTAAATTCCAGATTTATCCATGCAAGGGATTTAATTTATCAGATTTCAGAAAAGAGGCTTCACTGCCTCTTCTCCCCGCAGCACGGTCTCTATGCAGACAGACAGGACAACATGCAGGAGTCTGACCACTGCACTGACCTGGAACTGGGGATACCAGTCTTCAGTCTCTACGGGGAAACAAGGGAGCCGGAACCTGAATGGCTTCGTGATATAGACCTCTTTGTAATTGACCTGCAGGACGTGGGCTGCAGGGTATATACATATATCTGGACCATGCTGCTCTGCATGAAAAAATGTGCTGAATGCGGCACGGCAGTGGCGGTCCTTGACCGCCCAAACCCAATAGGCGGGGAGAAGATTGAGGGAAATCTCCTAAAAGATGACTGCCAGTCCTTTGTGGGGCTTGCCCCAATTCCCATGCGGCACGGCATGACCATAGGTGAACTTGCCCTGTACTTCAGGTATTTTCTAAAGCTTGATATGGAATTGCACATCCTTGAAATGCAGGGCTGGAAACGCTCCATGCACTTCCCTAACACTGGCCTTCCATGGGTCTGGCCCTCCCCCAACATGCCCACCTATGATACAGCCTCTGTCTATCCGGGACAGGTAATTCTTGAGGGCACAAACATCTCAGAGGGCAGGGGAACCACAAGGCCCTTTGAGGTCTTTGGCGCGCCATTTTTTGATACAAAGGCCATATCCAGGCAGCTTTCCAAATGGCATCTGAACGGCTTCTTCCTTCGAAAACAAATTTTTGAGCCAACATTCCACAAGTGGGCAGGAGAGCAGTGCCGCGGGTTCCAGGTGCATGTTACGGCACCGGAGAAATTTGACTCCTTTCTGTTCACACTGGCAATGCTCTCGGCAGTAAGGCGCATTCATGCAGATGATTTCCAGTGGAAAGAACCGCCCTACGAGTATGAGTTTGAGCGTTTACCCGCAGATCTTATCATAGGGGATCGCAGGGTGAGAGAGGCTGTAGAACAGGGGGCATCTCCTTCCCAGATGGAAGAGATGTGGCGCAAAGAGCTTGAAGAGTTCAGGCAGCAACGCAGAAAATGGCTCCTTTATCCATGAAACTTCCATCCTTCCAGGTCCAGATTGCACTGAGCCTCTTTGCTGCCTTTGCAGCAGGCTTGATTACAGGCATTGAAAGCACAATTTTTGGAATCCCGGTCCTTGCTGCCTATGACTTTTTGGGCACCCTCTTTCTAAATGCCCTTAAAATGCTCATAGTTCCCCTGATTCTTTCCTCCATTGTCACTGGGGTCTCGGAAATGGGCAAAGAGTCACGCATTGGGAGACTGGGCATTGCCACCGTAATTTACTACCTTGCCACCAGCCTTGCAGCCATTCTGACAGGCCTTGC